>CAXBRM010000081.1:0-8575 GCA_963978305.1 uncultured Rhodospirillales bacterium
CAGGATCAAACCAGCTGAAGACCCAACGAATATCAACTTCCACGTCAGGATTGTGTTTCTGGGCTTCCAACATGAATGCATTGATACCGCGGATGACTTCCGGAATTGGGAAAGACGCGATGTATCCGATTTTGTTGCTTTCTGTCATGTTAGCGGCAATTAAACCCTGGATGACACGTCCTTCGTAAAAACGTGCAGAATAAGTTGCAACATTTTCAGTGTCGCGGCGGAAACCAGTTGCGTGTTCAAAAGCGATGTCTGGGTATTTGGCCGCCACTTCATTGGTGGCATCCATATAACCAAACGAGGTCGTGAAAATGATATCATGACCAGTTTCAGCGAGATCGGTAATGGCGTCAACAGCAGCAGGACCCTCCGGAACTGATTCAATATATGTGACTTCCACCTTGTCACCGTAAGCGGCCTCAATCGCTTCGCGGCCGACGTCGTGGCGATATGTCCAGCCTAAGTCTTCCACAGGACCGACATAAATAAAGCCAACTTTGGTGACGTCTTCGGCAAATGCGACCCCAGTCGCCATGACGCATGCGGCGGAGGCAGCGGTGAGAGCAGTAAGGTATTTTTGCATTCTGTTCGTCCTTCTCAATGCAATCAGAGTGTTATCGAGCAAGCTTCAACTTCAACTCGACGGGTTAAAGCTTCTGCCAAGACTGGCAGGAGCATTTCGGCGGATCATCGCGGCGTCAGCGCTGATGAGCGCTAAAACGATGATCGGAATCAGGTAGGGGAGGATGGGCAAGCCAAAGCTGATGACCCATCCTGGCAGCCAGTTGAAAACCTGGAGGCGCAGTTCAAGGCTGAGCGCCAAGCCAAACAGCAAAGCACCACCCATAACGCGCATGGGCCGCCAAGTGCCAAATAAAATCAGTGCCAGGGCCAGCCAACCAGCGCCCGCGGTAATGCCTTCGCGCCAGGTCGGGGCGCCGATTTGGATCATGCTAATGTAAGCGCCGGCGACACCAGACATGAAACCGCCGAACAAAATGCAGCCAAAGCGGATGAGGTTAACCGGATATCCGAGCGTGTAGGCACTGTCATGATTTTCACCTACGGCGCGAATAATCAATCCCAGCCGTGTGCGTTTCAAAACCAGCAAGACGCCAAGCATTGCAATGAAGGCGAATGGCACCAGCAAATCCAGCGTTAGAAACGGACCAATGATCGGCATCGCGGACCAATCTTTGGGCAGCCAGTGCTGAACCTGTCCTACGGTCAAATTGCTACTGCCGCTGCTCAAGCTATTGGTCATGGTTAGGCCTAAAATGGTTAGCCCCAGGCCGGTCGCCACTTGGTTGCTGCGGAAGATTAATACAAGTGCAGCGAACAAGGCACTTAAGACAGCACCTGCCAAGCCGCCGGCGATGATAGTTATGAGATAGCGGGCAATTGGCAACTCGTTCGATCCCAGCAAGCACATTTTGAGCAGATCGCTGTATTGCTCACACCGTTCGACATCAATGTACGACCCCATCATAAAAGCCGTCAAAGCCCCAATCAGCATCATGCCTTCGATGCCAAGATTGAGAACGCCACTCTTTTCAACAACCAGTTCTCCCGTTGCTGCCAACAGCAGGGGGGTTGCCAACTTGATTGCCGCTACAGACAGTAAAATTAGGAAGGCAAAGTCCATTACTGCGCCTCCCCTTCGGAGCGGCGACTTCTTAACAGGCCCAAAAATTCAATTTTGTGGCTGACCAAGATCGCGGTTGCGAGCGTGCTAAACAGGGCAATGACCTCGACATAGCCAGCGATGCTGTCATCTTCGCGTAAGTTTGCCTGCACCCAGGTTGCGCCGCCATTGACGTAACCAATGAAAAGGGCGGCGAGGACGATCCCCAATGGATGGAGACGACCAAGGAATGCGATGACAATCGCAGTAAACCCAAATCCCTGTAAAAAGTTGCTCTGCTCGGTCAAGAAACCAATGTCGCCACTCAAATAAACGGCGCCCATCAAGCCAGCTAATCCGCCACTCACTAAAAAAGCGATCCACACGGTGCTTTTCGGATTGAAACCGGCGTAACGTTCGGCTTTTGGCGTTTGTTCGGCGACAGACAGACGATAACCGAGCAGCGTAAAGCTCAGGACACTGCCAAGAACAACACAAACAATGGCCGCTAAAATCACGCCCCAATGTAATTTGGCAGCCACGGCGATCAGAGGCGCCAGTCGCAAGCTCTCCGGCAATTTATCGCTTTGCGGCGGCGAGTATTTAACGGGCCCCTCCCAAGGGCCATTACTCAGGAAAAACAGCATTTGGGCGCCGATATAAACCATCATTAAGCTGACGAGGAGCTCGTTGGTATTAAACTGGTTCTTCAGCAGTGCGGGGATGGCTGCCCAAATCATACCGGCGGCAACCCCGCTGATTATCAATATGGGCAGAAAAAAAACACTGTCGGGTTGCCCGAATAACAGCCAAATGCCGAGCGCACCAATACCGCCCAGTGCAAACTGTCCTTCTGCACCGATGTTCCAAACATTTGCCCGGTAGCCAATTGATAATCCCATTGCGATGACCGCAAGGTAGGCTGCCCGATTGAGCGCTTTGCCCCATTGCACCGCCACGGTACCCCCCTGGTAAGGATAGGTCATCATTTCCCACAATGCCGTCACCGGCTGTTTTGCCGTGACGGCCAAAACAAGCAAAGAAATCACCAGGGTCAGCGCGACAGCGATGGCGACGCTTACTGCGCTATCTTTCCAGTCAGTGTGCGGCTTGGCAATGAATTTAATCATGAGTGGCGCCCGTCTCCATCACCCAGCATTGAATGGCTCAATCGCTCAACGCTCCAGTCACCAACGGGTTTGGCCTCACTCAAAAAGCCTTTATTCAGCACGGCAAGTCGATCGCATATGCTCAGCAGCTCCTCCAAATCCTGACTGATGACCACAACGGCGGCGCCTTGTGCAGCCAGGCGGATCAACTCATCTCTGATCCGCTTGGCAGCGCCCAAGTCGACGCCCCATGTCGGTTGGTTGATGACAATCAATTTGGGTTTCTTGAGCAACTCGCGACCAACAACAAATTTTTGCAGATTACCGCCTGATAGGCTTTTTGCACTTTTCGATGTCCCAGCGTGACGCACGTCGTACGTTTCGCTAATTGCAGCAGCGGTCTCACGCTGTGCTTTCCGGTTTATTAGTCCAAATCGTGTGAAACTTTGGTCGATGAGATTGGTCAGCAGCGTGTTGCCATCCAAAGAGAGGTGGGGAACTGCCGCGTGCCCCAAGCGTTCTTCGGGAACAAAGGCGCAGCCAAGGTTGCGGCGCGCGTTTGGTTTCAAAGATGTGATGTCTTGGCCTTCGAATGCAATTCTTCCCCCTCCCACCAAACGGTGCTCGCCGCTGAGGATGCGATACAGCTCATCCTGGCCATTCCCTGCCACACCGGCAATGCCGATCACCTCGCCTTTTCTTAGCTCGAATGATGGAATTTGGACGCAAAAGCTGTCGATTTCTTCGCCGACGCCATCGACCGAAAGCATTGTTTCACCGATCTTTTCCGTGTGAACACGATGGTCTGCGTGTAGTGCTTGACCAAGCATCATCGTGCCCATTTCGGTTGTGCTGGTCGTCTGCGGATCACAAGTACCGACCACTTTACCAAGTCGCAGGATGGTTGCATTGGTGCACAAGGCTTGGACTTCATCGAGCTTGTGGGTGATGAAAATGACGCTTTTGCCTTCATCCTTGAGCGTCTCAATGGCGCTGAACAATTGTTCCGTTTCAATCGGGGTAAGAACGCTGGTTGGCTCGTCCAAAATGATGATATCTGGATCGGCCAGCATTGTTCGGACAATTTCAATCCGCTGCTTTTCACCCGCAGATAGGGTAAAAACGTAAGCATCCGGGTCAATTGCCAGGCCATAGCGCTCTGCTAAGTCGGTCGCTCTTTGCCGTAGATCGCGCCCAGCGAGGCCAGTGCCCAGGCCAAGGGCAATATTCTCTAAGACGCTCAGCCCATCAAACAGCGCAAAGTGCTGCTGCACCATCCCCAGCCCTAAGGCTTTGGCGTGGTTGGGTGAGCTCAGGCGTCGGTGCCTGCCATTGATCTGAATGCTTCCTGAATCAGGCTGGACCAAACCAAAAAGAATTTTCATTAACGTGCTTTTGCCTGCACCATTTTCTCCCAGCAGTGCGTGGATTTCGCCGCGCTTCACCGCCAGATCAATCGCGTCATTCGCAATGATGCCAGGATAAGATTTTGTAATTGCGCGCAACGCCAAGTGCATGGGTTGGCTCTTTCCAGTGGTCGTGTTGTCGTCGGGAGTGGCGAATTTGATAGCCCGACAGGGAGCATCTAATTCTTTAATGATCGCATAAGAGTCAATGCATGGTCACACAACCGTCACATGCATATTATGCGATTAGCATGCTTGGCTATAATTTCGCCACTTAATGATTAGGAATTGACCTGTTCGCGCTGGTGATTTGGCTTGGCGCTCGAACGATTTTGTCTGTCGCGCTCGTGTTTGTGGGCGTCCGAGTCTCCTTGCAGAGCAGATACGTCATAAAATAATTTAATAAAAATAAAATTTCTTTGATATCTTATTTTTACATGGCTATAACCGAGTGCGTACCATCATATCCATACGAAATGACCAAATCACAGCTGTTGGCTTAAATGCCAATATCTTCAAACAGGAGGTTTTGATGACACAGCAGCATAAGCATTTAATCGTGCGAGCTGATATTGGCTGGTGTCCGCAGGAGGATGATTTGAATAAAGTTTCGGATTGGATCAGAAGCCTCATCAAAAAAATTGACATGAAATTGTTGGCAGGGCCTTACACGACGTATGTCAGTGAACCTGGCAATAAAGGGATGACGTCAGTCGCCATCATCGAAACAAGCCATATTGCTTTACACATTTGGGATGAGGTCAGCCCGGGCTTGATGCAACTTGATGTCTATTCTTGCGCCGATTTTGATCCAGAAGACGTTTTCAATCAAGTCGATGGCTTATTCAAAACGGTGAAGATGCATTACAAGTTTCTGGATCGCGAAAAAGAGCTGGTGGAAGTTCGGGTTTCGGCGGATTAGCTGCCATTTTTGGTGTTTTTGGGCCCGTCGTGCCCTTGGCGCTTCTGGGTCCAATGATTCTGTTCCCAGATCTTTGGCCAAGCGCACGTTAGGCTTTCTGACCATAGTGATGGTCGGATCGTTATGTACAAGCGCAATGACCACAAGACACGGCCTAAGTGGACTGTGCGCATCAAGGTTCCCAACACCAAAGGATACGTGGTCAAATCCACCAGGACTGCCGACTTTGATGAAGGCCGTCGGTTCTCTGAGGATCTGTACTACGAGCTGGAAGGCAAGGTCAGACGCGGAGAGGTCATCAAGGCACCGCCTTTTGAGAAGGTTGCTAAGGAGTGGGTAGGGGACAGCAAGCAGCTCTTCAGAGATCGCAGCGAGACCTACAGGGTCGGTATGGTGCGTATGGTCGAGATGAACCTGGTGCCTTTCTTCAAAGGCACGGTGATCGATCAGATCAATGAAGACATGATGACCAGCTACATCTCGCAATGTTTCAATGAACACAACTACTCCAACGTCACCGTCGGACACCATCAGACGGTGATGAAGAAAGTCTTGGCGAACGGCAGACGCAAAGGCTATCTCAAGGACCTGCTAACCATTCCCAAGCCCAATCTGAAGATCAACACGCGATCAGACTTCTCCAAGGAAGAGTGGCGGGAGCTCTATTCCTAAATGCGAGGCTGGATCAAGCACGCCAACAGCAGAGTCAGCAGGCAGCGGATCTACACCCAGCAGTACATTCTGATCCTGGGCAACACGGACATCCGCTGTGGCACGGAGATCCGCAGTCTGAAATGGAAGAATATCTCCACCATCCAAGACATGCTGGTTGACAAGAGGGTGGTTATTGGGGTCTCGGGCAAGACAGGGACCCGAGACGTCATCTGTAACGCTGGTGTGGAGCGTTACCTCAAGCGCGTCTACGATTTTAGGGCCGAAGAGCTGGGTCACAGGCCAGAACCGACAGAGCCGATTCTGGTGAACCCTGATGGCAAGGTGATCATGTCGTTTAAGAAGTCCTTCAACAACCTGCTGGAGGAGTTGGGCTGGCCTTGACGAGCAGGGCAAGAGACGCACGCCATACTCAATCCGTCACACCTACATCACTATGAAGTTGATCGAGGGTGTCAGCATCTACCAGCTATCCTCCAACATCGGCACGTCTATCGAGATGATTGAGAACTACTATGGCCACCTTCGGAACCGAGATCCCAACGTAGTCCCAGAGATCACCAAGACCTCTTTCACCGATAAGCCCAGCTCCAAGATCGACTTTCTGTATGAGTGGGCTTATTCAACTATCCATCTTTCAGCCATGTTTCTAAGGTAAGGCAAACAGCAGTAACTACCTGCCTGTTGCGGCCTTCATCTGTAAACTCTTTGACCAGATCGCAAACCAGATCGATATCTCTAAGTTGCATATCAGCGACAAATTCTCTTGGAAATTTCCTCAAGAAGTCGATGGGCTTTGGGTCTTTAAAATTAAAGGCGGGATGCGACAAGCAAAATTCTGGCTGACCAAAAATGTACCCTAGTTGGAACACAAATTCTCGCAGATCTGGGTCGCCATGATGAAAGGACGAGAAATAATTATAGTCTCCGAAGCTGTGCGCAGTCTCTCGGCCCTCAGCGTACAGCTGTTTAGCCCCAGGAAAGCTAAGTTGCAGAACTGAGCCCGCAATACAATCAGCCTGAAGCTCATCAATGAGAACGAATGGTACCAAATTACCCCTGGTGAAGCCTGTCACCTCGTGCTGGCGTGCGTGAGCTAGTTCATGGGCCAATACAAAAGCTAAGCTCAAAAAATTCAGGGTGCTGTCAGGATCTTTCGTTTCATCTAGGAGTGCTCGGGTGACGGCTATCGACCTGTTGGCTCGGCAATAGTACGCATTGATAGTGATATTCACCGACCTACGTTTGCCGCACAATTCATCCGTTTTCTCAGGCGATAAATATAGTTCAGGGACTTTTTGCAGACCGACGTGTTGAGCAATTTGATCGTACAGGTCCCGAATTTTCTCCTCCTCAGTTTCAATTGTCAGGAAGTCTTCCCACCAGATCTGTGTATCATCCAATATCTGAGCGGATGAATTTTGAGGTAACAAGGCTAACGAGAAAGCAATCCAAAATCCGAAAATTCGCATCATTTTTTTAACTTAAAAGCTCCTTGGATCTAAGTCAGACCTCTTACAGCCTGTCAGGAGATTTGCAGTCTTTTAGGGCGCGGTCAAACTGTATCGGCTTGCCCCCGAAAAACGACATCACAAGCCTGCGATTTCAGATTCGCAGTTAGCTTCGATCCCTGCTAATAGCGGTTCATTAGTCAATAACGAAATACAGGGCAGCCCAATGCGTCGGACCTTAATATACTCCCTTCTTGTGATTGCAGCTTTGAGTATCTGTGCCGCGTTCGCTTTTCCAATTCACAAGTATTCTGTGGCAACCAAGGAAAAGATAGATGAACTCTTCGGTGGCAAAGAGGGAGCTCAAGCGATTTATGGTGAAATTGTTGAGGGTTTTTCAGATCAGATTCAGACAAATTCAGACAGCATAGAAGAAGGTTTCATTGATTTCCTTGATGACCGCGGGATCTGCGTGGTTCCTGGTGCATGTAGGCTCCTCAGGCAAGGTGATGGTTTTATCACAGCCTTGTTGGCCCGTTCAATCGAGCCTCTGATCACTGATCTCGGAAGCGAAAATATCGATAAATTCTACGATTCGGTGACTAACTACTTGTATGACCAGTTTCAGAAATCAAAATATGCTGAAGCAAAAGAGTCTAATATCATACAGGTGGTGGGGTTTTTATTTTCAACAGACCAAGTGGTATTAGCAATTATCATTCTTGTATTTTCGGTGATTTTTCCACTAGCTAAGCTTATCTTTAGTGCGGCAAACCTCTTGCCGAACAGAGGGATCATCATTGAAAACATCTATGCCATCACATCAAAATTATCTCTTTTAGAGGTATTTGTGCTGGCAGTTTTGATTGTGAGTTTTCAGTCACTTCCTTTCTTATCCCTAGAGGTAGGATACATCGCGTTGGGCGGATATGTAGTGTTTACCTTTTCCCTTGTTGCTGTGGATTTGATCAGACACTGGAAATCGAGCGATGCACCAACCGTTTCGGACGCTTAACCCATCAAAAGTTCGGCTTGCCAAGGCGATAGACCTCTGAGGCCAGAACCAAAATGTTGTTTGTGAGATCGTAGGAGTTGGACAGGCGTGATTGCAAAAAGTCTCATTGTTCCGTTTAACAGCGGCAGCTTAGATCCTGTTCTTAAACAATAACGTGTCCTGAGATTCAAAAGCGCTTCTTGGATATGCAGAAATATAGTAGAAAAACCTTTTCAAAGTACTCATCGTAAAGTGAACATCATCTCATTAGGATCAACGTAAACTAAACCATCTGAGGGCGGCAATAATCTACGATCTTCATCCTGTTGACATCGCCCAATAGAATTTCCCGCACAAAAACTGCCGTCGATCCAAATTGCTGTGCTCAGAT
>CAXBRM010000082.1:0-8511 GCA_963978305.1 uncultured Rhodospirillales bacterium
GGCGTGGCAGAAATGATCCATGATGTCCAAGTTGAGGCTACGTTCCCAGACGGAACGAAGTTGGTGACTGTTGCGCATCCTATCCGATGAAGATTTGGGGAGACTAGGTATGAAGCCTGGCGAAATTATTGTTCATGACACCGAAATCACGCTGAATGAAGGCAGTGAGGAGCAAGTCATAATTGTTTCTAATGCCGGTGATCGGCCTATCCAGGTGGGTAGCCATTATCATTTCGCAGAGACGAATTCGTTCTTGAAATTTGATCGTGATGCAGCGGCAGGCATGCGCTTAAACATTCCGAGTGGCACGGCAATTCGGTTCGAACCAGGGCAGTCACGAGAGGTTACGTTGATTCCGATCATGGGTGACCGCGTTATCTATGGTTTTAACAAAGCTGTGATGGGGGGGCTTAATCATGAGTAGCACAAGGATCTCACGGTCTGCCTATGCCGACATGTACGGGCCAACCACCGGCGACAAAGTTCGGCTGGCTGACACCGACTTGTTTATTGAGGTGGAGCGTGATTACACCACTTACGGCGAGGAGGTGAAATTTGGCGGCGGTAAGGTTATCCGTGATGGTATGGGTCAAAGCCAGCGTTCGCGAGCGATGGGTGCCGTCGACACCGTCGTAACCAACGCTCTTATCCTGGATTACACGGGTATCTACAAAGCCGACGTCGGTTTGCGGGATGGCTTCATTACAGCAATTGGCAAAGCAGGGAATCCTGACACCCAAAGCGGCATTGATGTTGTGATCGGCCCGGGGACAGAAGTGATCGCTGGCGAGGGTAAGATACTGACAGCAGGGGGCTTTGATTGCCACATCCACTTTATTTGTCCGCAGCAAATCGACGATGCGCTCCATAGCGGCTTAACGACGATGTTAGGAGGGGGCACGGGCCCGGCGCATGGCACTTTGGCGACAACCTGTACGCCGGGGCCTTGGCATATGGCCCAGATGCTGCGCTCAGCTGATGCCTTTCCAATGAATTTAGGGTTTGCTGGCAAAGGAAACGCGAGTTTACCAGCGGCGCTTGAGGAGCAAGTTCAAGCTGGTGCCTGCGCCCTTAAACTGCATGAGGATTGGGGCACAACGCCAGCAGCGATTGATTGCTGCTTATCCGTTGCCGATTCGATGGATGTTCAGGTCATGATTCACACGGATACGCTGAATGAAAGTGGCTTTGTCGAAAACACGATCAAAGCGATTGGCGGGCGAACCATCCATGCCTTTCACACCGAAGGAGCGGGAGGAGGGCATGCGCCTGACATCATTCGAGTTTGTGGCGAAGAGCATGTCATACCCAGCTCGACCAACCCCACCCGCCCCTATACGGTGAATACGCTGGAAGAGCATTTAGACATGTTGATGGTGTGTCATCACCTGGACAAAAGCATCCCCGAGGATGTGGCTTTTGCGGAAAGTCGCATCCGCAAGGAAACCATTGCGGCCGAAGATATTCTGCACGACATGGGCGCTTTCTCGATCATTGCCAGCGATAGTCAGGCGATGGGTCGCGTTGGTGAAGTCATCATTCGTACCTGGCAAACGGCTGACAAAATGAAAAAACAGCGGGGTCGTCTGGCAGAGGAAACGGGCGACAATGATAATTTTCGGGCCAAGCGCTACATTGCCAAATACACGATTAATCCGGCCATTGCCCATGGTATCAGCCGCCACATCGGCAGTATTGAAGTTGGCAAGCGCGCAGACTTGGTACTGTGGTCACCGGCTTTCTTTGGTGTCAAACCAGAACTGGTGTTGATCGGTGGTAGCATTGTTTGCGCTCAAATGGGCGATCCGAACGCCAGTATCCCGACACCACAGCCTACATATACGCGGCCCATGTTCGGTGCTTTTGGTAAGGCCGTTGCGAGCAACGCTGTGACATTTGTCAGCGAGGCAGCGCAGTTCGCTGATGTCGGTTCGCGACTGGGTTTGGAGAAGTCGACGTTTGCCGTCGAAAACACGCGTGGGGAAATCGGAAAATCGGCAATGCAGCTCAACAGCGCGACACCCGACATCGAGGTGCATCCTGAAACTTACGAAGTCCGCGCAAATGGTGAGCTTTTGACCTGTGAACCCGCCAGCGAATTATCAATGGCGCAGCGCTATTTTCTGTACTGAGGCGATATGATCCGCGGTTCAGAGATTGTACCATTACAAGACAGGGCACCCGCTGACTCGCTTGAGCTGAGTTACGAACAGCGTTTCTGCCGTCGTAAAATACTACAAACAAACGGAGGTAAAGCCTTCCTTTTGGACCTGCCAAAGCCAACTGAGCTTATGTCAGGGTACGCAATCCAGCTTGAAGATGGCGCCTTGGTCGCAATCTTGGAGGCGAGCGAGCCGATAATGCGGGCGTGGCCTGAGCGCTCTCAGGAACTGGCGCGGGTGGCATGGCACGTTGGTAATCGGCATACGCCGTGCCAAATATTCGATGATCACTTGGTGTTGAAGCCGGACAAAGTTCTGGCCGACATGCTGGAGGTTTTGGGGTGCCGCATCGACTATGCTGTCGGAACGTTTCAACCTGAACGGGGGGCATTTGGCGTTGGACGAACACATTCCCATGAACACTGAGTTCAATTTTGAGCAACAGCAGGTTCTTCAAACCTGGTTTTCCGGCCAGTTTCCGACAGGAGCCTTTGCTTTTAGTCATGGCTTGGAGGCTCTAGTTGCCTCCGGCCAGGTGAATACGGGGAAAAATTTTCAAGAATGGCTTGGTGAAGTCCTGTACTTCGGGACAGGACGAAATGACGCCATATTATTTCGGTTGGCGTCTACAGCGCATGGATCGGACCTTGCAATACTAAATGATTATGCCCTTGCTACCTGCACAAACGCAACGCGGCTGCTTGAGACCCAGGCTCAAGCGCAGGCGTTTACCCGCTTGATGCTCGATGTTTACGGCTTGGATTTGCCAGGTGAGATTGAGTGGGCGATGCCGGTAGTGGCGGCCGCAGCCTGTCGGTCGCAGGGCCTGGATCTCGAAGCGTCGCTGTCGGCATACTTGACGGCATTTGCTAGTAACCTTGTGTTTGCAGGCGTGCGATTGGTTCCGTTAGGACAAAGCGATGGTCAGAGGATCCTCTCCTACCATTTCAGAACGGTCAGAACGGTAATAGATTGCACGCGGGATTTGTCACTGGATGATGTCGGCAGCGACTTGTGGGCCGCAGATTGCGGTGCAATGGCGCAAGAAACGATGGTAACAAGGATGTTTCGATCATGAATGGACCCTTACGCGTGGGTGTTGGTGGCCCGGTAGGTGCCGGCAAAACGACGACGGTCGAACAGTTGTGTCGGGCGCTCGCAGGGCGGGCCAGCATCGCAGTGGTGACAAATGATATTTACACACGAGAAGATGCCGAGGCTTTAATGCGGGCTCAAGTTTTGGCTAGTGATCGGATAAAAGGCGTTGAAACTGGTGGCTGTCCGCATACGGCTATCCGAGAAGACGCCTCCGCTAATTTGGCTGCGATTGAGCGACTGACCCAAAAGTTTCCTGATCTTGATGTCGTCTTCATTGAAAGTGGCGGTGATAATTTGGCGGCGACGTTCTCACCTGAACTGGCTGACCTAAGCATTTATGTGGTCGACGTATGCGCTGGCGGTGACATCCCCAGAAAAGGTGGACGGGGGATGATCCAAAGTGACATTCTCATCGTTAACAAGACAGGTATTGCTCCATATGTGGGGGTATCAATTGCGCAGTACAAGCGCGATGTTCGAGAAGCCCGCGGTGAGAAGCCCTCGATCTTTGCCAATATGGCCTCAGCAGACGGGGTCGAAGAAGTTATTGAGGCTTTGTCAACGTTGGGTGGCTTGCCTTTGCGCTGACGGCCCGTCAAACTTGCGGACAGCGAAGTCGCCGATCTCCGACATCAATATAGCGTTAAGGCGACAAATTTTAGAATTTCAGGTTGGTTTCCCAAGTATTGGGCCTGTGCAAAGGCCGATATTGGCCTCGTCCCCCATAAACTAGGCATAGTTTTTCAATTGAAAGTGCAAGTTTTTGGGGCTGATTGTCTCAAAAATAGGTCATTTGCAGAAACAAGCGGCATTTTATTGTTCAGAATTTGACCGAAGAAGCCAACAAAGTTGCGTCAGCTTCTGCTGCCGTACATCCTTATGCACGCCGTGAACGCGGTAATCCAGACTTGGTGACAGAGCCGCGACCTGAATAATCTTTGGCTCTGACACCTGAGCAAACAAACGTTCGCTCCCCCGTTTGTAATGCGTTTAGCCAAAATACGCAATCGGCAGTGGAGTGGCAAAGTAGGAAAATAATATGACAAAATCTATCCTAAAAACAGCTTTGGTTTCCTCAGCGACTTTGTTGGTCGCGGGTATGGCCGTAGCATGTCCCATAAAAGTGGGTGTTCTGCACTCCCTGTCGGGAACGATGGCAATTTCAGAAACAACCCTTAAAGACACAATGGTCATGATGATCGACCAGCAGAACGAGGCTGGTGGTTTATTAGGCTGTGAGCTAGAAGCTGTGGTCGTCGATCCAGCTTCTGACTGGCCGTTATTTGCCGAGAAAGCGCGTGAACTGCTGACGGTCCACGATGTTGATGTCATTTTTGGTAACTGGACATCAGTTAGCCGAAAGTCCGTCCTGCCAGTAATCGAAGAATTGAACGGTTTGCTGTTCTACCCCGTTCAGTATGAGGGCGAAGAAAGCTCTAAAAACGTCTTTTACACAGGCGCAGCGCCAAACCAACAGGCAATCCCAGCGACAGACTACTTCCTTGAGGAATTGGGCGTTGAAAAGTTTGCATTGTTAGGGACCGATTACGTTTATCCGCGTACCACAAATAATATCCTAGAATCCTACCTTCAGCAGCAGGGCATTCCCGAAAGCGATATTTTTGTGAACTATACCCCGTTCGGTCATTCGGATTGGTCGAAAATCGTTGCCGATGTCGTCGCCTTGGCGGCAGATGGCAAGAAGGTTGGTGTGATTTCTACCATCAACGGCGATGCCAACGTTGGTTTTTATAAAGAACTAGCGGCGTCAGGCATTTCTGCTGATGACATTCCGGTTGTAGCCTTCTCGGTCGGTGAAGAGGAACTCTCCGGCTTGGATACCACCAACCTGGTGGGTCACTTGGCAGCATGGAACTACTTCCAGAGTGCCGACACGGAGACCAACGAGGCGTGGGTCGAGGCCTGGAAAGCCACCATGGGTGAAGAACGTGTCACCAACGATCCAATGGAAGCGCACTATATCGGCTTCAATATGTGGCTGAACGCTGTTGCCGACGCGGGCACGACCGATGTCGACGCCGTGCGTGAAGCCATGTACGGTCAGGAGTTTCCAAACTTGACCGGTGGTACCGCTGTCATGCTGCCGAACCATCACTTGGCTAAGCCAGTATTGATCGGTGAGATTATGGAAGATGGTCAGTTCGATATCATTAGTCAGACCGAGGAAGTGCCTGGCGACGCGTGGACGGACTATCTGCCTGAATCAGCAGCACTGATCTCTGATTGGCAGGAGCTTGGTTGCGGTATGTACAACACCGAAACTGACACTTGTGTGCAGATTAAGTCAAACTACTAAGGCTTAGTCTTTGCTCATCTTGTTTCGGGGGACCGATGGCCTCGGTTCCCCGAGCATCTCTAAACCGCATTGATCTCATCGGTTTTAACTGGCTGGAATAACGCAATTTTATTGGAAGAGAGAACTGTATGGTGCGGTTGCGTAATTTGGCCTTTGGGATGGTGTTGCTTCCTCTAGTCGCTGCCTTGCTGACCTCGCGTCCAGCCTTGGCACAGTCGGCGGACGCACCGATCCAAATTCTTATGCAAGACTATGGCGATATCATCGCAAAAAGCTCTCGACGTACAGTAGGCGAGGCTATCGATGCCTTGGGGGATAGCAGTCTGGAACAAGCGCCCAGCGTTTTGGCCAGGTGGCAGGCGAAGGAAATGTGGCGGCATAAGGAAAGCGGCCTCTTTGTTTATGCCCAGGTCGTTGATCGCGACAATCTACGGATCTTTGATTTTGCCGATGGCCGGGAAATCGGTGTCGTGGCGGACAATGATTACAAACAGGTTAAGCCCAACTCTGGTGTAAGGTCTATGTTGGGGAGTGCCCTGGTTCAATTCCAATTAAATGATCCCGACCCGGATGTACGCCGAACTGCTTTGCTTGCGATTAGTCGAGATTCGAATGCTAGCCATTTGAGTGCCCTGCGTGGGGCCATCGATAGTGAGCCGGACGATGACATTAGGGCCCAAAAACAACGCTTAGAACGCTTGCTAACCATCCAGTTTGCAACCGCAGATTCTGAACGCATATCGGCAATCCGTGGGTTTTCTGGCGACATGAGCTTGGATGTGCGTGGTGTCTTAACGCCATTGGTTCAAGTGAAATTAGGGGCCGCCACGCAGTTGCCAGAAGCCGACGATATTACGGAAGTGCTTATTCCTGGCGATCAAGCGCTGTCACGGCCTGAGGCTTATCAGATCCTCGTCAATTCTCAGCTTGCGCCAGCGATCGTCGACACCAAAGCCCAGAAGGATATTTTGGCAGAGCATATCGAAGATGGTGCAGTCGGCGGTGTGCCGATTGAAGAGTTGGGGACTTTGGAAGGCCGGGCAACCGCCTATGACTTTTTGGTCCAACAGGATTTGGCGGTTTATTCGCCATCACAGCAAGACATTGATGCAGCGATCGACGCGCATGTCTTTTTTGCCCAATTTATCAATGCGCCCCCAGCAGTGGCTGAAGAAGCGCAACTGGCGTTAAGGGCGATCGAAAATCAACTTGGCCTCGCTCAGTTTTTTGATTTGTGCCTCGATGTCCTCAGTTTGGCTTCCATTTACTTTCTCGCGGCCATTGGGTTGGCGATTACCTTTGGGGTTATGCGTGTCATTAACATGGCCCATGGTGAATTCATTATGATGGGGGCCTATACAGGATTTGTCGTCCAACAGGTGATCCCAAACTATACGCTATCGATTATGGTCGCGTTCCCATTGGCGTTTGTCATCACATTTGCTGCCGGGGTTGCGTTAGAGCGATTGGTTATCCGTTGGCTATCTCATCGCCCGTTGGAAACCTTGCTGGCCACTTTTGGGGTAAGCATTGCTCTTCAACAACTAGCGAAAAATATCTTTGGCACTCAGGCAAGACCGCTGACCTCGCCGACTTGGCTGGATGGATCGATGGTCTTGAACGATGTTGTGTCAATTTCTTACATCCGCATCGCAATTTTCGTCTTGGCGCTGATTCTTTTGGGGCTCTTCTTTTTGGTGATGAACCGAACACGGTTGGGGCTAGAGGTCCGCGCGGTGAGCCAAAACCACCGCATGGCGTCGTCGATGGGGATTAATCCTGAACGCATCAATATGCTGACCTTTGGCTTCGGCTCGGGGATTGCGGGACTGGCTGGTGTTGCTATTGGTCTTTATGCCAAGGTGACCAGTGAAATGGGCGCCGATTACATTGTCCAAAGTTTTATGACCGTCGTCGTTGGCGGGGTTGGCAATATCTTTGGCGCTTTGTTGGGCGCGTCGTTGGTCGGCAGCCTTCAAAAAGTCATTGAATGGTTCAACCCGTCAAACACGCTTGCGGCGCAGACCTATATGATCCTGTTCATAATTCTCTTTATCCAATTCAGACCCAAAGGCATCATTGCTCAAAAGGGTCGTGCGGCGGAGGCTTGAATAGATGAATGAGCGTAACTCTTCTCGTCGGCCAGCATTCTACTTGCTCAATAACAGAGCCGTTCTGATCTTTTTATTGGTGCTTGCGTTGTTCACCGTTGGGGTGACCATCGCCTCGGAAGGCATGGGTGTGAATTTGATTTCGACCAGCTTTATCAAAACGTTAGGCAAAACGCTGTGCCTGTGTCTGGTCGCGTTGGCCATGGATTTAGTTTGGGGTTATTGCGGTATCTTATCGCTGGGTCACATGGCATTTTTTGGCATTGGTGGGTATGCTATTGGGATGTGGTTAATGTTCGCCAGGACCAAAATCATCGTCACCGATAGTTTGGCTGCAGCTGCCATACCACCAACCACTGATGAAATAGCTGATGGCATTGCCACCCAAATCTTTGGTGTGGTTGGTAGTGCAGAGCTGCCGTGGATTTGGGGTTTTGCTCACTCGCTGCCGCTGCAGCTTCTGGCGGTGGTATTGCTGCCTGGTCTGATTGCGCTGGTCTTTGGTTGGTTGGCTTTCCGGAGCCGTGTCACCGGTGTTTATTTATCTATTTTGACGCAAGCGATGACGCTGGCGTTATCCCTATATCTGTTTCAAAACGACAGTGGGTTGAGGGGAAATAACGGGCTGTCGGGTCTGCAAAATCTGCCCGGACTCGATCATGTTCCGCAGTCGCTTATTTCGATTTGGTTCTTCTGGGCGTCGGCTGTTGCTCTCGGGGTTGGGTACATCTTTTGCTCTTGGATTGTGTCAGGCAAATTTGGGAGTGTGATTAAAGCGATCCGTGATGACGAAACCAGAGTGCGGTTTTTGGGCTATTCTGTT
>CAXBRM010000083.1:0-8406 GCA_963978305.1 uncultured Rhodospirillales bacterium
CTGGTTGGACCGGTGCGCGGCCTGCGCAATTATTGGCTCGCTTGTGGGGTGATGGCTGGCTTCTTACAAGGCGGTGGTGTTGGCAAAACCCTGGCGGAGTGGATGATCCATGGTGAGACCGAGGCCGATGCCTGGTCGATGGATATCGCCCGATATGGTGATTTCCAAAGCAACCGAGAATATATCAAACAAACCACCGGCCAATTTTACAGTCGCCGTTTTGTGAAGAGTTATCCGAATGAACAGCTGCCAGCGGGCCGGAAACTCAAACGGACACCGTCTCACCGTGCACACGTGGAAGCCGGGGCAATTTTTGGAAACAGCTGGGGTTTAGAAGTGCCCTTGATGTTTGGCCCCAAAGGGTTTGAAGAAACCCCGACGCTTAATCGCTCAAACGCCTTTGAGCATATCCGTGCTGAACACCAGGCAGTCCGCGACGCTTGTGGGTTGCTCGATATCACGGGCTTCAGCCGCTATGAGGTTAGCGGCGACAATGCTGCAGAGTGGCTCGATAAGCTTTTCGCCACCAAGCTGCCTGGTAATAACCGGGCTCGCCTGGCAGTAGCTTTGGGGCATGACGGTCGCTTGAAAGGTGATTTGACTCTGTTTAACTGGGGCAATGGTACGTATTGGATCATGGGTTCCTATTATCTTCGCGAGTGGCATATGCGGTGGTTCCATGACCATTTGCCAGGCGGTGAACAGGCACTGGTGATGGCTGGGGTCCAGGTGCGCGATATTAGCGACGGCATCACCGGTTTCGCGATCAGTGGCCCAAACAGCCGTAAAGTGCTGCAAAAACTGACCCATGAAAATCTGGATCACGAAAACTTTAAATTCATGCAGTGTCGTGAACTGGATCTGGATCTATTACGGGCAAAAGTCGGGCGTCTGTCGGTAGCAGGTGAGCTTGGGTTCGAAATGAACTGCTCTGCGCTTGAGCACGAAACCTTGCGGGAATTGCTCCTTGAGGCTGGTGCCGAGTTTGGGCTGCGCGAATACGGTTACTATGCGCTCAACAGCCTTCGCATGGAAAAAAGCTTTGGAATCTGGAGTGCCGAATTTATGCAAGCCTATACCCCCGGTGAGACCCTGATGGATCGCTGGATTGCGTGGGACAAAAATTCGGCCTTTGTTGGTCGCGAAGCGGCTGTTGCCGAACGCGACAAAGGGGTTTCGGGGTTGAAGCAAATCTTGGTAACGCTTGAAATTGAGAATGCACAAGCGGAGGCGGCCGGCTATGAACCGGTATGGGCACCGAATGGTCAACGTATCGGCATGACAACGTCCGGCGGCTACGGCTACAGCGTCGAAAAATCGCTGGCGATGGCGTTGATTGATCCTGCTTTTAGCGATGTTGGCACCCAACTCAAAACCCACATTGTTGGGGTTGAGCGAAGCTGTCGCGTGATTGAGTCTTCACCATGGGATCCAAGCGGTGCACGCATTCGCTCTTAGGTGATGACCTGATCCGTGTCTAAAAAAAGTGGGCGTCGTGCGTGTCGCCCCTTTTTTGACGTCATTTGACTGCACAATCCTTCTGAGCAATTTTTATCGACTGATTTCCTTGATATAAGTTTGTGAAAACGGCTAGGCTTCCACTGGTTTGACGAAAGGATTTTACGTGAATTTAGGCGGTACTGGCTTGACATTCCTCGCCCTGGCTTTGGTTTTTGCGGCGGGTTGCAGCGCTGTTGAGGACCAGGTGGTTCATCACTTAGAGACGACCATCACCCGTAAGTTGGAACGAGAAGAGCAACCGACATATTCTACTTTTGGGGAGACCTCTCTTCAGCTGGTTTGCCAGCGTACGAGTGGCTCGACTATGGATTGCTATACCGTTCCGATCAGGGGCGTTGCACAAAGTTGCATGAAATACCATGTGCGTCGCAAAGATAAGCCGGATTTCCAACAACTTATGTTAGGCGAAATCAATAGGGTTCAAGTGGTGGGCCTGGTGCCTGGCGCACAGTGCCCACGTGCTTAGACCTTGTTTGAACCAAGCCCGATAGTTTGAACTCAAAGCCGTTAGGCTTAACACCGAAACCCGCCCATGGAATGATGGTCAGAAATGCCTCCGGCTAATTTGGCGCGCCATAAGACCATTAAGGTTCGGTTTGCGCTCGTGTTGCCATCAATTGGCTGCGGCACTCCAGCGGATCTCCAAGCCATTTGGGATCTCCATTACTTCAGCGACCATAAGGTCTGCGATCTGGCGAACTATTGCCAGACCGAATCGGCCAGTACTTGCGCCTTCTAAATTCTCGAGCAACCGTTTCGGACCCGGAGCGTTGTCAATGACAGCGATTGACTGTGGCCTGATTCGGACTGACGCAGATGTTGCACCCTCAGCATGCAGCAAGACATTATCGATCAAATTGTTGATGGCTTCATCTAAAAGCGCCAAATTGCCGTAGACGATCGATGATGTGTCGACTGTGTCAAGGCCTAAATCTATCCCAGCTTGGTTCAATTTGCCCCAATGCTTGGCGACTGCGCGTGCGCCAACATCGACCAGGTCGATCTCGTGTGCTGTCTCTTGGCTTTGTTGTTGGTCCTCAACACGACTGAGCAGTAAAATTTGCCCAACCAGCCGACTTAGGCCATCCACGCGTTGGACAAGTGAAGCTGTATTTAAAACATCACCTTGCTCTTGCGCAATTTCGATTTCCGATTTGATTTCCGCCAAGGGGGTTCTGAGTTGATGGCTGGTTGCTCTGACGAAACTACGATGGCTTTCCAAGGCCGTGTCAAGGCGGGCCAGCAAGGCATTAAGCTCCCGCACGAGAGCGGCCGCTTCAATCGGTGACCGCCGGACAATCGGTCGGAGATCCTGTCCACCACGTTCTGAAATGGCGTCGGCTAGCAGTCGCAGCGGCCGCAGCCCCCAATGAACCGCCAGCAACGTCACAACAACCGTTCCAAGGATCAACAGTGCGCCAGCCAAAACACCGAGTTGGGTGAGTCTTCTGCTGATTTCATCTCTTCGAACCGTTGTCTCAGCAACATAAACTGCGAAACCCTGTTCGCGGCCGTAGCTAAGCGCCGTGTCTTCAATACCGACGATCCGGACCATTTCGTCTCTAAATATTACCGTCTCGAATGACGGGCTCTGATCACTCAATTCGATGAGCGGCATGTTGCGATAGCCAGTAACTGTTGCCTGTTCAGGCAGTGATACAACGGCATAAAATACCCGTTCTTCGGCTGCTCTCGTCAACATTTGCAGAGCGGCGTAAGGAACATCGACACTCAAGCGGTCATTTTCGAGGACAACACGATCTGCAATCGCCAATGCTGAGCCAAGCAATACTTGGTCATAGGCCGCTTGAGTTGTGAGACTAACGCGGCTCACAATCATGTACATGAAGAGGACACTGGCGGGTACTAGTGGCACCAAGAGCCAAAGCAAAAGCCGGTTTCGAATGCTCATCATATCAATGCGACTTCTCAATCAACATATATCCAACACCCCTGATCGTTTTTAATTCGGCGTCGGAATGGATAATTCTTTTACGTAATCGGCTGATCAAGACTTCAACAGCATTTTCGAGCGGCGGATCATCGGCGTGATAAAGTTTATTGAGGATATCGTTTTTAGTCACTACTGTTTCTGCGTTTTCCAAAAGCAGCTTTAACCCACCAAACTCTCGGCGAGATAGTTTGGTGGGTGTACCACCAATGCTTGTCTCGAAGCTTGCTGGCCTGAGGCAAATGCCAGCAAAAATTAAGTCAGCAGTTTTCGATCTTCCATGGGCCCGTCGTTCTAAGACGCGTATGCGTGCAAGAAGCTCGCCGAAATCAAATGGCTTTACCAGATAGTCATCTGCGCCTGCATCCAGGCCTGCCACTCGATCCGATACACTATCTTGGGCCGTCAGAATTAGGATAGCAGGTGTCGGTTCTTGATGCTGTATCTGCGGGATTAGGCTTAAACCATTTCCGTCGGGTAGATTTAAATCCAGCACCACAATGTCATAGCAATACCGTGATAAGTATTCTTTGGCCTCGGATAAGGATTTGACCAACTCCGGCAATGCACCAGCTGTTTCGAGCGCATACTTTACCCCCTCGCCAATCACATCATTGTCTTCAACTAATAAGATTCTCATCGCGTATCTGCTCGGTAAAGAGGCTGATTGGTTTTTGTCAGGTTGCGGACAGCCTTTTGGACGTATGAAGCCAGTAAGCGTCGGTTTTGGGGACAAAGCGCTGGGACGAGCATTTGGTCTTATCAGCATTGTGCTCGCTGGTACAGCCGAATTAGGAGGGGATAATGGCCATGCCTTTTAGGCTTATTGGACTCTGCCTGGTATTGATTGCCGGACACGCGGCGGCAGATCCGACGCGCGTCGGCAACACTCAAGCCGGAGCCTCCAGCCTCCTAAAAATTTATTCTACTGCAGATGTGGAAGCCATTCGACCCGCTCTTGAAGCTTACGCCTCAATACGTTCCGATATTTTGATCGAATATTACGAGTTGTTTAGCCAAGATATTTTCACCCGCGTCGAAGCAGAAATTGATAGCACAGCTGATTTTGTGTGGTCCTCAGCCATGGATTTACAAATGAAGCTTGTTAACGATGGCTATGCTCGACCGGTGAATGTGGCGCAAGGGCGACTGCCTGATTGGGCCTTATGGAGAAATGAGGCCTTTGCTGTTTCGGTTGAGCCAGCTGTGATGGTGTACAACCGCAACATCATTGCCGATGAGGTTGTGCCAAGGAACCGAGCTGAGTTAGTCGCGTGGCTTGAGAACAGTCCTGAAGCTTTTGGTGCCGTTGGAACCTATGATATTGAACGTTCAGGGCTTGGCTTGTTGCTTGCCGCGCGTGATGCACAGCGTAGCAGCGACTTTTGGCGCCTGATTTCAGCCATGGGCCATAACCAAGTTGATTTGTTTTCGTCTTCGAGTGCCTTAATCGAGCGCGTCGTAGATGGTAGATTAGGTCTCGCCTACAATGTCATCGGGTCTTATGCAGCTGTCAGGTCAGCGCAGGACGAGCGCCTTGGCATTGTCTTGCCTGATGACTATACGCTGATTGTTTCCCGAATTGCTTTTGTGCCGCAAAATGCTGCGAACCCCGAGCTTGGCGAAGACTTCCTTCGTTACTTATTGTCGCTGAACGGACAGCGCGTTTTGAACAATCAAGTTGGATTTCCAGCGGTCCATCGTGACGTCGCTTGGCCGCAAAAACTCTTTCCCTCCGCAACACGCAACCAACCATTCTTAGATCCTTTGGGGGTAGACACAGGGTTGTTGGTATACCTTGATCGTGTGCGCAGGGAGACTCTGATCCGCCGTTGGCGGGAAGCTCTGAACCGTGCGCTATAAGGGCGTCGGTTCGGATTAACTCAGCAACCTTGAGGGAGGAACTTATGCTGAAGAAAACAATCGTTGCAGGTATTGCAGCAATCTCTGCTGTCGGTGTCGCCGCAGCTGATGGCCATCAGCTTGTTGATAATATTGACTTTTTGATCCCAGGCGGCGCAGGCGGCGGTTGGGATGGTACCGCGCGCGGGACTGGTGAGGCGTTGACCGGTGCTGGTTTGGTTGGCTCAGCCACCTACGAGAACATGTCCGGCGGCGGCGGCGGTGTCGCAATCGGGCATTTGATCGAAAACGCTGACAGCTTGCATGGCACGCTGATGGTAAACTCGACACCTATTGTGATTCGTTCACTGACTGGCGTGTTCCCATACAACTTTAGCGATCTCACCATGGTTGCCGGTACAATCGGTGATTTCGGCGCGATGGTTTCTCACTCGAGTTCCGATATTAAGTCCATGGATGATTTGGTCGCCGCTTATAGCGCAGATGCCACGTCGATCGCCGTAGGCGGTGGCTCAGTACCCGGTGGTATGGACCATTTGGTCGCTGCCATGGTTCTGAACGCTGCGGGTGCCGATGCAACTCAAGTTGCCTATCTGCCTTATGACGCAGGCGGTGAAGCGATGGCTGCGCTTTTGTCTGGTGAGATCGAAGCGCTGTCAACTGGCTTTGGCGAAGCTAAGGGCATGGCTGAACAAGGGGAAGTCAACATCCTTTGTGTGACCTCAAACGACGGTGAAACAGCTTATCCAAGTTGTCCGGCGTACTTCGTTAACTGGCGCGGCTTCTTTGCGTCACCAAGCGTTCCTGCTGAAACGGTTGAAGCCTATCAAGCTGCCCTGGTTGCAATGTACGAAACCCCCGAGTGGGCCGAGGTACGTGACCGCATGGGTTGGGTTGAGATCCTCAATGTGGGTGACGATTTTGAGGCGTTCTTGGTAGAACAAGAACAGGTTATCGGCGATCTGATGCGTTCATTGGGCTTTCTGTAAGCCACTGACACGACATTGTTGGTCCTAAATTTAGGGCTGCTATTGTGGTGATATTGGGTCGGTCTGTAGCGTAAGCCCGGGCCGACCCAACGATATAAAAGGGAGGGGGCGATTTTATCATGGCACGTTGGTTGACCGTTGACCGAGTTATCGGTGTTGTTCTTTTGCTGGTATCCATATTTTTTATGTACCAAGCACTACAACTCCAAGATGTTATCCCGCCCATCTTTCGGCGTGCGCCGATGCGGTTAGATACGATGCCAAAAATTATTGGCGTGATTGCCATATTGGCGTCTTTGGTGACGATCATTGCCCCAAGTACAGCTGTGCGCCAAAGCGCTGACGGCAAGGTTAAAGAAGCTCAGAGCAAAATGACTGATTTGAGTTTTGACAACATTGGCCAATATGCAGTTGGTCAACTGGCAGCAATGGTCGCGATGATGTCTGTTTATGCGTTGGTTCTGCGGCCTCTTGGTTTTATTCCATCGACCGTTTTGTTTTTGTTTTTTGGTAGTTTTCTGCTTGGTGAGCGGCGCTGGCTTGGCATGCTACTTGTAGCAATCATCGCTCCGACCAGTATCTGGCTGCTGGTCACTTACGTGCTGGAACGAAAAATACCTGCTTTTCCGAGCTTTGTAGGTTTTTAGACTATGATTGAAGGTATTTTAACGGGGCTGGCAGCGGCATTCACGATCAAGGCCATGCTACTCGTCGTTTTGGGCTGTATTGTCGGCTCGTTCATTGGCATGGTGCCTGGGCTGGGGCCGATGCAAGTGATTGCCATTATGATCCCCGTGGCGGTTGGTCTTGGTGATCCAAGTGTCGCAATGATCATGTTGGCAGGTGTGTATTATGGGGCTGTCTTTGGTGGCTCAACGTCCTCTATTTTGATTAATGCGCCCGGGGTTGCCTCGACGGTGGCCACCAGTTTTGACGGTTATCCGATGGCCCGCAAAGGTCTCGCTGGCAAAGCGCTTACCATTGCAGCGGTTTCGAGTTTTGCCGGGGGCACGATCGGCGCGATTTTGTTAACGCTGGCAGCCAAACCATTGGCTGACGTCGCGCTGTTGTTTCAATCACCCGAATATTTTGCTGTGATGATTTTAGGAATGACTGCCGTCGCAGCGTTTGGCGAACGCGGCCGTGCTTATAAAGCGGTATTGATGTTGGTTTTTGGGATGGTGCTTGCCAGTGTCGGCGAAGGCAGCCAGTTTGCCAATTATCCTCGCTTTACGTTTGGCATTGTCCAAATTCAAGACGGGATCAGCGCCATCACGCTCATTATGGGCTTGTTTGCTTTGCCTGAGGCGTTCTTCCTGATTTTGGACAAAAACCGAGGGCGTTTGCAAGGTGACGGCGAAGATAAGGAAATCAAGGAGCTACGGATTAACCGCCGGGAAGCACGAGAGATTGCGCCGGTTATTGGTCGTCAATCTTTGTTCGGTTTTTTGATTGGTGTGATGCCGGGGGCGGGAGCCACAATCGCGTCTCTGATGGGCTATGCTGTCGAGCGCAATTTGGCCCCGCCTGAAAAGCGGTCTGAATTTGGCCAGGGATCGGTGCGTGGTCTTGCTGCCCCAGAATCAGCCAACAACGCGGCGTCGACTGGGTCTTTTGTGCCGATGTTGACACTGGGTATTCCAGGCTCAGGCACAACAGCTATTCTGCTGGTGGCGCTGATTTCGTTAGGGGTGACACCAGGACCAGCTTTGATCAATGAAAACCCCGATATCTTTTGGGGTATCATTATCTCCATGTACTTTGGCAATATGGTCCTTTTAATTCTTAATTACCCGCTGATACCGTACATCGCCAAATTGTTAACGGTGCCACGAACCTACCTAATTCCGTTCGTCATTTTTTTCTCAATGGTTGGGGCTTATCTAACCAGTCAGAATGCAGCCGAGCTCTATACAATGATCATCTTGGGCGTGGTGACGACGATCTTACGACTTGCTAAGTTTCCCATCGCACCAATCGTTATCGGGTTCATTCTTGGAATTCCGCTCGAAGATAACCTGGGGCGAGCACTCACCGACCCAGATTACCGCGGTTATGCCTTCATATGGCAGCGCCCGATGA
>CAXBRM010000084.1:0-8386 GCA_963978305.1 uncultured Rhodospirillales bacterium
TTTCACGTTCCTGTAGCGCTTTGTCCCGACCGGGAGGACGAAGCGGGTCCCGTCCGCCTCGTGTGCTTAATTTTGGAACGGCGGCCAAAGCTTCACTTGGGGTCCCGAACCGCTCCAGAAGTTTATAAAAGGTGATCGGACCAACTCTTCTGGTTCTTGACAGACGCAGCCAGGCTTCACGATCGGTTTGGCTGTAGTCTGTGACAAGTATTGCTGGCATGACTTCTAGGCTGAGGCTTGTCCGCCAAGGTTGATTTTGCCTTCGGTACCAGCTCGCAATCGAGCGATATTTTTTTCATGACGCCCCCAAACGAGATAGGCCATCGTGATAGCAATCATGATAAAGCTCCGCTCCACACTTTCAGGGGAGACAATGTTCAGGGCAATCATGTAAACAGGCGTTAAAATGAATGCAGTCAGTGCTGATAAACTGCTGTAGCGAAAAACGGCTGCGACCAATAGCCAAGTGAGGCAAGCCAAAGCGCCGACAATCGGCGTAAAAGCCAGAAACAAGCCGAGACCGGTTGCGACACCTTTACCACCTTTGAAGCGCAGGTAAATTGGGAAAAGATGACCAAAAAAAGCGGCAAACCCAGCAAGATAGCCGATACTTTTTTCGCCTGTCAGCGCCCAGACGAACAAACCAATCGCTGCCCCCTTGCCGCCATCCAAAACCAACGTCGCCAAAGCCAACGCTTTGTTGCCTGTTCTCAACACGTTCGTGGTACCAATGTTACCACTACCGATCTGACGAATATCGCCAAGCCCAGCTAGCCGCGTCAGGACCAGACCAAACGGGATTGCACCGATGCCATAACCAAGCAAAATCAGCGCGAGTGCATAGGTTGTTGCAAAAGTTGACATCATTCAGTTGAACTCCCAAAAAAACAGAATTTACAGATCCTTATATACAATTTTAGCATTTACGACAGTCAAAACGTTTTTGCCAGTTAAAGGCAAGTTTTCGTACAAAACATTTCGACAGCGATCCGATGCAGTTTTGGCATCTAAAATCCAGGATTTGTTACGGTCAAAGAGTGTAAAACTAGCACTATCGCTCATATCGAGACCAAAAACATCACAGGGGTTTGGGCTGAGCAGTTCCAGGATCCGACTTCGGCTGATCCCGTGTCCTTCAAGGGTGAAAGCAACACTCAACAGGCTTTCGAGTCCGACAGAGCCCGTGTCTGCCATTTCAAAGGGAACCCGTTTGCTGTCTTGATCGACCGGACAATGGTTACTGCACAGCGTATCCAGCGTCCCATCTTTCAGTGCGTTCACCACGCTCAATCGATGTGTATCGTTCCGCAACGGTGGCATTAATTTCGCAAACGTTCGATAATCGCCGATGCTGATCTCGCTGACGGTTGCGTATGCGATTGCCGTGCCAGCCGTCACCTGCACGCCATCCGCTTTCCCCCGCCGAATCAGCTCAATTCCCTCAGATGTTGTGACAAGTGGAAAATGGATACGGGCATTCGTCATTTCGGCGAGGCGCAGGTGCATTTCAATATGGAATGCTTCTGCCTGGATCGGTTGTCCGGGAATGCCCATGATCGTCGCAAGTGAACCACTGGTCATGCCGCTTGCTCCAAACGACTTTAGACCAGCACTGGCGATAATCGGCAGATCCAATTCGGTTGCATAGGTGTAAGCTCGGAGCAGGCGTGTGATATCTTTTTCACTCAATTCCCCTTCGCTGAATGCGACGGCACCTGCGTCCTTCAACAAACTCAACTCGGCCATCTCACCAGTTTCGTTAAAGAGACTTGCCACGGGGATTACCTTGGCCCCAATTGCCCCAGCCAGCCGGTTTTTGGTGGCATACAAGGCGCTTGGCCGGTCCATGCTGGGTCTGGTGTATGGCAAGCCCAAAATATGCGTGATGCCACCCTTGGCTGCCAGTGCGACGGTTTCCGTCAGACTTTCACGGTGTTCGTTGCCGGGCTCAGACAATTGCACGTGACTGTCGACGATTGGCGGCAAGAGTTCTGCGCCATTGGCGTTGAGCACCTTATCACCAGGGTGCGGTTCATCAACCGGCAAAATTTGGCCATCACTCAGCCTGAGGTTTACAGGCTGGCCATCCAGGGTTTTGATAGCGGTGATTGTGATGTTTTGAGCTGTGCTGGCTGTGTCGTCTTGCATGATTACCACTCCGGCTTCGGGGCCTCAGCCTTGCTTAATAGATCAAAGACCGCCATTCGCGCTGCGACACCCAACTGCACTTGCTCACGAATAAGGCTGCGATGCCGATCATCGGCGATGTCACTGTCGATCTCTACACCGCGATTCATTGGACCGGGATGCAGAACCACAGCTTCAGGCGCGGCAAGTGCTAGCCGCTTTCTGTCCACGCCATAACGAGCAAAAAACTCCCGTTCGCTCGGGATAAAGCTGCCATTCATGCGCTCGCGCTGAACCCGTAAAGGCATCACCACATCCGCACCGTCCATAGCGTCTTCAAGCCGGGTGTAACAGCTAACACCAAATTGCTCGAATGATTTTGGCACCAACGTTGCGGGGCCGACCAGCCTGACCTGCGCGCCCAGGCCAATCAAAAGCAGCGCATTAGAGCGGGCGACACGGCTATGGGCGATATCGCCAATAATGGTGACCGTCAAACCAGCAATTTGGCCAAAATGACGGCGTACCGTCAGCGCATCCAGTAGCGCCTGAGTCGGATGTTCGTGGCAGCCGTCGCCGCCATTGACAACCCGGGCCTCAACTTTTCGGCTCAAGAGTTTGACAGCACCAGACATATGGTGGCGGACGACCAGAAATTGCGGCTTCATTGCATTCAGGGTGATTGCAGTATCGATCAATGTTTCGCCTTTGGCGACACTGCTGCCTTCCACGTTCATATTGATCACGTCGGCGCCTAAACGCTTGGCAGCGACTTCAAAACTACCCCGTGTGCGCGTGGAGTTTTCGTAAAACAAATTGATGACGAGTTGTCCGGCCAGGCCCTTTTGGTCGGGTTCCAGGTTTTGTTCAGCATAATGGTTTGCACGATCGAGAAGGGCATTGAGCTCGAAGGGGTGTAGCCCTTCGATACCAAGAAAATGCGGTCGGGAAAATGTCTCGTTCACACCAGCGGTTTAAGAGCCAAGACCTGTTTTGGCAACATTGATCGCCGGAATACCAGCCAAAATGAGGGCAGATCCCCCATCAGGCCTGCAGGGTATCCAGCGCGCTTTGCAGGATGACAACCGCTGCCATCTGATCAACAATTTTTTTGCGTTTTGCTCGGGTCATATCCAATTCGTCAATAAGAAATTTTTCAACCTGTGAACTTGTTAAACGCTCGTCCCATAGACAATGGGGTAGCGCGATATTGCTGCGCTTGTGCAAGTTGCGCAGGAAGGCTCGGGTTGCTTGCGTCCGGGGGTTTTCGCTGCCATCCATCGATAGGGGCCAACCAACCACCAGTCCAAAAATCCGGCGTTCTTGGATAATTCTCTCCAGACGGGCAGCATCATCGGCAAAGGATTTTCTGACCAGGGTTTCCACCGCACTTGCCACGCGCAGCGCGGGATCACAACAGGCAATACCGATACGTACGTCGCCAAAGTCGATGCCGAGCAGTCGACCGCCCGGGGGCATTCGTCGGGTCAACTCTTGCATCGATCTGTCGTCATACCAGGGAAGATAGTCGTTCGTCATGTCTGGCGTTCGTTATCCTTTTTGCGCTAGACGGTAAATTCAGAAGTGAAGCTATGGCACGGATCCAAACAAATGGCGATTGACAAAACAACGGTTGAGAAAGTCGCGCAGCTTGCGCAACTGACGGTTCCTGAGGCTGACAAAGAAAAAGTTGCTGGTGAGTTGAGCAACATTCTGGGCTTTGTCGAGCAACTGGGCGAGGTGGATACAAGCGACGTTGAACCCATTGCAAACGTGTTGGAATTGGAATCTGATGCGCCACTGCGCGAGGATCAAATCAGCGATGGTAATGCGCCGGACCGCGTGTTGACCAACGCACCCGACCGTGTGCAAGATTTCTTCGCTGTCCCAAAGGTCGTGGAATAGGGGATCAATCATGGCTCAAACAATCAAGGGGCGGACCGGCGAGTGGGAAATCGTTATCGGTTTAGAAGTCCACGCCCAAGTCACATCGACGGCTAAATTGTTCAGTGGGGGGTCAACGACTTTTGGTGCTGCCCCCAACCACAATGTCGCGTTGGTCGATTGCGCTTTGCCGGGCATGTTGCCGGTCGTTAACCGCGAATGCATCGCTCAAGCAGTGCGGACCGGTCTTGGCATCAAAGCGAAAATTAATCTGACCAGCGTTTTTGACCGAAAAAATTATTTTTATCCCGATTTGCCGCAAGGCTACCAGATTAGCCAGCTGTATCATCCGATCGTTGGCGAAGGCGTCATCTCCATCGATTTGGAAGACGGGTCGAGCCGAAACATTGGTGTTGAGCGTATTCATCTCGAACAAGATGCAGGCAAATCGATCCATGATCAGGACCCAAAGCGATCCTTTATTGACTTAAACCGTACCGGTGTGGCGTTGATGGAGATTGTCAGCAAGCCAGACTTACGTGGCGGTGACGAAGCCAGCGCTTATGTTGAAAAGCTAAGAAACATCATGCGCTACCTTGGCACTTGTGATGGCAATATGGAGCAAGGCAGCATGCGTGCAGATGTCAATGTGTCGGTGCGGCCTGTTGGCTCAACGCAGCTGGGCACCCGCACGGAGACCAAGAACGTCAATTCACTACGCTTTATTCGGCAAGCCATTGAGGTTGAAGCCCGGCGCCAGGTCGAGATTCTGGAGGCCGGTGGCGACATTGACCAAGAGACGCGCTTGTTCGATCCGATAAAGGGCGAGGGCCGAAGCATGCGCAGCAAAGAGGAGGCGCACGACTATCGCTATTTCCCGTGTCCGGATTTGCTGCCTGTCCGCTTAGAGCAGGCTTTTGTTGACAATATCGCTGCGTCGCTGCCTGAATTGCCCGATGAAAAGCGGGCTCGGTTTATGGAAGCCTATGGCTTGAGCCAATATGATGCTGGTGTCCTTGTCGCCGACCAAACCACGGGCGATTACTATGAAGACGTGGCAAAGGCCAGTGATCCCAAACTGGCTGCTAACTGGGTGATGGTGGAGTTATTTGGTGCGCTGAACAAAGCCGGCCTTGAGCTGCAGGATTCTCCAGTGTCAGCAGCGAATCTTGCTACCTTAATTACGCTGATCAAAGACAGCACGATCTCTGGCCGTCAAGCCAAGGAAGTCTTTGAGATTATGGTCGATACCGGCGAGGCACCAGACAAAATTGTCGAAGAACGAGGCATGAAGCAAGTCAGTGACGAAGGAGCACTGGCCGGCATCATCGACGATTTAATCAGCAGCAACCCCAAACAAGTCGAGCAGGCACGGGAAAATCCGAAATTGGTTGGCTGGTTTGTTGGCCAGGTGATGAAAGCAACGGGCGGACAGGCGAACCCCGGTGTCGTCAACAAATTACTGAAGCAAAAGCTGGGTTAAGGTACCGTAACGAAGGTATCATAACGAATGCTGTTGATAACAAAAACGCAGGATTACCCGACCAAAATAAGCCAATAAAGATTCATTAACAGTAACAGTCTATTTTTGATTGTATTTTGACGGGGGAAAATATGATTGATCTTTATTCAGCGCCGACGCCAAACGGCCACAAAATCAGTATCATGCTGGAGGAGTGCGCGCTCCCGTACCGGCCACACCGAATTAACATCAACGCTGGTGAGCAATTTGCACCGGAATTTTTGAAAATTTCGCCCAACAATCGAATTCCGGCGATTGTTGATAATGACGGACCGGATGGTCAGGCGATTAGTGTGTTCGAAAGTGGCGCGATCTTGCAATATCTTGGTGAGAAGACGGGCAAGTTTATTCCGACCGGTGCGCGGCAACGCATTGCGTGTCTCGAATGGTTAAGTTGGCAGATTAGTGGTTTGGGCCCGATGCTTGGCCAGGCTCATCACTTCCGAATTTACGCGCCTGAACGAATTGAATACGCCTTTGAACGCTATACAAATGAAGCCAACCGTCTTTACCGTGTGATCGATAAACGCTTGGGTGAGGTCGAATATTTGGCCGGTGATGATTACAGTATTGCCGATATTGCCTGCTGGGGCTGGATGCGCCGGCCAGAGCGTCAGGGTGTCGATATCAAGGATTTTCCAAATGCCAAAGCATGGCATGCTAAAATAGCGCAACGCCCGGCTGTCGAGCGGGCGCTTGAGCTGTTCGCCGACGATCACAAAGACTTTGATCAGCTCACTGAAGAAGAAAAGGCAAAGCGCCGTGAGAGCTTGTTCGGCGCGAAACAGGCGGTTGGATAACGACCGAAACTGTTGACAGCCGAAACCGCTGTCGAACTGATCTGGAAGCCGCCGGTTTAGAAGCCTTAAGGGCCAAGTTATCGTTATTTTGGGGATCAGTCGGCGTTTGTTCGTCCTGCTATGCCGCCGTGGTGCTGCTTTGCGTCGTGGGCCGTGTGCAAAAATTTAAGCAGTCATGATCAAACCGGCTTGCTTCAGGATCGAATTTACATTGACCTGTCTCAGGCGGTGGTCTCAGATCCATTGTGGCGCCCGAGTCTCGCGCCCTGAAACCAGCATATATTTGCTCAGATTAGGACCATTGCCATGTTGACCCAAGCCGTTGCTTTGCTCCGCATGTCGTCTTTATTTCTTGGTGTCTTCTGCCTCATGATCGGCATGATGCTACTTGGCATGGGCTTGGCGATTAAAGTGCCGACGCTGTACGATGAAGGTATTTCTGCGATTATTTTGTCGATTCACTATGTCGGTCTGATTGTCGGCGCCGTCCGATCACGGGATCTGATCGAAAGGGTTGGGCACATCCGCGCTTTTGCTGCTTACGCGACCATTCTGAGTGCAGCAGTCATTTTCCATGCCCTGGTGGAGGATCAATGGGTTTGGATGCTCCTGCGGCTGATCTTTGGGCTTTGTTTTGGTGGCCTGCTCGCTATTTTTGAAAGCTGGATCAGTGATGCGGCCAACCCAAAACAACGCGGGCTGGTCGTCGGTTTTTATCAGTTTATCACCTATTTCGGTCAAGCTCTGGGCATGCTGTGCGTCAACCTCGTTGATGTTGATGGCAACGCTGTGTTTTTGATGGCCAGTGTCGTCCTCTCGGTGTCGTTGGTGCCGATCGTGTTAACGCGCCTCTCGGCGCCAGCGCCTGAGCCGTTTCGGCCAAAAGGCTTTGGCGAATTGTTTGAGGTATCGCCCCTGGCGCTTACGGGTGCGATTGGCTCCGGGCTGATCTTAGGCTCTTTATACACACTCACCAGTGTCTATCTGGTCAAATTGGAAATTGATACTTTTACCATTACGCTGATTAATGTCGCGATTGTTGTTGGCGGTATGCTGTTCCAAATTCCCTTGGCCTTGATTGCCGACCGGGTCGATCGGCGGGTCGCGCTGTTGTCAGTCTTTTTGTTGATTGGCGTGGCGAGCGCCGGGGCTTTCATGAGAGTGCAAATGAGCGCAAGCCTGAGCGAATTATTTGCATGGTTTTTTGTCATCGGCGGCGGCACCGCGATGATCTATCCAATCGCGCTTGCCCGCGCCTATGACTATCTCAAGCCCGAAAAGTACGTCGCCGCCGCGTCGGCGATGGTCATGGCATACTCCGCCGCAGCATTCGTCGGCCCCGCCATTGGTGGAGTGCTGATGCAATATCTGGGCATTCAGCTCTTTTTGCCAATGATGATCCTCATGGCCCTGGTGATGGCACTGTTCACGATCATCCGGATGGTCCGCGGTGAGAGCATGAGCATTGAAGACCAGGAAGAGATTGTCGTGATGCCAACCCGCCTGGTCACAAACGCGAGCCTGGCGCTGGACCCACGCACCCCTGATGAGACGGATGCTTTGGGCGAAGGCGAGGAAGATATGCTGAGTGATACCGAGCTAATGGGCGATCGCTTTGATCCAACGCGCTAAGCCCCGTCAGCGGCGTTTTTCGCCGATACGCTGGGATACAAAAATCCTGTCCCGGGGGCACAAATTTTGGCAGACAGGCAAGGGAGACCAATAGCGTGGATCAAGCCAGACCCGTTAAAGCCAGGCCAGTCAGATCTGACAGCTCAATGACCGGGTCAAAGCTTGACATCCCGAAAATAACGTAGCTTTCGCCACCCTCCTGATTTGCGCTTTTGTCGCCAATAATGATATCGTCAATGCCATCGTCATTGATATCGCCAGCAGATGAGACGCTGTACCCCCTATCGCCGCCGCCCAGGCCGTTGATCACGAAGCCGTTGTTGCCATTGAGATTGGAGACGTCGAAGCTCGCATCAAACCCATCCGCCGTATTTGACCCAAAGATCACATAGCTAACGGTTGACTCGCCTGATCCACTGCG
>CAXBRM010000085.1:0-8280 GCA_963978305.1 uncultured Rhodospirillales bacterium
ACCTTTATGTTCGACCTCGGCAGTCAGCCTGACATCGTTTTCGTGAATTGCGCCCGCAGACCCGGCGAGGTCATCTTTCGCGAACGGCTGGAGCATATGGCTTCGCGGGTGCCGGGGATTGACCTCAAGTGGGTTGTGAAAACGCCTGATCGCTACAAACCCTGGACGGGTTTTCAGGGACGGTTCAACCAATTGATGCTCAGCCTGATGGCTCCAGACTACCTTGAGCGTGAGGTTTTTTGCTGCGGCCCAGAACCCTTCATGCAAGCTGTGCGCGAGGCCCTGCAAGGTCTGGGCTATGACATGGACCGTTACCATCAGGAGAGTTTCCATGCGCCAACGGAAACCGAAGCGGACGTGCCTGTGCTGGACGATGTCGTCCCCGACGAAGACACCCGCGCGGAAGTGATCTTCGCCGCCTCGGGCGTCACGGCCAAAGTAGCTGAGACCGACACCATTTTGGCCGCGGCAAAAGCCAACGGGCTGAATATTCCGTCCGGCTGTACATTTGGCGTATGCGGGACGTGCAAGATCCGCAAAACAAGCGGCGATGTGCACATGGTCCACAACGGCGGGATTTCCGAGGATGACATTGCAGAGGGCTACATTCTTGCGTGTTGTTCCAACCCAATTGGCAAGGTGTCAGTGGATATTTGAACCAGCGGAACTTGACCTTCGGCCTCAGGTAAATTCCTCAAGCCGGCGTTGAGGGGGCATTATGTTTCAGCCCTGAAACATAAATCTGACAAAGACTCATTTAGACAACTCTCCATCGGCGCTGGCCCCCGTTTTATTGGCAAACTTCCCCCAAATCTCCGTATTCGAGGCCCGGAATTTCTGTCATTCCAATTCAGCGGCTCCAAACGCCTATTGGGCCGCCTAAATTCCATAACATGCGCGTGGGCGTCTCACAGCGTATATTGATTCCAACGAAGAAAACATTTCTCTTGCATGACGACACCACCTGAAAAATTACGTAATACTTCTGTCTTCGGAGTTCTGAATTGAGATTTAGGCGGAAGCGTAGACAAATCTTCCGCTTAGCGATTTCCATTCATTTTCGAGCGAAGTGTATCAAGCCAAAACGGCAAATTGCTTTAATTTGACAGCGCTCATCAGGCTAGAGCCAAGCTCTGACTGGATAACCTTAAACTCACATCGAACCGGCCTTCATTCACCAGCCATTTTCGGATACTGAATTCGCGTATTCCTTCGGCATGCATAGGGTCTGCAGCCGTGATCGCCGTGGCCTCCTCCAACGAGGTGGCACGGTAAATGATCATGCCTTCGCCTTGCATCAATTTGCCTGTCGGATCGGACACCGGTCCAGCCATGACCAAAACACCCAGATCTTCCAATTGTTTTTGATAAGCAAGATGTGCTGGCAAAACCGCCCGCAATTCTTCGGGACTTTTCACAGGTTTAGTTGAAACAACAAACAGCTCCATGGCCAATGAGCCGCGATTCTTAGCTTCAGATTTATAGTCTTCCCACTCTGGCATTTTGACCTCCTGCTAGCGAATGAATACCAATCCTGAAGATTCTTATAAGCGTAGTTCTCTCTTAGACAAAAATATCGATATTATTTGACCCTGTTTAAAAAAGCCTCTAAGCATTGTTGCATGGTCAAAACGTCGCAGCAAAGCAGAAGCCAAATGAATATTCGTCAGCAAGCACAAGCAGCTGTCAGAGCATTGCGCGAACGTATCTCAATGCTTGGCAAGCATGAAATCGAGTTGGTGCTGACAGGCGCGCGTTCGCACTACGCCTGGACCGACCGGCCTGTGAGTGACAAGCAATTGCGTCAGCTGCATGACATGGTCAAAATGGGCTCGACCAGCATGAACAGTTGTCCTGCAAGGTTTGTTTTTGTGCGGTCTGAGGCGGGAAAGGAAAAGCTGGCAAAGTCGTTAAAACCCGCGAACGTGCCAAAGGTTATGGGCGCGCCCGTGACGGCTATAATCGCCTATGACACAGAGTTCTGGCAAGAGCTGCCACGGCTATTTCCCCACGAGGATCGGCGTCATCTGTTTGAGGGCAAGCCCGAACATTGCGAAACCACCGCCTTCCGCAATGGGACATTGCAGGGCGCTTATTTCATGATTGCAGCCAGGGCCATTGGGCTGGATTGTGGTCCAATCTCTGGTTTTTCCAACGCCGTTGTGGACGAAGAGTTCTTTGCTGGTCAAAGCCTAAAGTCCAACTTTCTGTGTAACATCGGTTACGCAGATGAAACGGCGCTGTTCCAAAAATTGCCACGGTTTGAGTTTGGGGACGTGTGCAGCATCATCTGAAGAAATCGCCCATTTTGTGAGTGCTGGGAGGCACCTCGATGGTAAATGTAACGATGAAAACAACCGTAGAAATACGGGCAAAGGCTGAAAATTCAACGCATTCAGCGTCAGAGGTACAGCTTCGCGATCTGGTTCAGGTCATTGACGAGCCAACCGAGCGTGGCATTACCTTATCCGAAGAAATCGAAGTCCCGTTTGAAAGCATCGATCTGAGGGTGATCTCAAACGGCACCGCAAGTTACGAGCAATTGCAGGCTGTTAAAGCTGAAGTTGCCAAATTTTGTCCTGTGGCCAAGCTGTTCAAGAACGCTGGGCCAAGGATAAATGAGTCGTGGGAGACGGCTTAGTGACAGCCCAAAAGGCTGATTTAAAATGTAATTTCATGGGAGGAGAAAAATCATGAAGTTAGGATTGTCAAAAATTGCCATGACGGCAGTTGGGTTTGTTTCTGCGCTGGCGTTCAGCGTTTCGGCACAGGCTCAGGAAACCATCAACATGATCGCCATCGACGGTTACCCCGAGCGCTCGATGTGGGTACGTGAGTTCTCGACCTTTTTTATTCCACGCGTTGACGAACTGTTGGCAGAAACTGGCGATTACCAGATCAACTGGCAGGAAGGTTACGGCGGCCAGATCGTTAAGCCTCGTGGTGGGCTAGAAGGGATTAAGCTGGGCCTAGGGGACATCGGCATTGTGACGACGATTTTCCACAACTCGGCACTGCCGAGCCAGGGCATCTCAGCAGTCACACCGTTTGTGTCAGCTGACGCACGTATCGTTGCGCAGGCAGTTGACGAGATCGCTCGTGAATTCCCACAGATGGCAGCAGAGCTGGCGGCTGAAAACCAGGTTTACCTGGCGACTGGCGTTGTTCTGGATACCTACCAGATGTTCTCCGAGACGCCGATCAATTCCATGGCTGATCTTGAAGGCAAGAAGGTAGCTGCTGCTGGTTACAACCTGCGCTACCTAGAAGGTATCGAAGGTGCTGCCGGCGTACGCGGCGGTCTGCCGAACTACTACAACATGGTTCAGACGGGCCTTGTCGATGGGGTGATGACGTGGCCAGAAGCAGCTCAGACCTACAAGATCAGTGAGGTTGCGCCTTATATGCTCAAGGCAGACTTCGGCGCCGTAAACACCAAGACCGTTACTGTGAACGCTGACACTTGGGAGCGTTTGCCTGATGCTGTTAAGGACGTTCTACAGCAGGTTGCGATTGAATATCGTGACCAGGTTGCTAACGTTGCCATGGGCGTTGCAGAAGAATCTCTAGCGGCCTACATCGCAGGCGGCGGCACAGTTGTTGAAATGACCGCCGAAGAGCGTGCTGCTTGGGCGAACTCCATGCCAAACATTGCGGCTGAGTGGGCCAGTGCCTTGGACGCAACTGGTGCCCCAGGTACTGAAATGCTAAAGGCTTACATGGACAAGCTGGTTGCGGCTGGTGAAACCCCAATCCGCGATTGGACAGAAGGCCTGTAAGGCATTTTGCATCCAGTCACACTGACAACATAACAATGCAGCGGTCGTGATATGCCCTTGATAAGTTCAATAATTCGTACTGTCCAAAGGTTGGTCACGGCCGTTGCCGTCGTCGCAAACGTCGGCGGAGCGCTGGTGGTGTTATGTTTAGTCGCCTTGATTAACAGCGATGTTTTTGCCCGCGAGGTGCTACATGCCCCGATTAAGGGCGTCGCTGAGTTGGTCATCTTCTCGATGATTTTGATCGTTTTTCTGCAATTACCTGATGTGGTCCGAACCAATCGTTTAACCCGATCTGAAGGCGTTCTGTCTGGCTTTTTCAGCGACCGGCCAACGATCGCCGATGTAGCCAACCGCGTTCTTGATGCCATGGCCTTTGCCTTTATGGTGATGATTGCCTGGACTGTTTGGCCTGAATTTTTCGAGGCCTTTGAAACCTGTCATTTCTTTAGCCAGCCTGATTTTGGCCCACCGCCTACAGGTGATTTATTTGTCGACTTAACAGCCGCCAGCAAAAGGTGCGAGTACTTTGGCACACCCGGTATTTTCACTGCCCCCTGGTGGCCAGCCCGTCTGGCTATTGCTTTTGGTGTAACATTGGCGGCCGTTGTCTTTGGGCTGAAGACCTTGTTTGGTGACCCGTTAAAAAATCAAACCCATAGTGATATGGACGAGGATGAAACCACATGAGCCCCGTTGAAATAGGCGCGTTGTCGGTCGCGCTAATTGTCGTCCTGGTCTATCTGGGGCTTTATATTCCAGTCGCCCTTGGCCTGGTATCGTTCTTTTCGGTTTGGCTGATCAGTGGCAAGTCGATCCTGGCCTTCAACTTCCTAAAGGTGGCTGTCGCCGACAGTGTTACGGAATACGAATTCGCGACCATACCGCTATTTACCCTTATGGGCTTACTGGTCGCCCAGGCCAGGATGGGTAGGGATATTTATGATGTCATGAATTTTCTGTTCCAGCGGGTCACGGCAGGTATAGGCATGGCAACCGTGGGCGCAAACGCGATCTTTGCTGCTGTGACGGGCTCGTCCATTGCCTCTGCCTCTGTCTTTACCAAGGTGTCGGTACCAGAGATGCTGCGCCTTAACTATACCAAGCGTTTTGCCGTTGGCGTTGTCGCGGGAAGCTCTGTTCTTGGTATGATCATCCCGCCAAGCGCCATGCTAATTATCTACAGCTTTGTGGCCGAGCAATCGGTGGGCGAAATGTTCAAGGCGGGGCTGATTCCGGGTCTTATCCTGGCTGTCGCTTACATCATTGCCATTGTCTTTATGGGCAAGTTTACGCCAAAGTTTGTTGGCGTCGATTCAAAGCAGGGCGAGCCAGTTCAAATGTCGGTGCGAGAGTTTTTGGGCAAGTCGCTGCCCGTTGCTTTTCTGATTGTCGTGGTTTTGGGCGGCATCTATACAGGACAGATGACCGCTGTTGAGTCGGGTGCAGTCGGTGCAGCACTTGCCCTGGTTATCGCGCTACTCAAGAGATCTTTGTCCTGGAAAGGATTTTGGAAAACCCTGGTAGATACAGGCTATATTTCTGCGGCGATCTTGTTCCTTATTACCATGGCGTCGTTCTATAGCCGCATGCTGGGCTATGCGGGCCTGCCGGGCGAGCTGGAAACGGTCCTGCAAACCTATGAGCTGTCCTTCTTCCACATCATGCTGATATACGTAGTGTTGATGCTATTACTTGGGACGCTGCTGGACACGGCGTCGATCATCCTGATCGTTGTGCCATTATTTCTCACTCTGATCGAAAGCATGGGACTGAACCTCGTTTGGTTCGGGATCGTCACAGTGATCGGGGCAGAGATCGGGCTGTTAACACCGCCGCTGGGCATATCCTGCTTTGTGATCAAGGCAACACTGAACAATCCGGACATCAAGCTTAAGGATGTTTTCCTCGGTGCTCTGCCCTTCGCGGGCATCATGCTACTTGTCCTTATCTTGCTGATTAACTTCCCCATTCTGTCTACCGCCATGCTGTAAGGCGGCTGGGCTAAGGCCCGAAAGACGACCATAAGAAACGTAACCATCGACACGCTGACGTAAGCGTTCCCTGACCATTGCTCGGACGACAAGAACCCGCGTCTGATGTTCGTGCTGGTAAAGGCTTAGCGTTCCGCCGTTGTGCCAATATGTTGCTCAGTAAAGCACTGGCCCTTCAAAAAATGGCACGGATATGCGGCTAGCTAAACCTCTCTGCCACCCACCGCGCCGTGTTATGGTAGTGATCTTCTAGCAAAGTTAATGACTTTGCTTCGTTCTTGCTTAATACGGCAGCGGCTATGGCCTCATGCTCGTCATTTACCTTACGTGTTGGATAGGCGGATTGTCCAGCAAGCCGTCGATAACGTGTGTTTTGGTCGTAAAGTTGGTTGCAGAATTTCAGTAAGGGCGCAGAAGCGCAAGCCTGAATAAGCGCCATATGAAAGCGTTTGTGCAGCACTTCCCATTCGCTGTTCGCAACGAAATGGTCCGCCAAAAGCGATCGATCCGTTTCCGCCAGCGATCTTTGCGCCGACACAATATTTTGCTCCCACCCTTCGTCGCCGTTGCGAATGGATTCAGCCAAGGCCCGCTGCTCAAGCCAAATCCGAGTTTTCAAAAGCTCCTCGAATTCTTGTTTGCTCGCCGGAACCACGCGAAAGCCGCGTTGGTCGAGACGCTCAACCAGGGCGTCAGATGTCAACAGGCTAAGGGCCTCGCGAACTGGCGTGTTACCGGCCTCGTACTGTCTGATCAGATCCTCGATCTTTAGCTTTTGCCCGGGTGCCAACGCGCCCGACATAATATCCTGGCGAAGCGCGATATAGACCTTGCTGGTTTGTGACGGCGTTTTTGAAATGGCCATTACTCCTAAACATCGCACCCAGACATAGCAGATTACCCTGAGATTTTCCACAACATGCCAAATGTCCCCAGTACCCAGTTGAACCTGGATGAAAAAATCGATATTTTGCTAGGCACATGATAATCCTCAAAAGGCAGAAGCTCCCATGCGTGAGAACTATTTCGAAGAAGGCAAATGGTGGGTTTCGCCGTACAATGTTGTCTCTGACGTCCGCAATGATCTAGACTTAGCACCCAGTGTTCAAATTCACGATGCGACTATGCGGGATGGTGAACAAACCCCTTGCATAGTGTTCTCTGTGGCCGACAAAATTAAGATTGCGACTAAGCTTGACGAGCTGGGCGTTGAGCGGATTGAAGCCGGAATGCCAGCTGTTTCTCCGCAAGACCAAGAGGCCATTACTCAGATTTCCAGGCTGGGACTGAAGTCAAAGATCTTTACCTTTGCCCGTGCCATGCGGCTGCCTTTTTCAGGCTAATTTGGAAGAGAGGTAGCCTATGTCCCACCCAAAACTTAAGCTGTATGTTGCACCAGGCAGTTGCACTCGCGTTCCAACCATCGCATTAGAGGAAATTGGCGTTCCGTTTGAGACCGAGCTGGTTCGATTGGCCCAAAAGCAGCACAAATCGCCAGAATTTTTGGCTGTCAATCCAAAGGGCAAAGTGCCTGTGCTGGTCATCGACAACTATGCCTTGTCTGAAAATGTCGCCATTTTGACCTGGCTCAATCGAACCTATCCCGAAGCCAATCTCCTCCCCGAAACAAAGGATGACCTAGCGTCGGTCCAGCAAATTGCTGATCTGGCGTTCTTTTCAGGCACGTTGCATCCCTTTGTAACGCGAATAGCCAAGCCAGACATTTTCGTCACCGACGCGCAAAAAGCTGATATGGTCCGTGAAGCTGCTGTGTCGGCTTTGAATCCGTACATGGCTCTGATTAACCAGCGGCTTTCCGATCAGCCTTGGTGGTATGGCGAGACTTGGTCGATCTGTGATGGCTATTTTTTCTGGATCTGGTGGCGGCTTCATTCTGCGGGATACGACGGTAGCCAGTACACGAATTTGGCGTCATTTGAGAAACGGATTCTGCAAAGACCTGCGGTCATCCGGGCTTTGGAAAGAGAAGAACAAAATCTTCGAATTCTGGCTGAGGAGCGCAAGAGAAATCGGTGAGAGCGAAAACTAGATAGAATGTCAGAATAGGACTGTTTTCGGAATTTACCGATAAATCGCTATATCCAGAACCTTCGCTTACGCCCGTGTCTCGACCATCGAGCAAGAAACCAACAACCAGCTTCGAGAAACTGAGGCGGCTGGCTTGCCGGCAATCGCATCCCACTCATTGGCAAACTGGTGGTGATCGGCGGTGGTCAGGCGAACATTGTGGGTCGCCATTAACGCCGCCAGATGCTGATCGAAGATTGCCCCGGACGCTGCAGCGGCATGTTGATCTTTTTGCTTATGGAACAGGCGGCGGAACGCCTGTTGCTCTGGCCCGGAGATGGCAGCGGCGGGGTTGCTGCGTGCCGCGTCGAGCGCTGCGCAAAATTCCAAATGGATCCGGCTGGCCCAAGCCCTGGCTTGTGGCGCTGAGCAGGGCGGATGATACTCAATCAGTTCACGTTTGCCACCGGCAAATCCCT
>CAXBRM010000086.1:0-8153 GCA_963978305.1 uncultured Rhodospirillales bacterium
CATGCGCTCAGCCCGTTGCAAGTCGCCATCGATTTTGTCGTCGCGTTCGTCACGTACCTTTCCCAATTTCCCGAGAAAGAAGGGCATGATCAGGAAATAGAGCACACCAAACGTGACGATTAGCCAAAAAATCTGTGACACGAATGTGCCTGGATCAAACTGTGGCATCTGATTTCTCCTGGTGTCGCAGCTGCGACGGTTGTTGCTTTGTACTGGGCGAGCCGACAAATCAGTGATGCTGGTGTCTCGGCCGAGTGACCGGTACCATGATTGCCGCATATCCGGCCAAAAGGCGATGTTTCACAGCCTTTTGGCCGAGTGTTTCCCTGGCTCAGAATACTGCTGTATGCAGCTTAACCACCAACCCCGAACAACAGCAGCAGAGCAATCAAGAAGGCAAAAATACCCAAAGCCTCGGTCAATGCGAAGCCAATGATCATCCAAGTGTTGAACTGCGGTGCAGCGCCTGGGTTACGGCTAACCGCCTGGTAGTAGTTGCCGAACAAGATACCCAAGCCAATACCGGGGCCAATCATCCCCATTGCGGCCAGGCCGGCGCCAATAAGATGCAAGTTTTCCATTTTCCCATTCCTTTGCTTTTCCAGGGGTTTTGGAGGAGTATTCGCCAACCAATGCTCGCCTTAACGTGCGCTTCACCGGCCGGAATTTCGATTTAGTGATGATCGTTCACGCTATCCATAATGTAGCTGGTGGTGAGGATCGCAAACACATAAGCCTGCAGGCCTGCGACCAAGAACTCTAACATTGTTATTGGCAAAATGAGCAGCAAACCGCCAATGGTGCCAACGATGCCCATCCCAATACCGGCGGCCAAACCTAAGCTGCTGAACGAACCAAAAACTTTCAATGCAACGTGCCCGGCCATCATGTTGGCAAACAAACGTAGCGATAGGGTGATGGGGCGAACGAAGTAAGAGATTACCTCAATCGGCACCAAAATTGGCAGAATGTACCAGGGCGCACCCCCTGGAACAAAATGGGCCAACCAGCCGATGAATCCGTGGTTGCGGATCGCCAGGATGATGACCAGGCCAAACAAAAATACCGCCATGAAACCGGTGACCGCAATGTGGCTGGTGAAAGTGAAGGGGTGCCAACCAGGAATTGGGAACTGCATCATGCCCCATAAATTGCCAAACAGGACGTAGAGAAAGACAGCAAAAATGATCGGGAAGAAGCTTCTGGCCTTCTCGCCGAGCATGTCGTTCATGAAGCCGAAGACCAAGTCATACAGCATCTCGACAAACGCTTGAAGCCGACCTGGAACCAACCTTGGGTTGCTGGCCCCAAACGCCATAAGCGCACCAATGGTCAGAATGGTGATGATCATGAACAGCCCGCTTTGGGTGAGGCTGAGGCCCGCATGGTACTTCGTGTTAAAAAGATTGAGCCAATCGGCGTTGGCACCGACGTTGAAGGGGCTGTCACAACCAAACACTGGCTGGGGCATGAATTGCTTCAACTGCGCCGCTACATCCTCAGCGTTCGTAAAGCATTTTTCTGTACTGGCCATCCGGCACCACCTTATTTTCTGTCGTAGCCCCGCTATTGCGCGGATGTCACTCAATCGTCGTCTTCGTCATCCCAATGGGATGCTGAGGTCTCTGTATCCGTGGCACTTGGTTGTTGTGCTTCCAACTCTTTGGCCATCCGAACCGCCGTGGTAATCCCGGCCGCCGAACCAAAAAATAGCATAATAACCAACAGCCATGGACTGGTGCCCAGCAGGCGATCGAGACCAAGACCAATGAGCGCCCCCACAAAAATCCCGCCAACCAAGGAAAACACGATCGTCATGCCAACGTTCATCATGGTGAACCCCTGTTTGAGCGGGGTTCGCTGGGCGTCTGCTGGTGCAACCTCAGCCTTTAGATCGTTCAATCGCTTTTCAAACGATCGAAGGTCATCAGGCTTTTGGTTCATGGTCGCTGCCCTTTGCTGCCAAAGTGCTTCGCCTCAAAGCACCCCGGGAACCTTAATGAATATGATAGACGACGTCGCTTCCAGTTGGGAGAACCAGCAGAGCTCGTCGTGGCTTATCTACCTAATTGAGGCGTGGACGGTCAATTGAGGCGACGGCATGGTTGAGGTCTGTCTTGGGCATGGCGACATTTCGCGGGTAGTTGGTCTGCTACTAGACGATTCCTGCTGTTTGTTGATAGATGGCCCCGAAAAAGGAGAAATATTTGCTATGCCGGGTTTGTACTTCGCTTATGGATCGAATATGTCAGCCGAACAGATGGCGGTTCGTTGCCCGGGCGCTGTGGCAATGGCGGTCGCAAAGCTCGACGACTGGCAGTTTATCATCAATCAACTAGGTGCTGCGGCACTCCGTCGCGCCGAAGGCAAGGCGGTTTGGGGCGTTATTTGGCGGTGTCATGCACGCCATATGGCGAATCTTGACCGCTACGAGGCGGTTGCGCGGGGGATCTATTACCGTGAGCAGATGAAATTGAGCGTCAAACCGTTGAACCAAGCCCAGCTTGCTACCGTATATACAGCTTCTGACCAAACGATTGGTGCGGCTCCGATTCCTGGTTACGTTGAACATGCCATCCTGCCGGGCGCTGAGGCGTTCGGTCTGCCAGAGGCCTATATCAGCGAACTACAAACTTGGTTACCTGGTGGGTCAGCCTATCCGGATCCAGATATTCGCCGCCAAAGTACTTTCCGCTTTGGTCTCAAAAAAGCACGGAAATTCACTGGCTGGGGCGGCCAGCGTTAAAGACTCTGGTCCAAAAAGCTGATAACGCTATCAATCGCCTGCTGTGTCGGCACAGGCTCAAAAGGGATGTGATCGCCGCTTGGTTCATCAAAAGCATGATCGCTTGCGTCAATTATCAGGTTTGACACGGGTCCTTGACCAGAGGCAAGCGCAGCGGTGCTGAGGTCAGCAATATTTTTGTTACAGCCATCGGTACCAACAACGGTATCGTTATAAGGGCGAACAAAGTGGGTTGGTGGAATTGTAGACCAAGCGCCAACGGTTTGCGTAAGACTAAATGCGCGGCACCAGGGATAGAAAAGCACCAGGGCCTTCAGATCTTGGACTGTCGGAACAGGTGGTGGCACCTGCGTGGAGGTCAAAGACCCTGGTAGCTTGCCTGTCGTCCACTGGGTCATCATATCCATAATTGACCAAGCCCCATGGGAAAAACCAATTGCAGCTATTCGACTGCTGTCAATATTGGCACCATCGAGCCCAATATTCTTTTTGATCATATTGAGGGCTGCCCAAAGATCGCCGGAGCGCTCGCGACCTTGTAACCTGAAACCCGTGCACACTGCCGATCGCTGTGCTCTTTCGCCAATATTGCGCGGACCGAAACTATCAATCATGAGCATAGCATATCCTTGGCTTGCCAATGCCTGACCCCAAAGATCAGCGTGCTCAACAAACCGTACGCAGCCGTGCATATAAATCAAAATCGGGTGTGGACCTTCCGTGGTCGGCACATAAAGCCGACTGCTCTCGGCGAGTCTATTCGACCACTGGTCAAGGTCTGACTGGTCGGCGAATGGCCCCAATTTAAGGGTGCAGCCAACCGTAAAAATGCCAGCAACGACCGCTACTATAGTGGCACTGACAACAGAAACAGGATTAAACCATGATATCAACTGAAGGAACATATCTTTAACTAAAAACAATTTTACATAGATTTACATATAAAATTTTGATTTGCAATTGTTTTTGCAACATGACAGGCGAATTGCAGTCACAGCCGGACCGCAGGTTCGGCTGGACATGCTTGAGCCCGAGCTTTTCAACGCCACAAATCGGCACATGATGCCGATGAGCCGGTCGCTTGGTTTCGTGGTGCATTCTGGGTGCTGTTATGACGATTTATTCTTGTTACTGTTGGAAGTGGACCCTCTGAGGTGCGAGGTTTGCTATTGCGCCCGGCATTAGACAGTGATGGCTATGCCGTTTTGTCAATTATGGCGGAGTGTTTCCTGCAATTTCGGGGTTGTTATTTTGACTTTCATGAAAATAGCGATGTCGCGTCGCCAGCGTCAACTTACGCCCGAAAAGGTGGCGTTTATTACATATTGGAAGCCCTGGATGGCAGAATAGAAGCCTGTGCCGGCGTCAAGCGCGCGACGCCCTCTAGCGTTGCGCCAGCAACTGCCGACTGGGAATTGAGCCGCTTCTATGTTCGACCCTTGCTGCAAGCAGCTGGTGTTGGCACTCGGCTATTCAACGTTATGATGGCTTTTGTATTGGCACGCGGTGGAGGCAGCGTGATTGCGTGGTCTGATACGCGGTTTACTGGTGCTCACGCCTTTTACCAAAAGCATGGCATGCAAAAATTAGATCTTCAGCGGCCGTTACATGACGTAAGCCAATCGCTAGAATATGCGTTTTACAAAGACATTTGAGCCATTAAGCGACTGCAGGCGGATAATGCTGTACGCCGAGCGCAACACATGTGTGATAAATTGCGGGTATATGTCGCGATCTTAATGTTGGGCAAGACTCCCAAATGCTGTTTGAAATAGTGTTCAGGGCATAGTTTCTGCATTTCAGACATAGGCGGTCAATTATGGACCTCACGAACTCTACCAGAAGGTCAAAGGCGAGAAGTATATTGACTCTCGTTTTTGCTGGCTTGGCTGTTAGCCTCGGTGGCTGCAGCGCAACATCGATGGGCGGTCTCGTCAAAGGCAGATCAATCGACAACAGCCTGGCGGCGTCACAGCAACTGGGCGAGGTTGATTTGCTCGTTGCAAACGGGACCTATCGTCAAATTGGTACATCCTGGGGTTTGCGGGCTGGCCCGGAGATTTCTGAGATGGTCGCGGCAAGTGAAACGGCTGCAGCGGCTCGGTTTGCCGATGATCCTTACGGGCGCACAATTGCTCAAAGTGGTGCCTTTTCAAACGCGCTGGCAGCTCAGATGACCGACACCACCGGCGCAGCAAGCGAAGTTAAGGCAATTGTCGCTGCGATGGAAGGCGACCAGGCAAAGGCTTGGATGACATTAGAAATGGGCTTTCAGCCGGAAGTTGGCGCTTCAGGTTTTGGTTTCTCCAATGGCGCACAGGCCTATTTAGCGAAGGCGATTGGCTCACCTTTGGCGCCTCATTTAACCCACGAGCAACGGCAGTCCACTGGTGGCCATCAAATTCGGATTTACCATCCGCCCAACGCTATTTCATTTATGATTGCGTCATGGCCGCTGGCTGGCCACCCTGTCGCCGGCATTAACAAGCGTGGATTGGCGATGACTGTTACATCGACGGCAGGTGGGTCGCCGAGCGCTCACAATGGAATGCCGTTTACCTATCGCCAGGTTTTGCAATCAGCAACGAGTGTCGATCAAGCGGTTCGCAAACTTTACAATGCGAAAGCACGGGATACTGGCGCTGTTGTGCTGTTAGCTGACCGATTTGGGGCTTTGGCGCACTTGGAGTGTGGCATTGAACGCTGTATTGAGGTTGCCCTGTCGCGAGGTGAGCCGCTGACAGTCGCGCACGCTGCCCACGTCACGCGTGCTGTTGGGACAAGTGAAAACTATCAGGTGGACGCCGAGAGCGCCGCACGCCTAGCCAATCTGGAAAATGCTCTGGATCAAACCAATGGTCGCCTGATGGATGCTGGTGATGCGCTGGAGGTATTGCGACATACTGGGCCGACAAACGCGATTCATGGCGATGTTGTCGCCAACAGCCGCGTGTCTGCTGGGGTGGTTTTGGATCCTTACAATCAAACGCTTTGGCACTCGACCGGCAACGCACCGACAGCGGCGCACAGTGAGTTTGTCGAGGTTGGCTTCGATGGTCCGACTGGGGCAACATTTGCCGCCGATGGCGTCAATCCCAGACTGTTTGATGCTTACGAACAGTTGGCTTTGGCCCAACAAGCCTTTTGGGCTGCAGACTTTACCCGTGCCCTTCGGCATTTGGACGCCATGCCGGTCGTGGCAGCTGTTGATCGTTCTCGTTTGGCATATTTTCGCGCTCTGTTGCACGCGGGGCTTGGTGAGCACCAAAGGGCTGCAGACCTTGCGACCGGGGCGAGCAGTCAATCTGGCCAGAGCAATCTAAGAGCTCATGCATATTTGCTGAGAGCTTGGAATTTCAAACGTCTCGGGCAGGAGGAGCAGGTGGCTCGGATGTGGGAACTCGTCGATGGCCTGGTGCCGACCGGACTGTTAGACCAAAGCCTGGTCCATCGCGCCCGCAACCGCGACCTGCCTTACGAAATTGTTACCTTCCCAACATTGTTAGAGCTGTAAGGAGGGTATCGGGCATATAGATTTTATGCTCACCGTGATTAACCCATAACCCGGGCGATTGACGATCGTGGTGCAGACCAACACGATTTGGCGATTAAACAAAAGTCTAGTGCGGACTAGAAGCGGTCATGGGTGGAACCTTGGGGTGCAAGTTTCCCAATAACCAAAACAAAAATAAGACTTGTGGCGTCAAGGTTCCAATTCAAAGAGCCGAGTGGTAGCGCGGAGCAAACATGGCCGTGGTACTACTCGGCGTTCTTATGTTGGCACAAAATGATCAGTTTGTTGATGGTTCTCGGAATATCATGGACAGGCCGCAAGATGGGCTCGGTTGCGCTTCCATGCGTGTCGATCCTGATAGCAGGGTTTATGATCGCATTGCTATGGCCGTGGTTGTCATGGGCACAACCTTTACCAGCTCAAGTCGAACTGGCGCCTGCTGCTGATATCGACACGGCCGATCCTCGAGCGTCTGCTGCACGACGGGGTCAGCAGTTATTCGCAAGGGTATGGACGGCTGATGTGCCTGGACAGGCTTCTGAGTTTGATGGCTTGGGCCCTTTGTTCACTGAACGGTCATGCCTGGGCTGTCATGAAGGTGCCAACGGTGGTCGAGCGCACGCGAAAGATCGCATCGCCCCTCATAATTTGCTTGTCGACCCTCGCCTGGGGTTTGGTGGCCATCTACAAGATCGTGCCGTTCTCTTCGATGATCCTGAAGTGTTCATCCGCAATGGTCACCCACATTGGCCTGAGCAATCGCGGCCGCTGGCCACCGAGCGTTTCGCCCGGCGTGTCGCGCCAAGTCTACGAACCGTGGGATTGATCCTTGCTCTCAGCGATGCTCAGGTTGCCGATCGTGCTGATCCAGACGATGCCAATGGGGACGGGATTCGCGGCCAGGTGCCAGTGGGACGATTTGGCTGGAAGGGTGAACAAGTATCCCTGGATGCTCAAATTCTGGCGGCGTTTCGTGAAGATTTAGGCGTTGAACGCGCTGAGTTGGGGCCAGATCATGTTGCCTCGATTGCAGCTTATTTGACCCATTTACAGCCACCGCGTCGCGCGCAAGCACCGCATTATTTTGGCGACCTTGGATGTTCAGCGTGCCATGTCGACAACAATGGCCTGTACAGCGACCTATTGCTCCATGATATCGGCAACGGCCTTGCCGATCCCTTTGGCGCACAGGCAAACTTATGGCGGACGGCGCCGTTGACCGATTTGGCTGACGCCTTTGCCGTTGGGGCGTTCTTGCACGACGGCAGAGCCGCATCGATTGACGAAGCGGTTCGCTGGCATGGCGGCGAAGCGGCGACGGCTCGGCAGCGGTGGCTTGAGGCTGATGATGCCTCAAAAAAAGCGATTGAAGATTGGTTACGCGAAGAACTCTAGCGGTTTACGCGTTTGAGCGATGCGCATCGATTATGGATTTGATTGCCGTGAGCGAAATGACTAAGTAATGGCGCTGGCAAAGGTGAGGTGGCCGAGTGGCTTAAGGCGCACGCCTGGAACGCGTGTATAGGGGAAACTCTATCGAGGGTTCGAATCCCTCTCTCACCGCCACTTTGTTTGATTAAACTTCATTTAATCAATAGGTTAGTGGTAAATCGATTATGCTCGCTCACCATTTCGCTCACCACTTTTGTGTTCCTTAACGGGGGTAACTCCCGGCGGATCATTACGCGCTTTATCTCCCGATCCTAGTAAAGTCTGGGCCACTTTTCGATTCTTCTCGCGCGCGCGTAGTGATCCGGGGTTGAGTGAGCATGCCTGAAGCCCAACAAGTCCGATCGCGTGCTGGCGTCCTGTTGTACTTCAGGCTTAGCGGTGATTCTCTCAGGTATCTCATTCATTCCTGTCGTTCTTGTCGTCTCAGGGCTAACTGCGCGC
>CAXBRM010000087.1:0-8104 GCA_963978305.1 uncultured Rhodospirillales bacterium
TCGCATTTCTTCATGAGACATGGTGTAAACATTCCCTATGCTTAAGGTTACGGATTGCATCCGTTCGTTGATACAAGCGGATGGAATCAGATATCAAAGGCGAGTTATCCGTACACGCGGACAAAACAAATAAATCGGATGTCGACAATCAAACAGCACGAAGACCAATCTGCAGTGGTTGGCTGAAAAATTCAATCACACCGGCGAGACGCCGTAAGACAGTTTTATGATCAGACTTTCTTGGCCGCAAAAGTTTCCTGCTATCGCTGTTTTCGGTACTTTTCCAATCAGAGAATATTTCCGCATTTATTAATTAAATTTATGATCGAAGACGGTTTTATTCGGCAGAAGATAGAAATTTTTTAGCGTTAAAAACATCCGCCTTCTCGATTTATTCCGTTTAATTGGCCCAAATTGCTGATGTTTTGTGCAAACAACAACCGCCGCATCGATATTTGTCATAAGCTTGTCTTAAAATAAGCTGAGAGTAAGAAATTGCAACAGATATATAAGGGTAGGAGGTTAATATGTTTGCAACACGTCGCATTAGCACGCCAATGGCTGGTAAAATGGAAATGGCACAGGCGCGGATGCGCACCGCTGCCGGTATCATCTCACGTAATGGCGCACGGGATGTGTCGATGACGCAAATCCTTGGCGGTCACGGTGCCGGGACCATGCATTTGTATGGTTTTTTCGACAGCATGGAACACATGATGAAAGTCAATCTCAACGTTATGGCTGATCCAGCGTGGGCAGCATTGATGGCAGAACGAGAATCAAACCCTTCGGCTGAGGTTGTCGGGCCCGAGGCATCGCGCCTGATTGCTGGTCAACCGAAGCCAGGCAACACGACATTTTTGGTCCGTGAGTATATTTTGCCGCGAGAAAATATGGCGGCTGCCATTGAGTTGATCGCTGAAGCGCAGGAAATGGTGAGTGCTCACAGCATGAATGTAACGATGTGGGCACCCGTTATCACCGCAGATATGCAACGTTTCGGTGTGGTTTACTCAGCACCGGATCCAGTGACCTTAGGCAAAGGAATGGATCAAGTTGGCATGAGTGATGCCTTCCAAGAAATGCTTGTGCGAGCGTCAAAGTTGGGCACGCTCGATCGCTCATTTGGCATGAGATTGATGCGCTAAGATTGCTCTGCTGACACGCTGGGAGCGCCGTTATTTTACGCGCTCCCATCACCATCTTAGGCCCGGACACGGCACTTTCAGCAGTGGCGGCATTTGTCGCCCACATGACGAATTGTTTTCCATGGCAATTTCGACCCGGTTCCGGTTCATCACAAAAACCAATAATCCATCTGCTTAGTGGATCATAAGCAGTTTGTACTCGCATTGATTTGCCCACTGTGGGCAGACCAGCATTTTTCCATAGATACGAGCCAAGCGCAGATACTAGCGCTAGCATCAATGGCAACCAGTACGTTGTGTTGGTGGCGCGCGTGGCACCTTGACGATAAGATAAATTGAAATATCTCAAGACGACAGGCTGCAGTTTTGCGTTTGGGCCTATGGTCTAACCATCGACGTCTTTTGCCATTGGCCACTGGCTGATTTATGGGCCCACATCGGCATGCCTCAAGGAAAACCAACCCCCAAACAAACGAACGGTCTTGTTCGAGATTTCTTATTCGGCGATGAAAGATCCTCAAATCAATCCGGTCTTGCGATTATCAAAAGCATCCGTGCATGCTCATGCCGAGGCACACCGCCGTCCAGCCGTTCCATTGGCAAACGAGGTTTCCGAAGTCTGGCATTGGGTCGTCCAGGGACTTACCGATCCACCATTTTGGGGGCCTGTCTCGTTAAACGATGTCCATAGCTTAATGAGCGTTGAAGACGGGGTTCTCCGGTGGGAGCGTCACACTGAATTTTGGTCAGTTACCTATGCGGGCAACGGTCCGCCAGGCAAAAAAACGCTAAAGCACGTAACCTCTTTAGACGGGGAGCTTGTCACCGCGCTGCGGATTTTCCTGACAGACAATGAAGCAACGTTGGTTGAGCAGGGCGAATTGCGCAATGGTTTCTTATTGGGTGGCACGTTTAAAGGCGGCACTGTTGAGGTCCTGACTGATTTTTGGCTGCGCAAAAATGGCTGTGTCAACATGGTTGTCCGCGGTAGGTTTGCCGACGAAGCCGAGAGAGGTCGGTTCATCAAAAGTCTGATCGATTTAGAAATGTATCGGGTTGGCGCCTTGCGTGGCCTGACACAAATTCGGCCACAGTTCGGCACGCTGGAGAAACTAGAGGCAGACTATTCTCATGTAACAGCATCGTTGAAAGAGTTGAATAGCGACCGTTTGGCTGAGGCACTTACCATCTATAAGCAGCTGGCAATCGACACCAACCAACTATTGGACAGCGTGCGCTACCGAATTGCCGCCACCAAGGCCTATTATAGTATTGTCGAAACCCGGCTCACGGAGCTCGATGAAGTGTCTCACGCCACCAGGCAAACGCTTAGTGGTTTTATCGCCCAGCGGTTAAAACCGGGTGTAGACACCGTAATTGCTTTCGACAATCGAGCAAAACAGCTGGAGGCCTCGGTTACCAACAGTTTGCGTCTCTATAACGCGATCCTTGAAAACGAAATACAGCAGCAAAACCAGCAGCTATTGACCAGCATGGAGCAATCAACCAAGCAGCAAGTGCGACTGGCCAAAGCTGTTGAAGGCTTCTCGGTGATTGCACTAACATACTATGCGGTCGGTCTGCTGGGCTACGTTGGCACAGCATTAAATTATCCGTTTACCGCCTGGATCATCGCAGGCGCGGTCCCCATCATTGGGGTCGCGGTATGGCTGTTGACCCAATGGGCAAAACGCGACATTCAGGGTTCTTAGTCTGGCATACGGCCTGCCTTGGCGTGACTGTCACGACAAGGCCGCAGCCAAATCAAATATCATCGACATCCACCTGGCTCAAGTCCGTCACCACCGCAACCCCGTCAGGCACCTGGGCATACTCGCCAGGGAAAAAGACTGCTTGAGCGCCGCTTGTGATGGCTGCTTGATAGTTGGCGTAACTATCTTCAATGATGATGCTGTTGTTGGGCTTTACACCCATTTGCTCCATAACAACGTAATAGACGTCTGGTGATGGCTTTTCGTTGGCCACATCTGTTTTGCTGGTCATGATGTCAAAAACACCAAAATCCAAATGATCCTCAAGATTGACGATCAAGGATCGGATAATTTCGGGGGCCGCAGTCGTGGCAAAGCCGATCTTAATTCCTCGGTCTTTGCAACGACCAAGAATCGACTTTACGCCAGGGCGAAGCGTCAAGCCTTTTCGGGCCAAGTCATCAAAATACCTCTGTTTATCGTGATGAACCCGCGCCAACAATTCGGCCCCTAGCGCAGGAAAATGCTTGCTCAAACGCCGCAAACCACCTGGCTCAACCAAGGCAGAGCAATAGGTGGCAACATTCCAATAATGATCGAGGCCATGGGCAAGGAACGCCTGGTTATAAGCCTGGCGTTGGAGTTCAGAAGTTTCGGTGAGCACACCGATTGAACCGATCAGTAACGCCTGCATTGATCAAGCCATCCTTGAGCTGAATGTCGATGATAAATTCTAAATACGAGAGGTAATCCGCAGTGTTGCTCAAGCAATGGTCAAAGAATGAAATTTTGACAGTTATGGGTTATAGCGATTCAGGAATGCTCTTTGGCGCAGCCCGTCATAAAACTTTCAGCTTAACAGGAGGATCCGATGCGACACGATGCACTGACAGCGGTTGGGCGAACACCATTAATCAGGCTTCAACAACTGGAACCCAGCAATGGGGCTGAGATATGGATCAAGTTAGAGGGTGGGAACCCGACCGGCTCCTACAAGGACCGGATGGCTCTCTCTGTGCTTAGCAAAGCGGTTGAGCGGGGTGAGGTTTCGCAGGGCAGCCAGGTTGTTGAATACACAGGGGGCAGCACAGGGTCGGCGCTGGCTTTTGTGTCGGCTGTTTTAGGGCTTAAATTCACAGCGATTTTTTCAGATGCGTTCGCCGACAGCAAGCGGCTTGCCATGGAGGCGTTTGGGGCAACAGTCATCGTTGAACCCAGTGACAATGGTCAAATTACCCCCGAATTGATTGCGACCATGAAAGCCCGAGCTTACAAAATGGCGGAAGAACCAAATACCTTTTACTGCGATCAATTTGGATCTCCCGACGTCCGCAGCGGCTATCAGCCGATGGGCAGGGAAATTGCAGACCAGCTACCTGGCTCGGTCGATGTCATGGTGGCGGCTGTTGGGACCGGCGCCGCACTTATGGGCACCCTTGATGGTCTGAAATCTGCGGGTCACGACCCCACGGTCATTGCGCTGGAACCTTTGCAATCGCCCTTTCTGACAACAGGCATTGGCGGTCCGCATCACGTCGAAGGCATTGGCGTTGGCTTCCAACCACCCTTTCTAGACCTCGACGCTCTTGAAGCCGTCAGGACAATTGATCAACAGGCCGCATTCGACATGTCACGAAAACTTGCGAGCAAGCTCGGCGTTTTCGGGGGAGGCTCTACCGGCATGAATGTGGTTGCGGCGGTGCAATTAGCAAAAGAACTGGGGCCAGGCAAACGGGTTGTCACGCTTGGCTGTGATACAGGAAGCAAGTATCTGGGCGGACACCTGTTTCCAGGCAGTCGCGGCTGATCGCTTCGAAAAAAGCATGCAAAATCAAGTCGACCGATGAAACATATGCATGGCTAAATCCGTCAAAAATTTCATTCCTGATGTCAAATTTGTTTGACTTTTCTAAAAGCTATCTCTATCTGAGGTATAGTATTCTATACATCAAGTAATAAAATAAAGACACAAGGACAAAGAAACATGACTTATCAAGAACGCCAGGCTGTTGCGAATCTGATGGCTGGGATCCTCATTTTCGGCGTCTACTTCTACTGGATCTGGCGCGCCATTGACGGTGGCTTGCTCGACACAGCGAGCGCAGCGACAACGATTGGCCGCGGCATTCTCGTGTTGATTATCGGCGGGATTATTGTGACCATTGGCGTCCAGATTTTAACCAGCATCGGCATCAGCATCATCAACCGTGACCCCGAACCCAGCTTCGTCGTCGACGAACGGGACCGATTGCTGGAACTTCGGGCTATGCGAGTTTCCTATATCATCACCGGCGTTGGATTCGTGGCCAGCATGGTTGCGTTAGCGCTAGGCAGCATGCCACTGGTTGTGTTGCAGTATATCGTGCTGTCATTCGCCGTTGGAACGCTATTCGAAAGCGTCTTGATGCTCATCTTTTATCGTTGGAGCGCTGCCTGATGGGAAAAGTGACTATCGCCATCAACAACAACATCCGACGTCTGCGCTTTGATGCGGACGAGATGACGCAAAAAGAACTCGCCGAACGGATCGGGGTGACGCGTCAGACCGTCGTGGCGATTGAAAATGCAAAATACGGCCCTTCGCTCGAATTGGCTTTTCTGATCGCTCGCGTGTTTAACGTACCCTTAGAAGACGTTTTTCAGGTCAGCATCGACAGTGACGGCGGTGCCAACAGTGGCACCGAAATGAGAACACAAGAGCAATAACAACTTCCTTGCTTGCCTGTGCACCCGGATCCGAAGTCGTGTCCATGTTAAACCCACTAAAACCCTATACCAGCCCAAAGCAAGTCCTGGTCCGCAGCGACGCAACAACTGTACATTCAGGTCACGGCCAGATCCGCAGGATGCCGCTTCCCGCTGATTTTGCCACGCCGGTTCGAATGTTTATCAGCGTCTTTAGCCCCAGAAAAACCACGCTAGCGGTTGGGGTTTCTATGGCGAGAGAAAGTATTGACGTTGGTTACAGTGTCCTTCAGTACGCAGACGGCCGAGGGCCGGCGACTTAGACTGCTTTGGCCGAATATTTTCTCAAGACTGGTCCAAATCATCTGTTTGGATTTAATGGTGCCCAGAAGAGGACTCGAACCTCCACGACCTTGCGGCCACAGGTACCTGAAACCTGCGCGTCTACCAATTCCGCCACCTGGGCACGCCGCTCAATCGACAACGTTTGTCGGCGCGTGATAAGAGCGACAAGCGATAAAGTCAACGGTCAGGATCGCTGGCAACCTCGAGACGGCACGGAAGCGCGCGGCGGTACTAGCCATACCCTAAACGCGCGGCTGCGACGGCGTCGATTGGGAGTTCCAGTTCCAGCCACTTCAAGCTACTTTAGAGATCAGCTTTCGTGCTGGCGGGTTTGTCGATCACCGCCCGCCCCAACACAACGATCAGTGTTTAAGAGGATTTGCCATGTCAAGTGCCAATTCAGCTCGACCCGTCGCAACCGTTTTTGGCGCCAGCGGCTTCCTAGCCCGCTACATCGTCGCACAGCTAGCCCAAGCAGGCTACCAAGTCCGCGCGGCCTCGCGTCACCCCAGCCGCTCGCGTCACCTGCTGCCATTGGGTGCCGTCGGACAGATCGATCGGGTCTACGCACCCGTACAGGAAGCAGATAAAGTTCGTGCTGCTGTCGACGGAGCCAGCCTGGTCATCAATTGTGTCGCTATACTCGCCCCAACAAGTGCCGAACAAACCTTTGACAAAACCATCCATCTTGGCGCGAAAACGATCGCCGAGGCGTGTGCTTCCGTCGGTGTTGACCGGCTCATTCAAATCTCATCGATGGGGGCGAGCTTTGAGGGACCAAGTCAACTTGCCAAAGCAAAGGCTGCGGGCGAAGAAGCCGTCAAAGCTGCCTTCCCATCGGCGACGATTTTACGGCCAAGTATTGTCTTTGGCGTTGAAGATCAATTTTTTAACCGTTTTGCGGCGATGCCGTTTATTCCTTTGGTCGGCGGCGGTGACACTTTGTTTCAGCCTGTCTATGTCAATGATGTTGCGAAGGCGGCGGCCGAGGTTTGGCAATCGGATACGGCACAGGGACAGACGTATGAATTGGGTGGCCCGCAGGTGTTGAGTTTTCGTGAATGTATGGAACTGATGCTCGACGTTATTGGCGAACGGCGGCTGATGATATCAATCCCATGGGGCGTCGCAGAGATCATTGGTGCATTCGGCTCCTTGCCAGGCGCCCCCATCACAATTGACCAAGTCAAATCGCTAACCGTCGACAATGTTGTTCCAGAAGGCGCCCTGACGCTCACCGACCTCGGGATTGAGGCAACGGACCTTCGTGCCATACTCCCCAGTTATTTGGATAAGTTTATTCCTGGCGGAAAGCTTGGCTCATTCAGAACCTAATGATGATCGTCTACAGCAACCAAGCGAGCGTCAGCACCGCCAGCCCAAGCAAAACACGGTAAACAACGTACGGCAAAAAACCAGTTACAGGCAAAAATCGTGTGAAAAGCCACAAGGTGACGTAAGCAGTTAGCGCGCTAACGACAAGTACAAGACCGGCACTGCTCCAGACGCCCTCAGGGGCTTGAAATGGTCTGGCTGTAATCAACCTGAATGCCTCAAGACTGCCAGCTGCCAGGATGGCCGGTATGCTCATGAGCAGGGCTATTTTGGTGCCAGCAGCACGCGAAAAACCCAAAGCGCGACCGGCAGCCATGGTGATGCCACTTCGACTGGTCCCCGGGATCAGTGCCAGTACTTGGAAAAGACCAAAAACCAATGCGCGCCGCCAGTTCAAATCATCTTCGGCTAAACGCGAGTCTGACCGAGCATCAAACCACCAAATCATCAGACCAAAAAGGATGCTCGCAGATCCGATCACCCAAAGCTGTCGCTCTAACCCCGCTTCGCCAAACAATGACCAGACAAAACCAGCGAAAATCAGCGGCAACGACGCCAGCACCAACAGTCCGAAGCGACGTGCTTGCGCAGTCCCTATTTGTCCAGTGACAAACTGCCACCCGCCAACCACAAGGTGAACGACGTCACGCCAGAAAAATACCGTCACTGCAGCCAGCGTGCCGACGTGGGCGGCGACATCAATCGCCCGTTGCGTATAAGGGTCGGCATATAGAAGCGGAATCTCAAACAGTGCTGCGCCTTGCCAGACGAGCACCAAATGTACTGAACTGGAGATGGGCAGAAACTCTGTGATTCCTTGGATCAATGATAATAAGATCACAAGCGTCGTTGGCAAAATTATCAGCCTTAAGCCATTGA
>CAXBRM010000088.1:0-8089 GCA_963978305.1 uncultured Rhodospirillales bacterium
ACGGTGTTATTTTGCTGGTCGACGCTGCAGAAGGCCCGATGCCGCAGACCAAATTTGTGCTTGGCAAAGCGCTAAAGTTGGGCCTGTGCCCGATTGTGTGTATCAACAAAGTCGACAAAAGTGACTCGCGGCCCGATTGGGTGCTTGACCAGACTTTTGATTTGTTTGCAGCCATGGATGCCAATGACAATCAGCTCGATTTTCCAGTGTTATATTCATCGAGCAAATTGGGCTGGGCTGCCAAAGAACTGGAAGACCCCCGCGAGACTATGGATCCGCTGTTTGACATGGTATTGTCGCATGTCCCGTCTCCGGCCGTTGATGTGAGCGCACCTGTTCGCATGCTGGCAACCACACTGGATAGCGACCCATTTTTAGGCCGTATTTTGACTGGCCGATTGCACAGCGGTATTCTCAATGTCAACGATGCCATCAAAGCGCTGGACCGTGATGGTAATATCGTCGAACAAGGCCGTGCTACCAAGATATTGGGTTTCAGAGGCCTTGAACGAGTGCCAATCGAGCAAGCAAGGGCAGGGGACTTGATTGCGCTGGCAGGTCTGACAAAAACAACAGTCGCTGACACAATTTGCGCGCTCGAGGTGGGCGAGCCGTTGGCAGCCCAGCCGATTGATCCTTCAACGCTGGCGATGACTTTCAGCGTGAACGACAGTCCCTTAGGTGGCCAAGAAGGCAAAAAAGTCACGGGCCGCCTGATTTGGGATCGATTGCAGAAGGAAGCCGAAGTCAATGTGGCCATCCGTGTTCAGCCGACTGAGGGTAATGAAGCGTATGAGGTTGCCGGTCGTGGCGAACTCCAGCTGGCGGTTTTGATCGAAAATATGCGCCGAGAAGGGTTTGAGTTGAGTGTCAGCCGCCCACGGGTTGTCTTTAAGACAAGTGAACAAGGTGATCGTTTGGAGCCGTACGAAGACATTGTCTGTGATGTTGATGACGATTTTACCGGTTCGGTTGTTGAAAAACTCAGTGAGCGGAAAGCTGAAATGACCGATATGCGACCATCGGGCGCTGGCAAAACACGGATAACTTTCAGCGCGCCAAGCCGATCGCTGATTGGTTACTTAAATGAATTTTTAACCGATACGCGCGGGACCGGGATTATGAACCGAGTGTTCAGCCACTATGGTCCCTACAAAGGTCCCATAGCTGGTCGCCGGAACGGCAGTTTAATCAGTCAAGAACAGGGCAATGCGGTTGCTTACTCTTTATGGTCGTTGCAGGAGCGCGGACCGCTATTCATTGGCCATAATGATCCAGTGTACCAAGGCATGATCATCGGCGAGCACAACAAAGGAAGCGATCTTGACGTGAATCCACTGAAGGGCAAACAGTTAACCAACGTGCGCGCATCGGGTTCTGACGAGGCTGTGACACTGGTGCCGCCGATCAAGATGACTCTCGAAAAGGCTTTGAGTTACATTCAAGATGATGAATTGGTGGAGGTTACACCCTCGGCGATCCGCATCCGGAAGATGTATCTCGAGATCCATGAGCGCAAAAAACATGCAAAGCGCATCAAGGCTGAGCAGGCCCGTTTCAATTAATCCCAATTTTCCCGTGTTTTTTCGTCACTTTTCGACCAGTTTTGCAGTATAAAGCTGGTGAAATTTGACAACCGTTGCGTCTAAAATGCTCAGATCGGTAGGAGAAGCATGGTCATTGTTTCACGGAAGTGCGTTCAGGTTTTGATTGGGGCCTTGATTGGTCTGTGTCTGCCCCTCGTGGCAATGGCTCAGACCGCAACTGTGCTAACGTCGGCTCAGATTGTCGAAATCTTTGCTGGCAAGACGATCAAACAGGTTGATGATCAATATTGGGCTTTTTTTGAACCGACAGGGCGCCTTGGCGGTTTGTATGTCAATGATGAAGACGAAGGTCGGTGGGGTTTTGCTGAAGATCAAATCTGCCAGCAGTGGAGCGAATGGAACGCCAATAAAACCCTTTGCTTTTATGTTCTTGAGGGCATCGAGGGAGCCTATCGCTTCGACAATGGAGAGGGTAGCGGCTTTAATGTTGTGGTTCGCGATGGCAACCCCATGGATTTGCTTTAGCGCGTACGTCAAGCACCCTGTTCATCAGCCGTTTTGTCACTTTTGGCTTGCGGATAGAAAATTTCTAGCAAACGACTGATCGTCAAGCCTTGAACCAAAATTGAGAAAATTACCACGCCGTAGGTGACAGCGAGAACAACGTCCTTGCCTTCGAAGTCTGGTAAGGACAAGGCGAGCGCGACAGATATGCCGCCGCGAAGGCCTGCCCACCATAAAATACGGGTATGGCCTGTTTGCACGGCCACACGTGTCCGAAACAAAGCCACTGGTAGGCCAATGGCAATAAAGCGAACAACAATTGCCAGAGCAATGACACCAGCGGCAAAGCCGAAAAGTGGTAAAGCCAGACTGAGTGCGACGATCTCAACCCCAATGAGCAAGAAGAGCACGGCATTCAATATTTCATCAAGCAACTCCCAAAACAATTCGAGGTGCTCCCGGGTTTTCTTGCTCATGGCCAAAGTTGCTCCCTGATTACCAATGAGTAATCCGGCAATGACCATCGCAATGGGTCCTGAGAGATGGAGGTGCAATGCTATTGCGTAGGTGGCTGTGACGAGAGCGAGGGAAATCATCACCTCCAGGACGTAGTCATCCAAGCTCCGCATCGCGAAAAATGCAAGCAGCCCAGCACCGAGCCCGAGCACAGCGCCCCCAAGGGCTTCGGTGGCGAACAGAGTAGCAATTTGTAGGACTGAGGGCAGTTGGCTTGCTGCTGACGTCGCCGCTTCACCAGCGGCATGAACCGCGGCTGTGGCGTTACCAGCACCTTCGCCATGTCCGTTTATGCCGAAAGCAACTGCAACCAGCAGAGAAAAAACGACCACGGCCACACCGTCGTTAAACAGGCTTTCCCCTGCAATTACGGCTTTGAGTTCCTTTGGTATCGCCAGGGTTTTTAGCGTCGCCAAAACAGCTACCGGGTCGGTGGGCGAAATCAGCGCCCCAAAAACAAGACAGATTGGCAATGAGAAATTGAGGCCAAATAACTGGCTCAATGCCCAAAATCCAAGACCGTTGAGGGCGGTGGATAGCAAAACCCCAAAGCTGGCTAAGCTGCCGATAAGCCACTTTCGCTTCAGCAAATCCTCTAGATTGACGTGCAAAGCCCCAGCGAAAAGCAGGAAACTCAGCATCCCCTCCATAAGTGTTTTGTTGAGATCAATTGTTTCCAGCAGTTGCTGAACTTTGGCTACCAAACCAAGGCTTGGCATGGCGCGATCAATGGCCATGTACGCCAGCGCACTGAGCATCGCGATCAGCACCAAGCCAATGGTTCGCGGTAATTTGAAGAACCAATGATTTAGGAGACCAAACACGACAGCAAGGCTCAGAAGCAGCGCCGGAATATCCAACAAATGGCTCATGGTTTTTTTCCTAAGTTTTTTGACAAACGCTTTTAACCAAACAGTGACCAAGACAACAGCACCAAATGGCACAGTTGCCTTTTGCGGCAAACGCCCCACGAACCAAAATTATATTTTTGGCCGCTGTGACAACTTAGTTTGGTGAAACACTTAAGCCAGTGGAGTCAGGTCCCGTCCAAACGCGATAATCACCAGGCAAGAGGGTGTCAAAACTCAGGCTGCCGTCGCTGTCACAGATCCAAGTTTCGTTTGGCCCTCGCAGCAGCAATGTGTCGCCAGCATCAAAGCTGGCGCCACCAACCGTTGTTTCGTCGAGGGTGAGATCGATTGATGGTGCGGTGTTGACAACACCTGGGCAATCCAAACCCGACCCTGAAATCGGCGCTAAGCTGGTTTCCATGTTTGAGGCAAACCGGATGACCGTTCTTTCGTCTAAGTTGATAATGTATTCACCAAACAGAGGGTTTGCGTCGAAGTCGGGCGCGTCTTCATACTCTACTGCATTGGTTTGTACACTGAATCGAGTTGTGAAGGGTTCGCTAGAACCAGACCACTGTCCTATCCAGACTTTGTATGGCTCATGGCCTTGAGGTGTGATTGTAAGTTGCGGGTTCATCCCATTGGGCCCGTCGTCGTTGCAGGACACCGTGCCGTCAGCGTCCACAATTGCCATGACCGCATCAGTGTTTGAGGTGGCCTCTATGATCACGTTTTGGTACCAAAGCTCTTCTTTGAACGCCAAAGCAATCGTCGCGGCTTGGGCAGAGGTGCCAGAACAAAAGCCGTCGAGGGCCTGGAGCTCGGCGCTGCCGCTGGTAACCAGCATTGAGTCAATTTCGACACCGCGATTGTCAATGTCGATCGTACCATTTTCAGGGGTCAAGAACGCCAAGGGCCGCAGTGTTAGTCCGGAGGTAAATGTGTCATCGGGTAATAGTAGCCCGCTACCGAACGTGTCGGTATCGAGTGAGCCGATGGCCGATTCAAATCCATACCGGAAATCTTGCGAAAGGTCCGACGTTCCCGTGCTCGGCGCTGGTCCGGCGTACAAGGATCCTTCTACGACGTCGCCGCTATAGACACCAAGATAAGCCTCGTAAACACCAGCTTGGATCGTGCTAAAACTCACCAAAGGGTTGGAACCCGCAAAATCGTCGCTACAAGCCACTGTGCCATCAGGGGCGATAACGAGGAGTGTCAAGTCGCTGAGACTGGCGCCAAAGAATACGAGTTCTCTTTCTTCGGCGTAGGCCGATGTGATCGAGGTCGGAGAGGTCACAGCGCCGATACCAGCACAATTTATGTTGATAGTTGACAGCGGTTCATTCGCGCTGAAAGCGAGTTGAATCATCGTGTCTGGCTGGCTTGGGCTCATAAACGGAGGAACATCGAACTCAGGGAGTTCGGAATCTGGCGCTGAGGGGTCTGGCAGAACTGGCTCAAGCACCAGTTCAATTTCGGTATCAACGCTTAACCCAAAAATAGCTGCAAATTCCAAATCGAAACCGTTTGCTTGGTCAGATATCACGTTGGCTGGAAGGCGGTCCGTGATTCCGACCTTAACCGTTGGGAACAGCTCGGAATTGAATGATCCTGGCCAAATTTGATAAACACCTGCCTCGTCGGCCGTCAGTTCAACGGCTGCGTTTCTGGTGCCGAGTGCGTCGTCATTGCAGATAAATTGATCGCTGGGTGTTTGAAGCGCCAAGGTCACGTCGCTGTCGCCAGCGACAAACACGGCCAAATTCTGGCCTGGTTCCATTTCGACTTCGACGCTGGCTTGCTCGCCAAAGAAGCCCATGCAATCCGACGAGAGATCCAATCCAAATACGGGACCGCCAGCCTGGGTTTCCACAATCTGGCGATTGCTATCGGTAATTGGAGCGACAATTTTCAAAGGTTGAGCGCCGACGGGTGTGGTCAGTGAGAAGCTGAATGCGGCTACGGCAGAAACAGCTGCACTGGTGAGAACTATTTGTCGCATTGAACGAACCTCCGATTTGTTAAGATGACCATGCGTATGATACATGCAAAGCCGACACCCGCTAGCATGCCCGTATTCCTATTCACTATCCATCCAAAATGTGGAAAAATTATATTCGTGAAGCCAGTAGTTGCTCGAAGCGCAGGGAAAATCCAACAAATATTGGAAAACAATATTTTCTAGTCTTTGGTCAAAGCATCAAATTTTTCCAAGAATAGCGTTTTCGCCTGTTCAGGGGCGAATGGTTTCAAGATTGGAAGGTCAGTCAGCTCTGGTTTGCCAAACCAACGCTCGGCTTCAGTAACATTAAATCCAGCCAACTGGGTCGCTTCGCAGTACGCAGATAAAATATCGGCGCGCTTGATAATCATTTTTGTGCTCTGCTTGATGGGCTGTGGAATTTGAAAACGAACATAAATCGCATCCAGCAGCTGCTGCTCGAAAGCTTTATAGTCGAGTGACAATGCCGCTTTAAAAGGGCTAATCATATCTCCGACCACATATTCAGGGGCATCATGTAAGAGCGCAGCCTTCTTAGCATTCGTATCGGCTTTGGGTGCTAAGGCGCAAAATATGTCCAGTACAACAAGGCTATGCTGTGCCACGCTGAAAGGGTGCTCACCCAGTGTTTGTCCGTTCCATCGTGCCACGCGTGACAAACCGTGGGCGATATCTTCTAGCTCAATGTCAAAGGGACTAGGGTCCAAGAGGTCCAAACGGCGACCCGACAGCATCCGTTGCCATGCGCGAGGCTTTGATTTCATTGTCACCCCTACTTAATTTCATTACGCTGCCAGCGAGCATATAGCAAAGCGTGAGATAAAATAAAATTATGCGCACACGAAGCAAGGCGATTTTTAGCATCTCATTTGTGCTCATACTTGCTGGCTGTGAAGCCTTAACATATGGCTATCAGGCTTTTGAGGGTCATGGAGCCGTTCTCAACGCGCGTGTCGATATCGATGATGCAATCGCGAACACTGATCTGCCGCCGGAAGTTCGAGCAAAATTGCGTTTGAGCAAAGTTGTGATCGCCTTTGCTGAAACGGAAGGGTTGTCTGTTGGTGGCAATTATCGTCATTATGCCCGGACGGATGAAAAAGCTGTCGTCTACAACGTGTTTGCAACGCCCGAATTTGATTTAACGGCGGTTGAAAATTGTTTTCCGGTTGTTGGCTGCGTGGCCTACCGCGGATTTTATCGTCGCTCAGATGCTGAGGCTTATGGCGAGAATCTTGCTGCTCAGGGCTTCGACACGGCGATTTTTCCAATTCGCGCCTACAGCACGCTTGGTTGGACAGCCGATCCATTGACAACCGCCATGCTGTCAATGGCACCGGACGATTTTGTCCGGACACTCATTCATGAAACTGTTCACACTACCCTTTATCTGGGTGGAGATACGAGTTTCGATGAAGGGCTGGCGGAGGCTATCGCCGAGGTTCTGTCGGCTCGCTTTTGGCAAACGTTCCCAGAATTGACGTCAGAATTTGCGCCCGGATCTGTCGATCAGCGCCAGTATGAACGCTCGGCGCTCGCCGTGTCGGAAGCCGCGCGGGTTATGAGATTACAACTCAGCGCCCTGTATCAAAATTCAGCTGTTGGCGTCGAGGAAAAGCGAGCGATTAAGGTGGATTTATTCAGGCAGTTTCGTGCTTGGCACCGAGCAAACCAGCGCGGGCTGGCGCCCTATACCTACGCAGCTCTGTTTTCGCCAGAAATGAACAACGCATATCTATTGGCGTTTGGGGTCTACGATGATTTGAAGCTGAGTATTCGACAGGCGCTCGAAGACCGTTTTAACGGCAATGTTCAAACTTTGATTGCGTGGGCACGCTCAACCCAGAACATGTCTCCGCAGCAGCGCCGCCAGGCCTTGGCGGCGCTTTGATGCTTCATTCGGTGCTTTGCGCAGCGGTGTCGACTTAGGTTGAGCCCCTCAACTTACGCCTCACCCAATAGCTGTTCATCGTACGGATATTTTGTAATGTTTTCGAAGCCATTGTCAGTAACGATCAATTGGTCTTCGAGTTTGATACAAAAGTCACCATCTTCTTCACCAACAAGGGCTTCAACGCACAGGCACATGCCGGGTTCAAGCACATAGTCGTTGGCGCCTTCCTGGAAATCTTCTTTGTAGGGAACGCACGGCCATTCGTCGCACAAGCCGACGCCATGGAACCGACAACTGTATTGTCGCGCAATATATTTAGCGTCCAGTTGATGCCCCTCAAACGTCAATTCCTTCATTGAAACGCCAGGTTTGACCAGTTGTTCGTTGGTGCGCATATGCTCAACAGCATGTTTGTAAGCATCAATCATGTCTTGACGCGGTTTTTCGTCGCCAATCCACCAGGTGCGAGACATATCAGTGCAAAAGCCATAAACGCCGACCAAATCGGTGTCGAAGGCAAGAATTTCATTGTTTTGGAGTTTGCGGGGACCACATTCCTGGAACCAGGGATTGGTTCGAGGCCCTGTTGCCAACAGCCTGGTTTCAATCCATTCGCCACCGCGCTTGATATTGCCAGCGTGTAGAACAGCCCAAATTTCATCCTCACTCACTTGTTCTTTTGGGACATTATTTCTAGCAAATTGTTCCATTAGATAAACACTATTTTCACATGCGGCAGAAGCACATCTCATAGCTAATATCTCATCATGAC
>CAXBRM010000089.1:0-8075 GCA_963978305.1 uncultured Rhodospirillales bacterium
CTTAGGGCTGCACACGCTTTAATTCCTTTCGTTTTTTGGGCAATGTTGGCAAATAGGATAGAACCAGGAAATCTTGGCCATCGACCCCATAGCGGCGCAAGCGTCCTTCAAGCTCAAATCCCAAAAATTTGAGCCAGCGTAACGGTTCATTGACATCTGCGGCGAGGACACAACTGGCGCGCCGGACTCGGTTTCCGGCGAGAACGGGAGCCAGATGACGGCGTAAATATCGACTTGCAGGACGTGCAATCACTTGCCAGTCATCCGTCGCAACCATACCGCACGTCCAATGACCAGGGCTGGTGCACCAGCCCAAAACACAAGCCACCGGCGCATCTTCATTAAAAAAAGTCAGGCCGTCGATTTGATTTTCTGTCCAACACTTAGCCAACAGGTCCTCATTCCAATCCTGGCCATAAGTTGCATTCATCTCTTGGCGATCAACGTCGCGCAGCAAACCCAAACACGTGAAAAGATGATGCCTTTGAACGCCTCGTAAAACGGCCATACTCGCAATTTGTTCTACTTTTGTTCTCAATATCTCTCTGCCCATTCTAATGGATCGTAACGATCACCGTGGTCACTTACTGGCGTCGATGGCAACGTGTTTGGCCAATTTCTTGGTCTGGCGAATCGCAAGCCCATCAGCGCATATCTTGTCGCACTCATCAGGTCATCGCGAACTTTTTGAACACGACCGCTTACCCTGTGGTACAAAGTGAACTCTTCGAACCAGTCTGATAAATTGGCAAAAACCTTGAAGCGTCCGCTCTCCATGCGTTCCAGCATTAGGCTCAACCCAGCTTCGACACTGTTCCCACCAGATTCTAAAGTCACATGGGCTGGCAATAAAGACAGTCCGTGATGGCGATATTGGGCGGCAAGCCCTTCACCACTTCCCTTTTCGTGGGCCAAGCCATCGTGTGGCCATGCCCAAAGCAAAGAGTCACCCCATTCCAACAGGATCTGGCAGTGTCGCTTCGGCGTTTGCTTGGCGACACGATAGCATCGAACAACATAGATGACATCGAAATCGCGATCCCAGGCGATTTCAACGGCTGCGGTTGGATGCTCCCAGCCAAAATCTAACGCGCCTAACCGTGGCCAGTGCACCGGTATATCAAATGGGACAACACTTAACGCTTCCGGCGGAAGTGGAAACACACGTCCTGAGCCCAACAAAGGGACGCCCAACGCACGGGATTGGCGTTCAAACTCCGGATAACTTTGCAGAATTTTGGCTTTCTGCTGTTTACTCAAATGACGCGCGTCGTCAATTGGGAATTGGACCAAAGCCCGATCAACGTTGGCGATATCGATAAATCGCTCAACCAAGCGGCTACGACCTTTCAGCGGTGTAAAGGTCGTGTAAACAATTCCCGAGGTGGCATTGGTCCGACTTAGACCCTCCATGTATATATCGAAATTTGGCTCTTCATCGAACCACACCAAATCTAGCGTTGCACCTTGCCAACTTTCTCGCCCTTGCGCGTAACTTTTAAACGTCAAGAGCGACTCCCCCAAGCCACTGGCGTGCCGGATCGCCAAACCCTCGAGTGGGGCGTTCAGCCCCGTGCGATTTCGATAAACCCGCCGTGAAATGCGGCTCGATGGCAAAAATGCTTGGCGAGTTGGCGAGCCCCCCAACAAGTGGGTCTGGATCGCAGCAGCCGCTGACTCAGCAGACACGCCTGCGGCCCAAGCAGCAATCGGCCGTTGAAATCGATATCCCTCCCACCAAGACGGATATGCACCAGCCAAGTGCATCGCTAATTCCGCCGCACCTGCGGTGGTCTTGCCAACTTGGTTCCCTGCCATAAGCAATCGCTCACGCGCTGTCGCACCAATAGCGTGAAACGCTCGTTGGCTACGATGAGGTTTATAAAACTCAAACCGCGCCGCTTTTCGATCCTTTAATTCCGCTAGACTGTGAACGAGCTCTAAGGCCAAAGCACGCTGCTCTTCCGTCCAGTTAGTCATCGTTTTGAAGCGTCACTTTCAAGGTTGGTGCGAGCAAGCCAACCAGCTTACGAATTTCTTGGATGAGTTCTTCATCGCTTGCAACCTGTCGGCCCCCTTTCTCGCCTTGCTCTTTGAGCTTACGGCTTTGAACCAGGTACTCGTAAACCGCTTTTAATGCGCTGGACCGTTGTGCTGGCGTTCCATCAGCTTTTGCTGACAAATAGCCCTCCCAACTTTCGACCAGCAAACGATCAAACGAAAGTTCGTCTAACAGGGCAGATGCCTTTCGATGATCCTTGTGATTGATGACAGCCGTCGAACCCCCAGCTCCTTTTTTATGAGTTTCCGGGTGGTCATGTTTCATAATAAAATCCTTACCGACTTCTCATTTGTTCGGTTGCTTTACGCATTGATATGAAAACGAAAAAACCATCTCAGCAAGAAACTGGAGGGCTTTATCATGGGCGGGAGGAAAACTCTGCTTATACCTTCTTCTTACTCCGTGAGGGCACCCTTGTCAACACTTTATTTTACTTTTTGTGTTTTTTTGTGTTAAAGCGTCGAGGCCGCACCGCAGCCGCTCCATAAATACTTTGCCAACACGCTCATCACAAACACATACACGATAGACGATTGCACGCGTCCGTGGTGGCATTGCCAAAAAAACTGTGTCCGCTTGCTGTCGACGGGCATAGCCTTGTTCCACATTTGTTAATTGTCGATCGGCGCTTTGCCAGTTTGACACTTTTTCAGCATAACGTGCGGTAAGGCCGGTACTGAGGTCTCCGCCAGCGTGCAACCTGCAAACCAATCGTCCGGCCCTCAATCGCTCGTCATTATCTTTTGATGTCTCGTCACTGGCAGCCAGTAACCCGCGTTTAGCGTACCATTCTAACGAGTCACTCATCGCTGAAAAACTTCCATTTTTCGGGCGCCTGTTGCCTTGGTCTGGGCTGGTAAACTCCAGCCCATACGCACAAGCTGGTCGAATAAAAGTTCGACCGCATGGCCAGGTGTCTCAACTCGCTTGCGTGCAACAAACCACCCTAAGTCGTCGAATTTTTGGATAACATCAGGCTCATAGCGCAGCGCTAACCGCTGATAATAATAGCTGACGACTGCAAAAGCAGAACTTTTGTTTGTGTTTTGGCCGTGGCATTTAGGCGGCGATAGCCAAAAACTGAACAGCGCAGGCGACTGTTGATTCGACCAGCGCGTCAGCTCTATAAAAATAAAATCTCGCTCGATTGCTGAAAGTCTTTTCAGCGTTACGAGCAGCGCTTGTCTCAATTCCTGGCCACTGAACAAATTTGATCCTGTGCCCAGCGCTCGATTTCTTCTGGATGCTCGACTCTTCCCTTCCCCCTCCCGACCATGCTCTTCGTCGTTAAACAAAAGCTTTGCCGCCGCATGCGCTTCCCGTCGGGACTTGGGCAACCAGATCTTTTCATTCCCTTTAAGCGTTGAACCTTGATCCATAATTGCCTCTGATAGATCCTCAGTTTTCCTCACAGAATTTTTGACTATCGATGCCGGCTTCATGCGCAAACTCCTTTTGTTCTATTTTTGTTCCCATTGACTAGAGTAGCGCCGCCTCAATTTCAACTATAAATTGATTTTAAATTGATTTTTTAGGTGGTAGAAGCTGACAATGAGAACAGCATCCGAACGTCTACGCCAAACGCGGATTGCAGCTGGTTTTTCGACGGCTGGCGGATTTGCTACTGCCTTTAATTTCTCGGCGACAACCTACCGGGCACATGAAAGTGGTTCACGAAACTTCAAAGTGCGCTCAGCCCAAGCCTACGCTGCCGCGCTTGGATTGCCATGCCCCGCTGGCTGGCGGTGGCTGATGTTTGGCGACGAAAGCGACCGTCTACTCGTAAACGCTACCTTGACCAACGCGCAAAGTTTAACGCTCAAGGACGATAAACTCAATTATAAAGCGGTTTGGCTGTCTTCTGGTCAAATGCCATGTGGTTTATATGCCAGAGACTTCCAGGACAACGTCGCACATATTCCGGTGTTTGAAATCTCGGCATATTCTTGGGATGGTCCGTCTTTGTTTAATGGCCAGCCGGTGGATTATTTTTGTTTTTCCTCAAGAAAACTTCAATGCCTCTCCAACAGTAGCTTTAGCAGATTGATTGGCATCGTCGTGTGCGATGACACCATGCACCCGACACTTCGCAAGGGCGATAAAATTTTGATCGATCTTGGGCAGCGATCAGCGTTATTTCATGGTATTTATCTTCTGACGGTGGATCAAGCCCTTCTGATCAAAACGCTCACTGTCAATCTCGCCACGCAGCAGGCTTCAATTGTCAGCGATAACTCTTTGTATCAACCATTTGACCACAGCCAATTAGAGGCTAGTGAAATCATTGGTCGGGTCATTTGGTTAAGCCGTCGACTTTAGCGGCTTTGTCCTATCAAGTGCTTCGTAAAGCCGAGACCGCGCGGTCATCAGGCGATTTTGCACTCGGCCTAACACCGAAACCTCCAACTCAGCGACAACAAGTGGCTCTTGTTCATCGCTCTGATTGTTGAGGTCTTCTGGATCAAGCAAACCTGGCGATGGGGCAGTGATCGCATCCGGACCCAAACCCTCGCTTTCAAGCTCCTCGGCTGGCGCTACGGTAACCACACTGTCAACTGTCGTGACTTTGCCTTCGCGCAGCAAACGTTGAACGCCACGTATTTTGTAGCCTTGCACATAAAGTAACTCGCGAATGACTTTCAACAAAGCCACGTCTTCGGGTCGGTAATAGCGCCGCCGACCACCACGCTTAAGCGGGCGTATCTCAGAAAATTTGCTTTCCCAAAACCGCAAAACATGCTGTGGAACGTCAAGGTCTTCGCTGACCTCGCGAATATTCCTGAATGCTTTGTCAGATTTTTTACCAGTCAAAGCCACCAAACCACCTGAAAGTTGTTCACGCCAGCCAGTGCGCTTTCAGATCATGGCCCAGAACCGCTCAATCCGTCAATAACTTACACATCAAAAGGGCAATGGGGTTACGTCCGTATCAGTCCGATCCGGCATGCTCGACTGACTCGTCTTCCATTTGTCCGTCCCACGTGCCATCGACTCTGCTCTTCAGAACTTGACTAGCACGAAACGTCACGACACGACGTGATGAAATTGTGGCCTCGACACCGGTTTTGGGGTTTCGACCCACTCTTGCGTTTTTCTCTCGCACTGCAAATGTGCCAAACGATGCAATTTTTACCAAATGCTCGTTAACCAAAGCGTCGCACACATGGTCTAGTAAACTTTCTACTAAAGCTGCGCTTTCGTACCTTGATAAGCCTACTTGTTCGTAGACCGCTTCTGCCAAACTTGCACGTGTTAAAGATGTTGAAGCCATACTATCTTGTTCCAAACATTTTCTAATGTGTTGTCGCGCCTGATCTCACCAAAGCGCTGGCAAGCAGGCTTAACGGCGCGCGAGTTCATGGTCAAGAACCATCGCAGATGTATTGACGCAATTTGTTTTTCATTTTCATTGAAAAAACTTATCGGAAATGACCGATACAAGCCGTGCGCCAACGAATTAAAGCCAAAATGCCAAAGACCGGCTAACCATCTGAAAAAGAGACGAAAGCGTCTCGAATTTGGCTGGTAACGTTTTGTCTTGCTAACTTTGACCCTTTGAATATGGCACTTTGATGAGCAATCGCATCTGAGCTTCCATGACTTTTCAATACGACCCCATTAACGCCGATAAACATCCCACCGTTAAAAACTTTGGGGTCAATATTCTGTCGAGCACGTTTAAAAGCGCCCTGAGCCAACCAGCCACCGATCATTGATAGCAAATCTGCCTTGATTTCCTGACGAATCTGGCGCGCAACAAAACTAGCGATTCCCTCAGCGGTTTTGAGGGTAATGTTGCCTGTGACACCGTCAGCCACCACGACATTCGTATCACCGAAGCTAATATGATCTGGTTCGATAAAACCAACAAAATTACCAGGCAAATTGGCTTCAGAGAACAGAGCATGTGCTTCCTGAAGAACACCACGCCCTTTGCCTTCTTCTGTTCCGATATTCAGCAGTCCAATCGTTGGCCTATCAATATCAAATATAATTTTGGCATAGATCGCCCCCATAATACCGAACTGAAGGAGATACTGGGCGGTAACATCCAAATTGGCACCCATATCCAACAGCGCTAATGGCTGGCGATCAGTCGGAAAAGCAGCGATAATGGCACTTCGATCAATACCGCTAATGTGGCGTAGACCCAAAGTCGCCACCGTCAAAAGCGCGCCCGTGCTGACCGCAGACAGACAATAATCCGCCTCACCACGCTTCACGGCTTCAACTGACAACCGCATGCTGCTGCCAGCACGCTTTGCCCGCATCGCATCGCGCGGCTTATCGGTCGGCAATACGACCACGTCCGTGTGTACAAATTCGACACGGCCGTTCAAGTGGCGATGACGTTCCAATAGCGGGACAACCTGTTTTTGATCACCAAACAGGATAAAATCCAGATCGGGGTCAGCTTGAGCAGCAAGATTGACACCTTCAATAATTGCTTGAGGGGCATGGTCGCCACCCATTGCGTCGATAGCAGCTCTAACTTTCTTCGTCATAGTGAAACCCTTCGCGGTAGCACGAGCGCAACCCGGCTAACACCGAGACGCCTTGGACGCAACGATCCTACCGCGTCGCTCGCATATTGCTAAGCCGCAGCAAAATCAACCCAAACTAAAACGTTTGCCAAGATCTCTCGATCGCAACCAGCTACGCGTCGACCGCAACAACCTCTCGGTCATCGTAGTAGCCACAATAACTGCAGACATGATGAGGTCGCTTGAGCTCACCACAGTTGCTACAGCGCTGATAAGCATCAGCACTAATTGTGTCATGAGCACGGCGCATGTTGCGTCGAGATTTTGAAATTTTTGACTTTGGAACAGCCATTTACAATAATTCCTTTGCGACGACGACACCCTACATTAAGTCGCCAGTTCCAGTCCAGCGCTGCAAAGGCTCAATCCTGGACCCGAGTCGCTAAACTGTGATGACAATAGATTGCGCGGATGATCCGCGCCGGAATGGCCGCTCATAGTTTAAAATTGACATCAACTCAAGGCCAATCAGCCTCATAATTTATCGTTTTTGAGCGCTTTTAGCGCAGCAAAGGGATGCATTTTCGCAGCGAGTTCCGCCTCTTTTGGGTCTTGAGCATGTTCGATGGCTACCTCGGCACCTTGCACGACCGGAAACGGATCCAAACATTCTTCTAAACTGTCGGCAATCAGTCCAATCAGGGTCGGCGGTTGCTCAGGGTCCCAAGTATCTGGCCCCTCCTCTAAACCAGTGCCCAGATCTTGAGCCACCTGCGCCTCAACTTTCTTTTGATGGCTTTCGGTTTTTGCTGGTTTGACAAAATCAAATCGGTCTCGGTGATCGATAGATTCGGTCAAAAAATCACCGCTCAAAACGCAGCGTCGTACGACTGAGCCAACGAGATGCAATGTCACACTAAAACCGCTGCCAAGCCCCTTTAACTCAATCGACAACTCGGCACGCAGATCAACCAGGTGCTGGACATCCAGAAATGCCACCAATGTACCCTCGGCTTCGCCCATGACACCAGCGTCCAGATTTGTTCTGACAAATTCGAAGTGATCTGACCAGTTTTCCGTCGGCCAACTCATCGGAGCGAGTATTTCTTCTTCATTTAATCCTTCGAGGGACACTTCTTACTCCTGTGGCTCTGGCCAACGGCAAAAGCGGTCAAGGCGTTCGTCTGGCTGCCCTGCCCTCATCGACATAAAAGCTTGTTGAGCATAGGTCGCAACAGCTATCGCGTTTGTGGACTGCTTAACGTCCATATTGTTGGCAATGCTGTCGCGTAATTCGTCGATATTTTGGGCCAAAAATCCCCTTTGATAAGCGTTTAAACGCCCATAAAGATGTTCAGCCATTTTACTCATCTTGCGAGCAATACCAGAATCACTAACACCAATCTCACGTAAATTTTCATCCATTTCTTTAACAAAGCACTCCATGAGCTTCTGACGCAATGGATGCAGCGACACATGCTCAGACATCGCGGCATGAAGCACAGCTAAATGCAAAGCCATGCATTCGA
>CAXBRM010000090.1:0-8071 GCA_963978305.1 uncultured Rhodospirillales bacterium
CAAAAAATTGAGGATGATCGCGTGACGTTTTCGACTCCTGGTCGCGATTGAGCGTCCGGCTTCTGTCAAAAAAATACTGCGATAAGGCTCACTGGTGACCAGTCCATCCCGCACCAACCGGATGATTGTTTTGTTGACCGTTGCTTGGCTGACACCCATCCGTTTGGCGAGGTCGACGACCCGTGCCTCACCTTTGGCGTCAATCAAATCGTCAATAAGTTCCAAGTAGTCTTCAATTGTTTCTGTTTTGTGAGCCTCACGCACACGTTCAAACTGCGCAGCCTGGGCGTCTTCGCTTAGCAGCGCCAACTCCGATTGTTCTGGTTTTGAAGATGGTAATTCAGACAACGATCAGGCTCACCCTGTGATGATATCAATTTTTAATAGCGCGCTCTGGCGCAAGCGTCAAAGCAATGCACGCTGAAGCATGGCTTTCGCAATATTCTGATACCAATGCTTTTTGGGGCGCCAGGGTATTATAGGATTGCCATGCTTAGCCATTCTGCCACGATGGCCGGTTGCTGGTTGGCATCATCAATTTCGATTGTCAGGGCCATCTTCCTCAAAAGCTGTCCTGGATTTTTTTCTGCCACTGACATCAGTTCGAAACGACCGCGTACACGGCTGTTGACCGGCACTGGTCGGATGAAGCGAACTTTATCGAAGCCATAGTTTAGACCCATTTTTTGACCCGATGGTGGTGCTAAGCAATTTGCTGACATTTGAACGGCTAGGCTCAAAACGAGGAAGCCATGGGCAATTGTGCCACCAAAATCAGTTTCCGTCTTGGCGCGATCCGGATCAACATGGATAAATTGTTGGTCGCCTGTCAGGTTGGCAAAGCTTGTAATCATGTCTTGGTTTAGCTCAAACCAGTCACTGATGCCCAATGTTTCGCCGACCATGGCTTGTTGTTGTTCGATAAATGTTGGCATTTTAGTTCCCTGTTTGCTTAACTGAGATTGCCTGGGCGGCGGCCCAGCCGCTGCTCCAAGCCCACTGAAAATTGTAGCCCCCCAGCCAGCCAGTGACGTCAACCGTTTCGCCGATGAAGTAGAGGCCGGGCATATGTGCGCTTTCCATCGATTGGCTGCTTAGTTTTGAGGTATCAACGCCGCCCAGCGTAACTTCGGCAGTTCGGTATCCTTCGGTGCCCGTTGGCACAATATGCCAATTGTTGACCCGTTCGCCCAAGGCATACAAGGCCTTGTTGCTTGTGTCAGCAAGGGTTCCGTTGATACCAAGCTCGTGACAAATCGCTTGCGCAAGCCGTAGTGGCAGTGTGTCCGCAAGAACAGATTTTACACGTTTTTTGGCAGCAATTTCCCGATGTTCAATTAGGCGCTTACCAATGGATTGGCCTGGTGCCAGATTCACACGGATTGATGTATTTTCGCGCCAGTAACTGCTGATTTGGAGAATGCTGGGACCGCTTAGTCCACGGTGCGTGAACAAAAGCCCATCGTCAAATGCGATGCGGTCGATGGCAACGCTTGTCGGGGTCGACAGTCCGGCCAGGTGCTTGGCTTGTTGCAAAAGGTCGCCGGAAAATGTCAGGGGAACCAACCCAGGCCGCGTCGTATGCACGCTGTGGCCAAACTGCTCTGCGATTGTATAACCAAGTCCACTGGCCCCAATTTTGGGAATGCTCAGACCGCCACTTGCGACAACGAGGTTTTCGGCGAGGACCGTGATGTCTTTTCCTTCTCGAACCAGCAAGACTTGAAACCCGCCAGTCGGCAAAGCACGAACTTCTCGGACCTTCGTCTTGAGCCAGATCGCAGCGCCCGCAGCACTGGCCGCGTCGAGCAACATGTCGATGATCTGCTGCGAGCGATCATCACAAAACAACTGGCCGAGCGTTTTTTCGTGAAAAGCAATCCCCCGATCGGCGACTTCGTTCACAAAGTCCCACTGTGTATACCGTTTGAGCGCAGATTTGCAGAAATGCGGGTTTGCCGACAGGAAGCGTTTGGGATCTATTGATAAATTCGTGAAGTTGCAACGCCCGCCACCAGATATTCTAACTTTTTCGGCTGGACGCGCGGCATGATCAACGATGATTGACTTAGGCGCACTGCCCTTGTTGCCAAGCATCAGTTTTCCGGCACAATGAAGTCCAGCTGCGCCGGCACCCAGGATGAGACATTGCGTTGACAGTGATGCCATGGTGCCCCTAAAGCTTTGCCCATTGTGGATGGGTTGCTGCAGGCATACCAGCACCCTTCGCTAGAAAATAGCCTGACGTACATAGCAAAACAACCGGAGCTGATTGAACCTTGTCAACATCCTTTGACGCTCAGCGATTAGAACAGTTGCGGACCTGGGCCGACCAGTTGGTTATGGAGCGTAAAGTGCCTGGTCTCGGCCTGTTGATCTTTCAAGACGGGCAGGAACGACTGGCCCATTTTTCTGGATGGCGGCGGGCTAAAGAAGGGCAAGCATTTGGTCGTGATACATTAGCTCGAATCTACAGCATGACGAAGCCGATCACGAGCGCGGCAATCATGCAGTTTGTTGAGCGCGGACATCTCACGTTGGCGACGCCTCTGGATCAAATTCTACCTGCCTTCAGATCCATGAACGCATTGAAACCAAACGCCAAATCCATAGATGAAGTTGAGCCTTCACGCCCGCCAACCATCCACGAACTCCTGCTTCACACTGCCGGCTTTTCGAGTGGTTTTAATGAAGGGTTGGTCGCCCGCGAGATGGCCAAAAAACGCCTATCGTTTGCTCCCAAATCGGGGGGGTTAGAAGGACTGATCGACAAGCTTGCTGAACTCCCTCTGGTCTTTCAACCCGGAACGCGTTGGGAATATGGCAGCAGCATTGATGTGGCTGGCCGTGTGGTAGAGGTTCTCAGCGGCCAAAGCCTGGAGGATTATTTTCAGGCTCAGATTTTTGGTCCATTGGGCATGGATGACACAAGTTTTACCGTATACAGCGATCGTCTCCACCGATTTGCCGACCTGTACGCGGCCGTGGCGACCAATGATTTTGCTGTCGATACGCCGGCGGACGGGGACGGCATCCAGCGGGTCGAGCGGGCAGAGAGATCGCATCATCGACATACCGAGACCTTTTCCGGCGGCATGGGGCTAATTGGGACGATTGACGATTACATGCTGTTCGCGGAAGCGCTGCGGTGTCGAGGCCAGGGTAAGCAAAGCGTAATTTTGGCGCCTCGCACAGTAGATTTTATGCTGCAAAATCACTTGCAAGGTGACATCAGCGACTTCGGTCCCGAGAGCTTTTCCGAAGAGCCAATGTCGGGGGTCGGTTTCGGCCTTGGCGGCGCCATCGTGACCTCACCGGCGCGGATGCAAACGCCAGGTAATGTCGGTGATTTTAGCTGGGGCGGCATGGCGTCGACGTTTTTCTGGATTGACCGACAATTGGATTTGAGTGTGGTTTTCTTTACCCAGTTGATGCCATCAAATGCCCATGGCCTTCGCCCGCGACTAAAAGCGCTGGTGCACAGCGCCCTTACTTGATCGAATAAAACGCATGCGCTTGAGATTGGCTCGTGGTTTTTCTGTCGGATTGCCCGCTTAAGCAATTATTCGCCCAACATTTTACCAACCGCGATGCTTGCTGCGCCTCCCTCACAAGTTGCACTGCTAATCTCGGCGGTGGGTTTGAAGCCGCGTTGAGAGAAGTTGAAATCTTGGATTTTTATGCTGCCGCGGTAGGGTTTGCAGAAGAAATCACAGGAGATATCGATGTTGTTCAGCAAAAAAATGTTAATATTGTATGTGCCTTCGCAACGTTGAACACCGTTCGCGTCAACAAACCGGATGTCTTGCCGCCGACCGATGAGGTCTTCGCCGAAGTACACAATACCCAAGATATCGGGCTCACCGTTGTCAAAGGAAACGACAGCGGGCGAGGCAGCGAAATTGGTGAACTCACCCGGCTCAACGAACAGAATTTGATCCATCATCGCGAGCTGACAGCCGCATTGTTCAGCCTGGTGAGGTTCCAACATCCTGTTTTGATAAAAACAGGATGTAAACGCCAAACGGACGGCCGTTTCGGCATCAGGGGCACCGTATACACCAGCCATAAGAGGACAGCTTTCCGGCTGTCCCATGACCATTGCCCGCGTAAATGTGTTTGGGTTTCGGATCCAACCTTGCGCCCATTCAAAGGGAACATCGAGTGATCGGATCGGTTCAAGGTCGGCAGGATCTTCGAGCCATTCTTGGTCAAAGAAATAGGAAGTCATATTGTCACCGGGGTAGAAGATCGGTGGTTCATGCGTCCCGTCGCGCAGGAATTGACCAAAAGAAACATCGGCAACAAATGTCACGGTAGCGGCGATGATAGCGGCGATGATAGCGTGCGTCTGATCGAAAAATCTCGATGGAGTCGACATGCGTTGCTTGCCTTTTTGACGTGAAAGCTGGATTGTAGGTGGCCGATATCATACGGCAGTCAGTACGCCAACTCTGGATTAAGGATGATCTGGGATGAACGAGAGCACGATGCATCAACTGAGCGCCTCGAAGGCCGTCTTGGGCGTGTGGGAGCTGCGTTGGATCTTACTGATGGGCTGCCTAATCGTCATGCTGAGCATGGGCGTTCGGCTTAGCTTCGGTTTGTTTACCGAGCCTGTGACACGAGAAATGGGTTGGCCATATTCGGTTTTTGGACAGGCGCTGTCTGTTCAAAATCTAATGTGGGGCGTTCTGGGCACTTTTGCCGCGATCATCGCCGATCGTCGTGGATCGATGCCGGTCATTATGGTTGGCGCGATCTTATACGCTGCGGGTACCATCGGCATGTCGTTTGCCACAAGCGTGTGGCTTGTCCATGCGTTCATGGGTTTTGTCGCGGGGGCGGGCATTGCTGCGACTGGCTTTACCTTGGTTGCGATCAGTTTTAGCAAATTGCTGCCACCGGACCAACGAACTTGGGCAATGGGGCTCGGAACAGCAGCAGCGAGTTTCGGTCAATTTGCTGTCGGCATGCCGATTGGATTGCTTATCCCCGAAGATGGCAGCGGATGGCGACAGATAATGTTTGCGATAGGATGCATGACGCTGCTGATTTTTGTCATGGCCTTTGCTTTTCGCAAAGCCGGTGATCCGCGCTATATTTTGCAAAGTGCCCGTTCGGAGATGGATGAGGATCTTGGCATGTGGAGGGCGATTCAGCAGGCGTTCGGCCATTCTGGGTATCAATTGCTATTCTTTGGTTTTTTCGTTTGCGGTTTCCACATCGCGATAATTTACATTTACCTGCCAAGCTACCTCAACCTCTTTCCCAATGTACCAGACTATATGCCTGAGCTGGCGTTGGGTCTGGTCGGGATTTTCAACATCATCGGCGCTTATCTTGCCGGACTGATTGGCAGTCGCTATCCAAATTCGAAGCGCCTGCCTTTAGCTTGGATTTATTTGCTTCGATCATTTGTGATACTAGGATTTGTTTTGTTGCCCACAACGGCGCTGTCAACGGGGATTTTTGCGTCTCTTATGGGGCTGCTGTGGCTGTCAACGGTGCCGTTGACCTCTGGGATTATCGCCTCTCAGTGGGGGCCTCGGTATCTATCGACCCTCTATGGATTCGTGTTTTTTTCGCACCAAGTCGGCAGTTTTGTCGGTTCAACATGGGCAGCCTGGTTGTTGGACAACTTCAACGACGGTGTTTTTGTTGGTCCACGTGTGCTTGTGCCCATTTTTCAAGGTTTTGATAATGGCTTTTCGCCAATGTGGTTGTCGGCTATTGTTCTTGGGGTGATCGCGTTTTTGATCCATATGCCCATTGACGAAAAGCCAGTTGTTCAGACCAGTGCTGTCGTCACGAGTCATTAGGTTTGAGCCGAGCGCCAGTGGTAAAAGCTGGGCCATAGCGAACGTCCAGCCTCAGCCCTGCGTCGTTGCGCATGCATGAATTTCTTATTGTGGGTCGATTTTTGGCGCCAGATGTTTTGAAGCCGAGAGCGCAAGCCAGGCGGCGAATTTTTATATGATAGTGCCAACTTGGCCAAGCGAGCGTAGCTGCGGTCGACCTCAGAGCAATATACGTCTGCGGTTGTCATGGACCCATCGCGGAGATGAAGTTGATAACAAGCGGTTGCCGCAAGAGGTGCGGAGCCACCTAATTTTGCGATTGTGACAGCTGCGCTCCAAACATCCTGCGCCCGATCTAACACATTGCGTTCTAGTAAGGCGCGCGTCATCAATGGGTGGAAGCTAGCACTCCAAAATCCAAGATCCTCCAGAGTGAGTTCCTGTTGATCTGTCTTACGCGGAAAGATATCGAGCTGTGTGCCGTCAACCTTGACAATTTCGGTTCGGCCAAAGGCGGCACCAGCCGACGTGGCCATGGGCACGAGTTGCTCCAAATAGTTTGGGCTCCACGCATCGTCAGCGTCGAGCATGGCGAAAAAGTCACCATTGGCAACAGCAATCGCTCGGTTGCGGGCACGGGAAGGGCCGGTCGCTGTCTTACCCCCAGGGACCACGCGGACAAAGGAATGCGCTGATTCAAGCGGCTTGTAACGGTGCGGTTGTCCGTCGTCAGCGGCAATAATGGCCTCAACGTTGATGCCATGCAGACGCACTCGCGACATGGCTGCCTCGACACTTGACAAACCAGAGCGTAACGTCTGATCGGCCTTGTAGGCTGGTATAATAACACTCACTAGCATGGTTTAAACGTATCGCCTCAGGGCGCCAGTACAAGTGGTCTCGCCTATTTGTCCACGCTTTTCGTTCGGGATTGGCTTGGGTTTGTTGATTGCGATGGTTTAGGGGTGATAGGTTAATAGCAATCATCATTGGGCGATAGTGAGTGAGTCAGAAAAAAAGACCTTCTGGAGTCAGACCGGTTGGTAGGCCGAGCGCCCCTTGGCAACCCATCATTGATGATGGTCAAGAAACCCAGCCGCAGGGTCTGATTGATTTCGCGCCTGCGACCAATGTCACAGTAGATTGCGATTTGTCGATTTGGCGCCTGTTAGCGATCCAGACTGGCAATGTTGTTTTTTCGCTCGCTACCCTGGGTGTTTACCGTTTCTGGGGTCGCACGCGATTGCGCCGCGCCGTTTGGGAAAGCGTTGAAGTTGGTGGCAGTCGGTTGATTTACACTGGCACTGGGATTGAACTGTTCATTGCCACCCTCTTTGCCGTATCTGTCTTGCTGCTTCCAATCGCTGCGTTGGGTCTATGCTTGCTCATTGCGCCAGTCGGCAGCCCGATATTTTGGCCAATGCTGGCAATCGCATTTCTGGCGTTTGCCAGCATGCATTTTATGGGAACGTACTTTCGCGCTCGGTACTGGGGGAGCCGGACATTGTGGCGAGGCATTTGTGGCCAGCTTGGCGGGTCTGCGTTAACTTACACGTTGATCGGGCTTGGCCAGCTCGCTTTGGTTGTCATCACCCTGGGATTGTGGTGGCCGCGGATGCAAATGCATTTGATGGGCTATGTTGTCGGCAACTTTTCACTCGGTGCGCTGAAGCCCGCTTGGCATGAGAACCGAGCAGGGCTTTTGAGTGCATGGGTGCTTGTTTGGGGTTTTGGTCTTCTTGCTTGCGTGGGTTGGATCAGTTGGTTTGGCTTCTCATCAGGATTTACGTCGCAAGGGTTTGCGAGTGTCTTTGGCCAGATTTTTTTCTTTGGCACAGCGATCATTAGTACCCTGTGCTGCTTGATTGCTTTGTGGGCCTATGATGTCGCCATTGTGCGCGCGCGCGTCTCGAGCATCAGCCTAATTGATCTGAACATCTTCAGCCGCATGACCTTCACCCAAGTGCTACGGCTGAACGTCGTACTCTTCGGGTGCCGAGCGGTGATTGTGGGTCTGATTGGTATTATCGGGTTGCTCAGTTTCTCAGCTTGGGCACCTTGGCTCTCTGAGTTCACAATGTCTGTTCGCCGCATTGTCGTTGTTCTACCAGTTTTTGGCACGTTTCTTGCTGAGCTACCTTGGATGAAAACCGTGCTCATTATGGGGCTGTGGTTATGGACAACAACAATCATCGCCAGCGCGCTGCTGCCTCTTGTCCGCGTTGTTATCTGGTTGCACATTCATAAGCAGACATTGACCTTTGAGGGTC
>CAXBRM010000091.1:0-7950 GCA_963978305.1 uncultured Rhodospirillales bacterium
AGAGATTGGTGGCCGATGGCGTCGTTGCGATTATGGGCGCTGACTGCTCGGGTGTAACAGGTGCAGTTTTGCAAAATGTTGCGCGTGCCAATGGGGTCGTAATGATTTCGCCATCTGCGACGTCAGCTGCTTTGACTACGGCTGAAGACGATGGACTATTTTTCCGCACGTCACCCTCAGATCTTCGTCAGGGCCAGGTACTGGCTGGCATGTTAGCCGAACGCGGCGTGACCGAAGTTGCTGTGACCTATGTCAACACCGACTACGGTATTGGTTTGGCTGACAACTTTGCTTTGAGTTTTGGTGGTACGATCACGGCATCGGTTCCTCATGAGGCCAGCAAGCCTGATTATAGTGCTGAAGTAGCCGACTTGGCGGCAGCTGGCGGTGAAGTGCTGGCGGTGCTTGGCTACTTGGACCAGGGTGGTAATGGCATCATTAAAGACGCTCTTGATAGTGGTGCGTTCGATACCTTCCTGCTTGGCGACGGTATGATTGGTGCAGCTCTGCCAGCTGAGATTGGTTCTGATCTGGATATGTCATACGGTACCGCGCCAGGTGCGGTTGGTGAGGGCGTCGCCCTGTTCGAGGAGGCATTCGCCGCAGCCGGTTTTGAAGGTGAGGGTCCATATCGTGGCGAGTCATACGATGCAGCCGCGCTGTTGATGTTGGCGATGCAAGCGGGTGGTTCTGCTGATCGTGCGACCGTCGCGGCCAACGTTCTCAACGTTGCAAACGCCCCGGGGGAGCCAATCAATGTTGGTGAGCTGTCTAAAGCGATGGCAATCCTCGCCAGTGGTGGTGAAGTCGATTATGTCGGTGCGACCAACGTCGAACTCATCGGCCCAGGTGAAGCCGCTGGTACCTATCTTGAATATAGTTACAGTGACGGTGAAATGATCAACGAAGGCGTTTCATCACACTAATGGCTTTGTTTTGATCAAGTTATGAAAGGCCGCTTGCTTGTTAGCAGGCGGCCTTTTTGAGTCAGATAGTAGCTAACTGAGTGAATGAACCTTAGCTAGACGCCAATGCAGCGTCATCAGCAAAATTTGAGGTCGGGCTGGACATCCACTAATGATACCTTACCGATTGTGCGGTAAGGCTTCTTGCAAAAATTGATACCTGTTATACTTACTAGGTCGTAGCAGATAGTGATGATCCGCCCCCAGCCATGTTCTTTGGTTAACAAATCATGAGGAAGTAGCCGATGCTCGCTTGGGCGGTTTTTTTTAGCGCTTTGCCAATTCTTTTACTTGTTTTTGCACTGACGTGGGTCGTGCAGCGGTTTTTCCTAGCCCATAACGACGCCGGTATCGTTGATGTCGTATGGTCGCCAAGTTTGGCCGTAACGGCGATTTACTACGCTGTAATGGTTGATGGTGATGCGACGCGGCAATTAATCCTGATTGCAATGGCGTGTTTCTGGGGCTTCCGCCTGGGCTGGCACGTTTACACTGACCGCATTGTCGGCAAACCAGAGGACGCGCGGTACGTGCAAATGCGAGAAGAGTGGGGTGATCGCGTACAGCTGTGGTTCTTCGTGTTTTATCAGATCCAGGCTCTGGCGGCTTGGGTTTTGAGCTTGGGTTTCTTTATTATCGCTTCTGACCCAAGCGGGTTTGTTTGGCTCTCACCTTTAACGATGCTGGCGTTTGTATTGTTCGTGGTTTCATTCGTTGGGGAAGCCACTGCTGATAACCAGCTGTCAGCCTTCAAACGTGATCCGGCAAACAAAGGCAGAGTTTGTCGTGAAGGACTTTGGGCGTACAGTCGCCATCCAAACTACTTTTTTGAGTGGGTCATTTGGCTGAGTTATATCGCTTTAGGACTTTTGGCCCCGATGGGCTGGCTAACGATTGTTCCTGCTGCTGTGATATTACTGTTCTTAACGCGGATGTCGGGCATACCGAACAACGAAGCGCAGAATTTGCGCTCTAAACCAGAAGCTTATCGGGTTTATCAATCTGAAGTGAGCGCTTTTTTCCCCTGGTTTCCGAAGCGTTGATATAGACAGATAGTCTGGGATGTGGCTCGAAACAGAATGACCTATATCCAAGTTTTGATCTTTAAAGAAAATCTACTGAGAACTTTATGCTGACGTTACTTTTCAAGTTGGTCGAGAGCGGCCTGATCCCGGATCCGCTGGTCCGTATGGGCATCCGAAACCGTAATGTTGCTAGGCTAAAATTAGAGGCAGCGAGTAATCCTGGGGTCGCCAAGTATGCCGAAATATTGAAGTCGACGCCCATTGCGACTCACACAGCTTCAGCCAATGAGCAGCACTATGAGCTACCGCCAGGATTCTTTGATTTGGTGCTGGGGCCACGGCGTAAGTACAGTAGCTGCTTATTCACCCATCCCAATGCAGCCTTGCCAGAGGCAGAAGATGCAGCATTAAGTGCTAGCTGCGATCATGCCGAATTAAGTGATGGCCAGACGATCTTGGAAATTGGATGTGGATGGGGAAGTTTGACCCTTTGGATGGCTGAAAACTATCCCAACAGTAAGATTCACAGCTTCAGCAATAGTAAGCCACAGCGCGACTATATTCGCGCGAAGTTAAACGAGCGTGGTTTGAGTAATGTCCAGGTTGAAACGGCAGATATGAACAGTTTTGACCCGGAACAATTTGGTTGGCCAAAGGGTTCATTTGACCGGATCGTTAGTATCGAAGCGCTTGAACATATGAAAAATTATCACGATGTCTTTGAACGCTTTTCGCAGTGGCTGAATGATGATGGGAAAGCCTTCATTCATATTTTTGTTCACAAGGATAAACCTTATCCCTTCGTTGCCGAGAGCGACGACGATTGGATGGCAAAATATTTTTTTGCGGGCGGCCATATGCCAGCCCGTGATTTGTTTGACCATTTTAACCAACACATGATTGTTGAACAAAAATGGGACTGGAATGGGTGCGACTACGGCAAAACGGCCCGCGCTTGGCTTGAAAATCAAGATGCCAACAAGGCAAAAATCATGCCAATCATGGCAGACGTTTATGGGCGAACTGACGCAGCAAAATGGTATCAGCGTTGGCGGATTTTCTTTATGGCAGTGGAAGAGCTGTTCAACCATGCAGGTGGCAGCGAGTGGTTTGTGACGCACTACAGGCTAAAAAAATCAGGCAACTGATCCGTTTGTTGTTCGCTAAAACAGGCCGACATTAAAGGTGAGCCACAGCGCCGTTGACATTGTCAGCGCTGATAGCATCGTGGTCGACAAAGCTGCTGAGGCGGCTTCTTTAGCGATGCCGTACTTTGCGGCTAATGGCACAAATAGACCCAACATTGGCATGGTGCTTAAGACAAATATTGCGCCTAGCAAGGCAGGATTGATCTCGGGCCAACCAAAGATCGCTGACATGGCTTGAGTTGATTTCAAACCAAGAAACATCAAACTGGGGTGTACAATCACCTTCAGCGTGCTGACGCCAATGACAACTGATCCTTTCCCGGATGGCCGCGTAGAATATAAAACAGCGCCGATAAAAAATAGAGCGATGCCAGGGCCTGCAACACCCAATATGGACGTCGCTTTTGACACGACGATTGGCAATTTGATTTCGAGCAATGCCACGCATATCCCCAGCGTAATTGCGATGATAATCGGATTTTTTAGCGTCGTCTTAGCGGTCTTTTGAACAATGCGCTGAAGAGATGTTTCGTCGCTCTGGCCCATCTCGGCCGAAATTAAGATGAAGGGCACAATGCATAATGCTTGCGCCATGAACAGGACACTGACGGAAACAATGCCGATTTCGCCGTAAGCTTGTGAAAGAATTGGCAGCCCGAACATTACCCCGTTGCAAGTCGCCCCGCCCATGCCCGCAATGGCACTGCGCGAAAGGTCAAAACCAAGCATTCGGCTTGCAAAAACCATACTAACGATGGCCATCAACAAGCCGACCGTAGCAAAAGTAATTACCAAGCGCCAGTCAAAGACAGCTCGTAAATCTAGGGGTGCAATTGCGGAGAAAAGGGCAAAAGGCAGTGCAATCGTGGTGACAAACGTCCCGAGACCAGGCACCGCCGACTTTGGCAACCACCCCAAGTGAATGGACAAGCTGCCAACGCCAACAATCGCAATCACCGGCAAAACAATTTCCAGGATGGCCCATATGTTCACGCGCAGCCCTCGAAGTGTATGCGACTAAATCAGCGTGCGCCGTCAAAAAAGAAGGGGCAGATTGACAAAACTTAGTCTTCTTCTTCAGCAGCCGCAGCGTCTACACTTGTCGTGTTGTCTGAGGGTTTGGGGCTCATTGGCCGTGCGATGAATTCCTGTAGATCAGTGAGTTCAATGAAATTGTCAGCCTGGCGGCGTAATTCGTCAGCAATCATGGGGGGCTGTGATTTAATCGTTGAAATCACTGTCACCCGCAGGCCTTTGCGTTGGACAGCCTCCAATAACCGCCGGAAATCGCCGTCACCACTGAACAGCACGACATGGTCTAGACTGTCGGCCATTTCCATCATGTCTGTTGCCAGTTCAATATCCATTGATCCCTTAATCTTACGCCGTCCAGTCGCGTCGGTGTATTCCTTCGTCGGCTTGGTAACGATGCTGTAGCCGTTGTAGTTCAACCAATCGACAAGCGGTCGGATCGGGCTGTATTCTTGGTCGTCAAGCAGTGCTGTATAATAAAATGCTCTGACCAATCGTGAACGGCTCTGAAATAAATCCAAAAGATTCTTGTAGTCGATGTCGAAGTTAAGAGCCCGCGCAGTTGCGTACAAATTTGACCCGTCAATAAACAATCCGACCCGTTCTGAAGCATAAAATTTCATATCAAATTTCCATTCTCAATATTTCTAACCAAATGCGGTGGAAGCCAAATTATGTTCGGCCCTTGCTTGACCCGTCGCGCGACAATTAAACTGACCGCTTTTGACACGCCGGTTTTTGCAACAAATGGCTAGATGCGTCCCTACACAATGGCTAATACGGCAGCAATCCCAAGTGGCAAAGGACCTTTTAAATTATGCAACTAATTGCTTTGGGTAGCAGTCTCGGACTCCCAGATATCGGGGAGCCACCCGCCGTTGTTGAGGCGGCATACGTCGACATTGTCGATCGAATCGGTCAAATTACTGCATGTTCGCGACTTTATCGTACAAAAGCTTGGCCCGACCCCACCCAACCTGGTTTCGTCAATGCGGCGATTGCGGTTGATAGTCGTTTGTCACCCTTGGCATTACTCGACATCCTTCTTGAGATTGAGTTGAGGTTTGGTCGCAAGCGATCTGTCCCCAACGCTCCACGAACGCTAGACTTAGATCTTATCGCCGATGGCAATTTGGTTCTTGACCACCCTAGGCTGCAGTTGCCTCACCCCAGAATGGCACAAAGGGTGTTTGTTCTACAACCGCTCGCCGACGTAGCGCCGTACTGGCGACACCCCTTGCTGGGCAGCAACGTTGTTGAGATGCTGGAGCAATTGCAAAATCGCGATGATTACGATCCGTCAGTTATTTGGCTGCATACATAAGCAAACCGTCTAGTTTCTGTTACGAAGCGCAAACCAGTCCCGATATGCTGGCTGCTTGATTCCTTGGTTATCTTGCCCTAAATCATAGAGTTGATGTCACGATTATAGGCAAACAAATGGCTCGTGTTACCGTTGAAGATTGTATCGACAAAATCCCTAATCGTTTCGACTTGGTTATGATGGCAAGCCAAAGAGCTCGACAGTTAAGTGCGGGCGTGCAGCCCACGGTCGACCGGGATGATGCTAAGTTTTCAGTTGTGGCGCTTCGGGAAATCGCCGGACAGACCGTCGACTTGCAGGAAGTTGAGGAAGCGTTGATCAAGTCATTGCAGAAGTTTGTGGAAGTGGAGGAATTGGTGGATATTCCCGAATATGATGGCGCTGCACCGGCTCCGCAGCCATTCCGACCAGATCCTTTGTTGCAACACCGGCCAATTACTGGCGCGGATGCTGCTCTGCTGTTTGAAGATGTCGTCATCGAGGAAGGCGAGGATTAAATTGCCGCCAGAGGTGTTGGCACCGTCTCAAACGGCAATATCGCTGGACCTGGCACCGCAAGTGCTCGCCACGTCAGAGTTGTGCGCTGAAATTAAAAAACTTGAGGTTTGCGTTGCTTATCTAAGCGACGAAGCGTTGGCCCGTGTGAAAAGAGCCGTAAGAATGGCTAGTCAATTTCACCACGGCCAGTTTCGCCACAGCGGTGATCCCTATGTCATTCACCCCGTGCGTATCGCGCGCTTTCTGGCTGAGCTTCGGTTCGACGGTGACAGTATTGTTACTGCGCTTTTGCATGACAGCATCGAAGACACGGCTTGTACCAACGAGGATGTTGAAAAGGCTTTTGGCCCAACGGTACGGAGTCTTGTCGATGGTGTGACAAAGTTGTCTTCACTTCCGAACGTCAAAACGACGTTCAATCAACAGGCTGAAAACATTCGGAAGTTGTTTTTGGCGATTACGAAAGACCGCCGGGTCCTGTACGTCAAGCTTGGTGATCGTTTGGACAATGTTAGAACCTTGCATTTTCACCCTGACCCCCAAAAGCGGATAAAAATCGCTTCTGAAACAATAGAAATTTATGCGCCCCTGGCTGACCGGTTTGGAATGCCTGAGGTAAAGGACGAATTACAGGCTCTTTGTTTCAAGGTTTTGCTTCCGGATGAGCGCGATGCTATCCAGCGACGTTTGGCTTTTCTGGAAGGGGAAGGGCAGCAACTTGTCGACCAAATTATCAAAGATTTGAAGCGATTGCTGGCATCAAATGGCGTAGTGGCGGAAGTAACCGGTCGAAAAAAAACTGATTACGGTATTCATCTGAAGATGCAGAAAAAGAATATTTCGTTTGAACAGCTTTCTGACATTGTCGCCTTTAGATGCGTGGTTGAAAACCACAATGACTGCTATTTGGCTCTTGGTCTGATTCACGACGAGTATCCGGTTGTTCCTGGTCGATTCAAAGATTTTATCAGTGCGCCGAAGCCAAATGGTTACAGGAGCTTGCACACCGGGGTAATGGGGCCAAAAGGTAATCGTTTGGAGATTCAAATCCGCACCAAGGCCATGCACGATTGGGCGGAACATGGGTTGGCTGCCCATTGGGCGTATAAAACGACCGAAACCGTCGGCGCGCGCGAGATTGCCGCAAGCCAAAATTTGGTCAACGATCTGAATTACGTTTTAGAAAATACTGAAACCGGCGAAGAGCTGCTGGAGCATACCAAACTTGATCTGTTTCAAGACCAGGTATTTTGCTTTTCACCCAAAGGTAAAATTATTCCACTCCCCAAAGGTGCCAATGCGATCGATTTTGCTTATGCTGTTCATAGCGCGGTCGGCAACCGATGTGTCGGCGCAAAGATAAACAACAGCATCCGTAACCTGCGAACCGTATTGCGCAACGGTGATCAAGTGGAAATTCTGACCAGCAAAAATGCTTTTCCGCATGCTGAATGGGAAAACATCGCGGTCACCAGCAAGGCGAGGGCGGCAATCCGCCGTTACCGACGGCAAGTTGAGCGCGATGAATATATCCGCCTTGGGCGACGCTTGCTCGATCGTCATTTGGAAAGCGAAAAACTTCAACCCAGTGAAAAAGCACAAAATAAAGCAGCGGAAAAATTGGACTGCGATAATTTAGATGATTTGTTGGTAAAAATTGGCGCGGGCCTAATTAATACCCGACAGGTATTAACAACAATGTTCCCCGCCCTAAAACAGCAAACCGCGCCGCCAAGACCCGACACCGCGCTAAAAAGCGTCGAGCGGGCGGCAGCAAAAAAAGCAAATGCGGGCTCACTTGAAGTTGAGGGCTTAATAAAGGGGATGGCCGTGCACTATGCCCGTTGTTGCCATCCCTTGCCTGGCGAGCAGATTGTCGGCCTGGTAACCACTGGCAAAGGCGTCACGATTCATCGGCTTGATTGTGAAACCTTGGAAAATTTTCATGACCAACCTGA
>CAXBRM010000092.1:0-7927 GCA_963978305.1 uncultured Rhodospirillales bacterium
TTCATCGTCTGCTACGCCGAGCCATTCATGTGTAAACTGGTCTGGAAACAGCGCATGGCCTTTGTTGTTTTCATCCTCGTTACCACAGCCAAACCGCAACGCGATGTCAAGCGCCAGATTGATGGCATTAAGCTCGATATGCGCAAGCGCATGAAGAAGCGCAAAGCGGCCCTTTTTCCCGGCTGTGATGCTTCGTTTTTGTACCTGTGCTGGCGGTACTAAAACTGGAGCGTCCTCACGGCCAGGGACGTCGGCGAAAGCAAAGTCGGTTCGTAGGGGAAGGAGCGTGTTAGGCGAAATACTCGCTGAAAGAGCCCGTGTCGCTAGGGCCTTTTGTGTTGGCGACGCAATTGCCAAAGTATCAGCAATTGACCGCGATAGAGAATTTGAGGAGTCAGACATAACATCCCACGAGAGTTTCATATGCTGACTGATCTAATAGCTTGTTGGGCCAGCGTACAGTTGTGGTTCTAAGAGCTTCTTACTTGTCTGACCGCCTCTAAAACCTCTTCGGCGTGTCCAGGGACTTTGACGCCTTGCCAAATCCTGGCCAGATTTCCTTGGGTATCAACAATAAAGGTCGAACGCTCAATGCCCATGTACGTTTTGCCGTACATTTTCTTTTCTTTCCAAACGCCATAGCGCTCACAAACATCAGTATTTTCATCACTGGCTAATGGGAAGTTGAGGCCTTGCTTGTAGACAAAATTCTGCAGTTTTTTGATACTATCCTTACTAATACCAATAACGAGGGCGCCTGCGGTATCAAAAGCGCTTTGTAAATCTTGGAAAGCAACTGCTTGTTTGGCGCAGGATGAGGAGCCGGCTTTAGGATAAAAATATATAACCACGATTCGACCTAAATTGTCGGATAGGACGAAAGGGTCGCCTGTGTTGGTCGGGAGGGTAAAGTCAGGCGCTACGCTGCCGAGCTCCATTGTCAAATCCTTTAGCGTTCCGAGTTGCTCTGTTGTGACATTGGTCTCTGTCAGCCAAGGTCAAGTGGTGAGCAAGTCACTCAAAGCAACAGCAAAGTTTCATCGGTTGGTGTGGGCACGTAATGGCGAAAATGCGCCAAACGGATCATCGGTAATCGAGTGGCTTGTGGTAACGCTGTCGAAACGAGCTGGACTCTGTTATACTGGCAGATATTGATATTTTAAATTTGATAACATTGTGATTTCCGCACTTTTAATCCTTTTACGATTGCCGAGCTACCTGATTACCATGGCATTGGTAATGATGGTTGTCGGGCTGCTCGGTACCCGCGGAAGTGAGTTTTCGTTAGGCGTCGCGGAACGACGCTTGGAACAGCTAGTGCAGGAAAAATTTAATTTTCACGCGGTTGATGTTCAAGGATTGCTGTTCCGAGCAGACTTTGGCCAAAAAGAAGTTACGCTCAAAGCTGATAAACTTTTGATTCAACATGTCTCTACTGCGCCGCCCACCGTTCTTAACCGTTTGGGCGCGCGATTCTCAATGCCAGAATTATTGCACGGTAGCCTCAATCCTCGAGGCCTAGCGTTGGGTGGGGTGGAGCTTGAATTTATCCGTGATGAGGATGGTCGGAATATTTCAGGGCGAACAGGTTCGACACAAATGGGCCTAGCTTCCAGTGACAATGACAGCAACGACATACCGTCTCTAACGGCACTGGATTTGTCTCCGATAGCTCAAGACTGGTCTACACCGCAGAAATTAACGTGGGAGAGCCTCAGCCAATTATCTTGGCTTGGCGATCTGTTAAGGGCCGTCCCGAGCGTTTCGACTTTAGTACTCGACGATGTTAATTTGCGCTACATCGACCACCAGCAAGGCTTAGGGTTTAGGACAGAGAGTACGCGTCTTCAGGTTGATCGCCTGGACCAGCTGGAGATCGCTGTTGATGTATCAGGAACGGTGTCGATTGGCCAAAACCAGCAAGCGAACCAAGACAATCAGCTCAATGTGGATGACTGGCGTTGGCAGGATATCACCGCTTCTGTTAAGGCGGTGATTGGGCAAGATCGGGTCTTAGAATCTGCATCAGTATCAGCAACAGGCTTGATCCCCGCCCAGATACCCCGACTGGTGCCCGACAATCCCTATTGGTCAACGGCAAACGATCCATTGTCAATCACCGCGAACGTCAGCTTTGATGACGCTGGCAGACCTGCGACATTCAACAGTTCTGTGGTCGGCTTAACCACGCAAGACCTGTTGGTTTCTGGTCAATCTTTAGCAGAAACTGGGGGCTGGAAGCTTGATTTGCTTATGAGCAACCTTGTGCCAGCGGAAGACCTTTATCTTGCCCAACACTTTGACATATTGACAGCGATAGAGGCAAAATTTTCAGGTGTAACCACATTGCTGCTCGATAACTCTGGGGAGCTGGTCGGTTATGAAATCAATGCTTCGCAAGTCGACGCTGGTACGCTCAGTTTTCCAGATATCTGGACCAAGCCGCAATCGATTCGCGGCAGCGATATCAGTGTTTGGGGTGACCAAAGCAAGTGGCAACTGATTACCAACGGGTTGCAGGTGTCTACGTTGTCAGGCTGGGCTGACGTTCAGTTTTCGGCAGAGGGTCAAACAACCGCTGATCAGGATCAGGCGCAATTCGGATTTGTCATCCCCGGGGCCGTTGATACACAAAGTGTCATCGGTTTGTGGCCCGATGCGGTTGCAGACGATCCCGTGCGCGCGTGGTCCAACGAGAATGTTGCTTCAGGCATGCTATCCGATGGCCAAATTTCCTTTCAATTATCTGGCGCACCTGGCGAACAGCTTACGATCATGCAGGATCTTCAGGCATCTTTTGGCTTTAATGATGCTTTGGTGAAGGTTACTGATGCCATGGGCTACACAAACATCGCTAGCGGTGATGTCAAAATCGAGGACACCACTGTCCTTGTGCAAGCAGGCCAAGGGACTTTGGGACCGATAACCGGGCAAAATTTGTCCATGCTGTTTGATTTTTCAGACTCAGATCTTGGCATGCTGACCATGCAGGTAAATCTCGAAAGTGAGATTGCTCCCGCCCTGGTATGGATGTCAACGGCAGGCATTAGCGCTGAAAGTCTGACAACGGCGCTGCCAGTTTCGCAAATATCAGGGCGGGGTTCGGGAACGTTATCAGCAACAATTCCTCTAACCGAGCAGAAGGATGCATTTGATGCTCTGCTTCGCTACGAGTATGATGCAAGCTTAACAAATTTTGCCCTTTCAGAGTATATTTCGGGTCAGACGATCGCGGGTGCTGTTGCGCGGATTTCGGTCGACAATCAGGGTGTTGCGATCAATGGCGGCGTCAATTTCGGCTCCGCCTTGCTCGGCTACGAGACGGTTGCCGATGTCGATCTTGGCTATGAATTTGCGAGTGATCTGTTGATGGTTCGTGGTCAGTTTAGCTCGACAATACCGGCTTTTGCCCCCTTCCTTGGGGGACTATCGGAATTTGCGTCAGGAGCATTGCAAGGGCAATACAATTACCGCGCTCAACCAAGCGCGGCGCGCGCGCGATTAGATGTCGTTGCTGATCTTCAAAATGTCCAAATCGACCTGCCAGCTGGGTTTTATACGAAACCGATAGGTCGTGTCGCGAATGGCTCGCTTAGCGTCGAGTTTGAAAATGACCGGTTGGCGCGTGTTTCCAACTTCCGGTTTTCTTCCATTGAAAGTGAAGCGACCGGTCGAGCAGAGTTTTCAGTGGTGAATAATGAGCGCACACGCATTTGGTTTGATACACTCGATCTGGAGGGGAGTAGCTTGTCAGATGTTGTTCTGGATATCGCCGGGAAACAAATTGAAGTGTTTGCGCGTGGCGGCCAAGTCAATTTGGTCGCTGTGGTGGAAACTCTGTTCGCTGGCCAGCCAATCGACCAAGCTAACGGTTCGGTTCGACAGAAAGGCTTTGGCTTGGACCCCGAGACGGTAATTGTCATTCGTGCCGAAAATTTATCTCAGGTTTTGCTGCCGAATGGCAGATGGTTCAGCAACGTTACGGCCAGCCTTTCACTCCAGAATGATGGCATTGAACATATGCGGTTTCGCGGCCAACCGCCACCGTTGCACAGGGGGCGGGCACCAGACGCTGGTTATTTAACAGCCAGTATCGAACCTGTTCAAGGCGGCTACAATTTCGCGTTGACAGCCGACGATGCTGGCTCTGCGTTTTATGCCATCGGCCTGCTTGACAGTGTTCGACTTGGCACTGTTCGGATTGAAGCGTACAGCCCTCTCGCCTTTCCCCATGGTGCGTGGCGCGGCAGCTTAAATGCCGAGAATCTGATCTTGCAAAACGCACCAATTCTGGGACGGCTTTTTCAAGTAGCATCCTTGACTGGCATTGGTGAATTGCTGAGTGGAACGGGGTTGAGTTTTTCTAGGGTCAATTCAGACTTTAATTATTCTCCTGGCAGTATTTATGTCGACAGTTGGCAAATGCTTGGTCCCAGTATTGGCATGACGGGGCAGGGTGGTATCGATTTTGACAGTAAATTTCTCAATCTGCGCGGAACGGTGACGCCGCTCGGCGCCTTGAATGAAATCACACAACAACTCCCCGTGCTTGGGACGTTTTTAAACGGTCTGGATGGGGGTGGTTTGTTCAGTGCCACCTATGTGATTGAAGGGCGGTTTGAAGATCCAAATATGTTTGTGAATCCATGGACAAGCTTGACGCCTGGGGCATTCCGGGATTTTTATCGGGCGGTCACTGGCTCATTTTGATTTTTGCTCTGAAACAAAGCTCATCTTGGCGGCTTTCCGAACCCGGGTTTTCGCTCGAAGATCTTTTTTTAATGAGCCAACAGCCATTTTTGATTTGCTACAGCGCATCAACCTTTATCAAAACGTGCTTTTTCTTCCCTGACGACACTTTCATACCGCCGAGATTCTCATCAATATCGACGCGCGAAACCGTTTGGGTTTCGTCGCTGATGGCCAGATCATTCAAACGGGCGCCACCACCTTTAATCAAGCGTCTGCTTTCCCCGTTTGATGTTGTAAATCCGGCGATTTGCAAGAGTTCAATAACGCTAAGGCCGGCAGTTAGTTTGGCCTGATCTATGGTCACTTCAGGCAAATCCATTGTACCACCTGCACCGCTAAATTGGGCTTCGGCGGTCTGCCTTGCGCTCTCGGCTGCTGTTTTCCCTCGACATAAGATCGTCGCCTGGTCGGCCAATATTTTTTTCGCTTCATTAATTTGAGCACCAGGCAAGTTCTCTAGCTTTGCAATGTCGTTCGCCGGGAGTTCAGTAAATAAGCGCAGGAATTTGCCAACGTCTGCATCTTCAGTATTGCGCCAAAATTGCCAATAGTCGAAGTCGCTGAGTTTGTCTGCGTTGAGCCACACAGCGCCGCTCTCAGATTTGCCCATCTTTTTCCCGCTTGCTGTCGTCAACAGGTTGGTTGTCAGCCCGTAGATTTGCTTGCCATCAACGCGGCGGGTTAACTCCACACCATTGAGGATATTACCCCATTGATCACTGCCGCCCATCTGCATATTAACACCATGGCGACGCGACAGTTCCAAGAAATCGTAAGCCTGTAGCAGCATGTAGTTGAATTCTAAAAACGTCAGCGGTTGCTCGCGCTCAAGCCTTATCTTAACACTTTCAAAGGTTAGCATGCGATTGATGGTAAAATGCGGGCCATAGTCGCGCAGGAAATCAATGTAGTTTAGCTGGTCGAGCCAATCGGCGTTGTTGACCATGATCGCGTCGCTTGGACCGTCACCGAAGGTCAAAAATTGACCGAAGACCTTCTTGAGTCCTTCCATGTTCCGGTTGATTTTTTCAATGGTGAGCATTTGACGGCTCTCGTCCTTGCCACTGGGGTCGCCAACCTTGGTCGTGCCGCCGCCCATCAACACCACTGGCTTATGGCCGAAACGCTGCAATTGTCTAAGCATCATGATGCTAATCAGGCTGCCAACATGCAAACTGTCGGCGGTACAATCATAGCCAACATAGCAAACTAGTTTGCCAGTTGTAGCCTGCCCATCAATCGCAGCAATGTCGGTGGCATCCTTAATGTAACCGCGCTCGCCCAAGTACCGCATCACGGGACTTGTGGCCATCGCGAAATCATTTGTGCTCCAACTGGGGTGTGTTTGTTCCATGGATTTCTCTTTGCCTTGAGAGGGCATTATCGTCACCTGTCAAACGCTGCTTGGCAACCGCCTAACTTGAATGAGACTTAATCGGTTCATGTTTTTGAGTTTAAGCCAATAATACGGTTGTTTGCGGCGCGCGCTTGTTGAGCGAGTTCGCGTTCAATCGTGCTCGGCCTTTGATCATAGGGAAGAGCGTGCTCTGGCAGCGGTTCGCTGGGTGGCAAAAGCCTCATAGGACGCAAGTCTTCCAGTCCTATCAGAGTTTTATTGATGTAGTCGTCAATGCTTTCCGCGAGCGCAGGCAGCTTCCCGGTAAAGAAATGGTTCGCCCCATCAATGATGTCATAATCGATTTCAATACCGCGCTGCGCGCGCAGTTTTTCGACCAACCGATAGACCTGATCATGGGGAACAATGTCGTCCTGATTGCCTTGAATAACCAAGCCGCTATTGGGACAAGGCGCTAAAAATGTGAAATCAAACAAATTTGCCGGCAAGGCAACGCTCACAAAACTGGTGATTTCGGGTCGACGCATTAGCAACTGCATGCCAATCCAAGCCCCAAAGTTATAGCCACCTACCCAGGTCGCGCGCGCATTTGGATGGTGTTTTTGCAACCAATCGAGCGCGCTGGCCGCGTCCGATAGCTCGCCTTCGCCGCGATCAAATTCACCTTGGCTTTTGCCAACGCCTCTAAAATTGAAGCGTAATACGCTAAAACCAGCGTCGGCAAAGGCGTGGAACATCCGATAAGAAACGGTATTATTCATCGTACCGCCGTGGCTGGGATGGGGATGCAACACCAATGCGACCGGTGCTGTGTCATCAGGATTGTTTTTGTAGCGGCCTTCTAAACGGCCTTCGGGACCAGCGATTGTTACTTCGGGCATGATTCTCGTTCATTTGCTTATGTTGGGGCCGAGACACACAAACTAACTAATTGCCGCATATGCGGCAGATTGGTCATCTATGCTCTTGGCTGGCATGGCGATTGCCGCATATTATCAAGTCTGGTGCTATGATACTAGATGGTGGATAGCAGCTATTCGAAAGTGGGGATGACAGAATGTTTTCCAGGATGGGCGAAGACATCAAGGCGATTATCGAACGAGATCCGGCGGCAAAAGGTTGGTTTGAGGTCGTGCTGTGCTATCCGAGTTTCCACGTCATGATTTTTCATCGGTTGGCGAAATGGTTTTGGCAGCGAAAGCTGTTCGTCTTGGGGCGTTGGATTAGCCAAATTGGCCGCTTAATGACTGGAATAGAAATTCATCCGGGCGCAACTATCGGCCGTCGACTGTTTATCGATCATGGCATGGGCGTCGTCATTGGCGAGTTTGCCGAGATCGGTGATGATGTCACCCTGTATCAAGGTGTGACATTGGGCGGCACCAGTCCAAGCGTCGACAGTGACAGTCAGCGAGGGAAAAAACGCCATCCTACCCTTGGCGACTGTGTCATTCTTGGGTCGGGGGAGCAAATTTTGGGTCCTGTTAAAGTTGGCGATCTCGCGCGCGTCGGTGCAAATGCGGTTGTTATCAAAGATGTTCCTGCACGCACGACGGTCATTAGCACGCTCGCGAAGCCTGTGCACATTGCGCGAGCCGAACAAAAAAGTCTCGATAATTTTGTCGCTTACGGCATGCCAGTTGATTCGATAGACGAGCCGGAGAGCGACTCTTTAGACCCAGAAATGTTGAAAGCCCAATTGAATTTGATGAAGGCGCGATTGAGCGCCATTGAAGACAAACTGACCATCGGAACAGAAGATTTTGCAGCAGGCGCTGATGTGGAGGAAGCACCAGAGCATCCGCGTCGCTGAGGTTT
>CAXBRM010000093.1:0-7917 GCA_963978305.1 uncultured Rhodospirillales bacterium
CCTCTTTAGCCATTTCTTCAACCAGGTGGCAAAAACGCCCAACGTTGGCTTCATCCAATGGCGCATCCACCTCATCGAGCAAACAAAATGGTGCTGGATTGGATTTGAATAATGAAAATAGCAGTGCCAGAGCGGTCAGTGCTTTTTCACCACCCGACAACAAATGAATGGTAGAATTCGTGCGTAGGTCCATTATTGTAGGAATAACTCACCCAAAGCTTGTTCTCGCCTACAGCCAAACCATCCCATGTTGCCGATACGGTTGCGAAATCATTTGCTTGAATGGGTATCCACACGGCAGCTTCAGGCTGTCCCGTTTCAGCAAGTTCCCTCGCTGTACGAAGATCAATCAATAACAACGATCCATCAGAAGCAGCCTCATAGGCCTGGCTGGCCGACAAGGCTGTTTGCGCCGTCGCCCAGTTTGATGCCAACAAGGCACAAATACCAGCAAGCAGCACGATAGTGCGCATGGTGCGACCTCTCCTGATGTTAAAAACGAATAGCAACTTTTAGCCTCTCAGAGTCTATCGGTACTGAACTGCTTACGATTTTTTTCCATGCTGGTCGCAGGCTACACGCTAAGGCAAACGTACTTCAACTCCATATAGTCATCAATGCCGTGCCGGGAGCCTTCGCGACCGATCCCCGATTCCTTAACACCGCCAAACGGCGCAACTTCTGTTGAGATAATCCCTGTGTTGACACCGACGATGCCGTATTCCAGCGCCTCGCTGACCTTGTGAACCCGGCTGAGGTCGCTCGAATAGAAATAACTCGCCAGGCCGAAGCGTGTGTCGTTGGCTTGGGCGATCACGTCGTCTTCGTTTTCAAACCTGAACAACGGGGCCATTGGGCCGAAAGTCTCGTCATGTGTCACCATCATGCTGTTGTCGACACCAGTCAGGATGGTCGGCTGAAAGAACAAACCACCAAGCTCATGGTTGTTGCCACCCAAGACCACTTTTGCCCCTTTGCTGGTCGCGTCAACAATGTGCTCTTTGACCTTATCAAGGCCACTTTGGTCAATCATCGGACCGAAGGCAACGCCATCCTCCATGCCGTTGCCGACTTTCATTGTTTTGATCCCAGCGATCAACTTTTCCGTAAAGGCATCATAGACCCCAGCTTGAACATAGATACGGTTTGCGCAGACGCAGGTTTGCCCGTTGTTGCGAAACTTACTCATGATAACCCCTTCGACAGCCGCGTCCAGATCGGCATCGTCAAAGACAATGAATGGTGCGTTCCCACCAAGTTCCATGCTGGTTTTTTTGATGGTCTTCGCGCACTGTGCCATCAACAGCGCCCCAACCTCGGTCGAACCGGTAAAGCTGAGTTTCCGCACAGTTGGATTGCTGGTCATCTCGCCGCCGATGGCCGTGCTGGATCCGGTTAGCACGCTGAGAACACCAGCCGGGACACCCGCTTCTTCCGCCAGAACACACAATGCGAGGGCCGAGTAGGGTGTCGCAGTGGCTGGCTTGACCACCATCGAGCAACCCGCAGCCAGCGCAGCGCCAGCCTTCCGGGTGATCATAGCGTTTGGAAAATTCCATGGCGTGATTGCAGCGGTGACCCCAATCGGTTGCCTGAGAACATGAATGCGCTTATCTGGTTGATGACCAGGGATAATTTCGCCGTAAGTGCGCTTGGCTTCTTCAGAAAACCATTCGATAAAAGACGCGCCATAGGCGATCTCACCTTTTGCTTCCGTTAGAGGCTTGCCCATCTCCAGGGTCAAGAGCTCGGCCAGAACGTTCTGGTTTTTCATGATTAAATCGAACCAATTACGCATGATGCCAGCGCGTTCTTTGCCGGTTTTCGCGGCCCAGCTTTTCTGTGCTACGCGCGCCGCTTCAATCGCTTCGGCGGTTTCGTTGGCGCCCATTTTGGGTACGGTGCCAAGTATTTCGCCAGTGGCCGGGTTGGTCACGTTGATTGTCTGGCCAGAGTGTTCGTTGACCCACTGCCCGTTGACGTAGCATTGCTGTTTGAAAAGACGCGATGATAAAGCTGTCATGGAAACGACCTTAGGTGGATTGGAACTAAAATTCCTACCCTGCATATATAGACCTCAGGGCAGGAACAAATTAAAGCGAAAAATAAATAGAACAGGTCAGCGTCGCACAAATCAAAGATGACAAGCGGATCATATTGGCCGATTTTCCAGCGCACAATCCAATATGGCTTGAAAGTCTTGTCGGTAGGACTGAGGCAACTGTTCAACTGATTTCAGAAGGTAATAAGGTAAGCAGCATGACAAACCACAGTGAAATTGCTGATCAGCTATGGCGCGCCACGGTCAATGGCGAAACCATCTCGAGCATTGCGACTGCCCATCCAGGGCTCGGTCTGGACGGCGCTTACGCGATTCAAGCGTTGATGGTCGAAAAGCGGGAGGCTGCGGGTGCGGTCCGCACGGGCCGAAAATTGGGTGTCACGGCTGCTGGCGGCATGAAAATGTTTAACATTACTGAGCCAGTCCATGGCGTTTTGTTTGCCACGGGCGCGGTTCCGAACGGTGGCGCGATCGCCATTGGTGGTCAAGTCTTGCAGCCGAGGCTTGAAACCGAATTGGGATTTATTATGGCCAAAGATGTAAACGCTGTGCCAAGCTCGTTAGACCTGCTTGCTGATGCCGTAGCGGCTGCAGTCCCCTGTTACGAGGTGGCCGGCAGTCGGATTGACGGCTGGCCAAAAGCCATTGAAGATTTGGTCGCCGACAGCTGTGTGTTTGCAGCCTATGTTATCGGCGAAGGTCGCGCAAAACCTACCACGCTAGATCTAGAATCCCTCGCGATATCGATTAGCAAAAACGGCGAGCACCTTGCTGATGGTACTGGTGCTGAGTGCATGGGCAGTCCCCTAAACGCCTTGATGTGGCTGGTCGACAAACTGGTTGCCCGCGGTGAGGGTTTGAAAGCGGGGGATCTGGTTCTCACTGGCGCTTTGGGCGGTATGGTATCGGTTGAAGCTGGTGATAGCTACACAAGCACCTTTGACGGACTTGGCAGCGTCAGCGTTCAATTTGTCTAGCAGTGATTTGTCTAGTGGCGGCCGGCATTCAAGAACTGCTTCAGACGCTCGCTTTTGGTAGCGCCAAAAACATCGCTGGGCGTGCCTTGCTCCTCAATGATGCCTTGATGCAGAAAAACAACCTGATTGGCGACCTCGCGTGCAAAGTCCATATCGTGGGTGACAATCAGCATGGTCGTGCCTTCGTCGGCCAACGCCCGTATGACTTTCAGCACCTCGATTTCCAGTTCAGGATCAAGCGCACTGGTCGGCTCATCAAACAACATGGCAGCTGGTTCCATCGCCAAAGCCCGGGCAATGGCAGCCCGCTGCTGCTGACCACCGGAAAGTTGGCTCGGATAGTTACCGGCTTTGTCGCCAATGCCAACTTTGTTTAATAAATCCATACCCAAGTCGCGGGCTTCAGCTTTGTCCATGCCTTTGACCAGAGTGGGTGCTTCGATAACATTCTGAAGCACGCTCATGTGACTCCAAAGATTGAACTGCTGAAAAACCATTGACAGATTGGTGCGCAGATCACGGACTTGAGCGGCATCGGCTTTGTTGATCTCGTGGCCACGGAAAGCAATGCTACCGCGCTCGGGGATCTCCAGTAAATTTGCGCAGCGCAGTAGGGTTGATTTGCCTGAACCGCTTGAACCGATCAATGCGATGACGTCGCCTTGAGTGGCGCTTAAATCAACGCCCTTTAGGACGTCGAGCTCGCCAAAGCTTTTGTGAATATTTTTGAGTTCCAAGATCGCTGTGTCCATGCGAGACGCCTAGCGAGACAAACGACCAGGTGCAAGCAAAACATAAAATTCTTGATGAAGGAAAATGATTTGATTTTTTGTTAAATTCGGACATAAGTAAATATTAAAAGAAATTGAGGACCTAAAGATGGCGCAAAGCACCAAATTTCGCGGCATTGTCGAGGATTGGGCGGTACGGGGGTTGATTGAACCTCAACAACTTGATGCCCTGCTTGACGATCTCTCTAGTCGCCAAACGAATACGACGCGGCGGGGTCTAGTGCTGATCTTAGGGTTCTTGGGCGCCGTGTGCATTTCAGCCGCGATTTTTCTTTTTATCAGTTCGAATTGGTCTTGGCTGCCTCGCTTGGCCAAGGTTGGCATCGGCCTTTCGTTGCCAGTGATAGCCATTGGCCTGGCTGCTGTGACCTTAAGCAGTTTGCCGCTGTTGAGCCGAACCCTACGCTTTTTTGCCGTGTTGTTGGTTGGGGCTAGCATCGCGATTCTGGGTCAGGCCTACGCAGTTGATGATTCCGTTGAAAGGTTGATCCGGTTTTGGGGAGGCCTTGGTTTTCTTTTAGGCTTGGTTCTACTCACGGAATTCGGTGTTGCCGTCGCCTATGCGATTTTGGTGCTCGGCCACACTGTTCCAAACGTTTACAACAATGGCTTTGTTCTAACAGAATTTGTGTTGCCATTGTTTGTCGCCGGTTGGCTTGGGTACGCGTTGTCTTTTCTGTTTGTTTGGGGGAGCAATCGAGCGCGGCCGTTTATCCCGGAACAATTAGCGCCGAACGGAGATGTGATCAGGGCGGTCGGATTGTTCGGCGTTTGGGTCGCGACCATAAGTGGTTATCATGAAGTTCTGTCAGAAAATGGCGCAACCCCGTTTTTGGAGGAGTATTCTGCAGTCTCGATCTTTGTTGCCAGTGTGCTTGCATACGCCCTGACGTTTGTGTTTGTTTGGGGAAGCAATCGAGCGCGGACGTTAATTCTGCAACCAGTAGAGCCCACTGGTGGGTTGCTCGTAAAAGCGACGAGAACGCTCAGCTTGTTCGGCGTTTGGGTCGCATTGATCGTTGGATACGCCAACGTGCGCATGGATCCGGATACGGCCCTGATATGGACCATGGCCTATGTCACCAGTTATTTTATGGTGCTGCTGGCGATGGTAGTGATTAGCAACATGCGAGGCTGGACCCTGATGCGCAATGGCTCGATTTTGATGTTTTTGTTGATGGTCTTTGTGCTCTACTGCGACATATTTTCGAGTTATACGGACCAAGCATTTTTCTACCTTGGGGGTGGTCTGCTGTTAATTGCGCTGGCCATTTTGTTTGAGCGCTCTCGCCGCTTGTTCAAAATGGGGGGGGCAAGATGAGAAGCCGGTCGTTTCTGCAAGCCCTGTTTGCAGCCGCTTTTGTTTTGCTTCCTTTAGGCTGGCTTGCGGCGACCAATGAGCTGGCGCTACGCAGCGGAAATGAATATTGGATCGAAACTGCAGGTCTTGATCCCCGTGATCTATTGCGCGGTGACTATGTCGCTTATCGCTTCCCCGCCCTTGATCTGTCAGAGCACGCCGAAAGCTTGGGCGGCGAGTATGCGCAAGATTTGGTGGCTGACCATGCTGATCGCCGCCTGTTCGCCATGATGGCCGTCGGCGATGATCAACTCTTGTCTTTGCAAGCTTTTACGTGGGAGCGGCCGGCATCCGGCACTCTGTACATTCAGGGTAGGGTTGGCGGTAGCCGAAACTCGCCGCGTTTGGTCGTGCCGGCTGAGCGCTATTTTGTGCCTGAGGGCAGCGGGCGAGAACTTGAACAACTCGATCGGCCTTTCGCCCGGGTCAGTATCTCGCCCCGTGGACAAATGACGATCCGTAATATTGTGCCACGCCAGCAAGTCTTAGACAACGCGCCTGCTACGCCAAACCAGTAGTTGTTCAAATATCATAAAGCGTTAGGGTAGGCGGGCTGCGAATGCAGCGCTTGGGCTGTGACGGACAAAGGCTGACCAGTGAGCGCTTATAAAGATTTGTTTCCGCTAACGACTGATACAACGGCGTATCGCCGCGTGGCGGAAGGGCAAGAGCAAGACCTGATCTCAATTGAAAAATTGGCCGGGGGCGAGGTTTTGGTGATCAAAGACGAGGCTTTACGCCTGATGGCAGAAGAGGCGTTTCGTGACATCAACCATTATTTGCGACCCGGTCACTTGCAACAATTACGGGATATTCTGGACGACCAGGAAGCCAGTGCCAATGATCGGTTCGTAGCGCTGGAATACCTCAAAAATGCGAGTATCGCTGCGGCTGGGGTGCTGCCGATGTGTCAAGACACTGGCACGGCCATCATCTTGGGCAAAAAGGGTAAGAATGTCTTTGTCTCTGGCGATGAAGAGGGCGCGCTGGCCCAGGGTGTTTTAGACGCCTATGAAAAAAACAACCTCCGCTACAGCCAGCTAGCGCCCTTAAGCATGTTTGAGGAGCAAAACACCCGCAATAATCTGCCTGCCCAGCTGGATCTGATGAGCGAAGGCACAGACGCCTACAGGTTTTTGATGATGGCGAAGGGTGGCGGGTCAGCCAACAAAACCTTTTTATACCAAGGTACCCCCAGTTTGTTGACCCCATCAAAATTACTGCCGTTCTTGGATGAAAAGATCAAAACACTCGGAACATCGGCGTGTCCACCATACCATCTGGCCATTGTAATCGGCGGTCTGTCTGCGGAACAAAACTTAAAGACGGTCAAGCTCGCCAGTGCCCGATATCTCGACGATTTACCGACCAAAGGCAGTGAACAAGCCCATGCCTTTCGGGACATCGACATGGAACAGCAAGTCCTTGAGCTGACGCGAGATATGGGCATCGGTGCCCAATTTGGCGGTAAATATTTCTGTCACGATGTGCGGGTGGTTCGTCTGCCGCGCCATGGCGCCAGCCTGCCGATTGGTCTTGGGGTAAGCTGTGGCGCTGATCGGCAAGTCAAAGCCAAGATTACTGCCCGGGGCCTTTTCGTGGAACAATTGGAGCGCGATCCAGCGCGGTTCCTGCCTGATGTTACCGACCATATCAGCAGTGCGGAAAGCATTGATATTGACCTTAACCAGCCGATGGACCAGGTGCTTAGGACGCTCAGTCAGCATCCCGTCAAAACACGCGTCAACCTAAGTGGAACGATCATCGTCGCGCGAGATTTGGCCCACAGTAAAATTCGCGCTCGGCTTGAAGCAGGCGAGCCGATGCCATCCTACTTTAAAGATCATCCGATTTACTATGCAGGGCCTGCGAAGACTCCTGAAGGCTATGCAAGTGGGTCATTTGGCCCAACGACGGCAGGACGTATGGACAGCTATGTTGAGCAATTTCAGGCGCTGGGTGGCAGCATGATCATGTTGGCAAAAGGCAATCGTAGCCCGCAGGTGCGCGAGGCGTGCAAAAAGCATGGCGGTTTTTACCTTGGCAGTGTCGGCGGTGCTGCAGCGACTTTGGCCGAGCATGCGATCAAAAAAATGCAAGTCGTCGAATATCCAGAGTTGGGGATGGAAGCGGTTTGGAAAATCGATGTTAAGAATTTCCCAGCCTTTATCATCATTGATGACAAGGGTAACGACTTTTTCCAGGAGCTGGATCTGGGGTGATCGACGCTCTCGCTTCCGACTTGTCAAGTCAGGGCGGCTGGGTCCTTGTCTTGCCATTTGTCGCGGCCCTGGTTGGTGCGAGTGTCCAGCGAACGACAGGCTTTGGTTTTGGCTTTATTGCTGGTGCTGGGATGCTCAGCGTGTTCAATCCTATCGTTGCTGTTGTCTATACGACCATTGCGAACGTATTCCTCTCTGGCGTCAGCGCGTGGCAATTGCGCCAGGACATCAACTATCGCGTTACTTGGCTTCTGGTCATTTGGTTGGGGGTGGGCACCATCGCCGGATTGGCGGTAATTGGCATTGCGTTGCGATGGTGGCTGCAAAGCCTGGCGTTGGTCGTAACTTTTTGGTCAATCTATCAGGGGGTCAGCGCCATGCGTGCCCGACACCGCAAGTCGCTGGGCGCAGAGGCGGCGGAGCCACCATCGGCATCATGGCCCAGTGCGAGTGTGCCAGGCATTCTTGCTGGCTTTTTGGGGACTTGCCTCGCTATCCCCGGCCC
>CAXBRM010000094.1:0-7886 GCA_963978305.1 uncultured Rhodospirillales bacterium
CGCTGCGACATACCCGCCCGGGCCGCCGCCGAGCACGGCGAGATCATAGTTAGATTGCGTTTTCTCCGACATTTCGGTCCTCAACTCACTTTGGTATTGATAATGTTTGAAAAACAGTGTTGTGGCACAAGCTGTTGCCAGCGTACTGCTTTGACAAAGGATATCTTGAATTCCCGCTTGATCATGGAAGCGCGCAGCATTCTTCTAACCTTGTTTGCTGGCGACCGTTTTCATCGAAATTAGCTGGTGATAGCCAGCGCTGATATCCAGCTTTCAATATTGGCCATTCGGAATCAATAATGCTCCACCATGCTGTATCTCGATTGCGACGATGAACCACTAAGTCGTTGCGGAACGTGCCTTCGTAAGTGAAGCCAAGACGCTTGGCAGCAAGCATACTTGGCTGATTTTGGTCGTCGCACTTCCACTCATAGCGACGATAGCCAAGCGTCCCCAGAATGTAATCAGCCAACAAATACTGGGCTTCGGTTGAAGCGGTTGTCCGCGACATTTGTGGTGGAAAGCGAACAAAACCAACCTCGGCGCTGCCGTGCTTGGGACGAAGGCGCAGTAGACTGAATTGTCCGGTTAGTTTGTCAGTTTCATGAACTCTAACAGCAAAAGTCTGATTATCCGTTGTTGCGTCAAATTGTATCCAGCTATCGACCCAAGCCTGCTGATTCTCAAATGGTCCCATCCCAGCCAGATATTTCCATTGGTTAAATTCAGGGTCCAATCGAACCATTTCCGACCAGAGTTCATCGGCCTGTTTGCTCAGGTCCAAAGGCTCTAAAGAGCAATAGCGCCCGGTCAACGTCACGGCGGCGGGCCGTTGCCAGGGGCCAGCGTTGGATAATTGTTTACCAAGATCGTTGATCCAACTCACACCAGCATACTCACAGGGTTTTCAATTCGTTGTTTGAAAGCTTGCAACCATTGTGCGCCCACGGCGCCATCCACAACGCGGTGATCACAACTTAGGGTCACCGTCATCATTGTCGCCACACCAAGACTACCGTCCTGTGTCACAACCGCGCGCTTTTCACCAGCGCCAACCGCCAGAATGGCCCCCTGCGGTGGATTAATCACCGCATCAAATTGCGAGATACCGTACATGCCCAAATTGCTGACACTGAACGTGCCACCCTGATATTCGTGGGGCTGCAGCTTGCCACTTTGAGCGCGCGCGGCCTTATCTTTGATTTCCTCAGAAATCACGCTCAGAGACTTACGATTCGCGTCCTGAATAATCGGCGTGATCAAGCCCCCATCGGTCGCGACCGCAACCGAAATATCAGCCCGTTGATAATAAAGGATTTCATCACCGTTCCAACTTGCGTTCGCACTCGGAAAATCCATCAATGCCATAGCAGCGGCTTTGATTACCAAATCATTCACGCTGACTTTCAGGTTGCGAGCCGCCAAGCCTAAATTGATCTCTGTGCGCACCCGCAGCAGCGTATCGATGTTAAGATCCGCAGTCAGGTAAAAATGCGGCACCGTCTGTTTGGCTTCGACCAAACGCGTGGCAATCGTTTTGCGCATCCCATTGGCGCGCACGGCTTCGTACGGCAAACCGGCGGCATCCGCCAAAGCCCGGGCGTCAACCGTCGGCGCTGTTGAGACGGACGCACCTTTTTGTTGTGAAGCCAACACCTTGCTCGCCGCAACAGCCTGGCCCTGACCTGCATGAATGGCCGCTTCGACGTCACGCTTGACGATCCGGCCATGCGGCCCTGATCCAGCCAACGCATTCAAATCAATACCCTCGGCACCGGCGATGCGCTTGGCCAATGGTGAGGCGAAAAGTCTTTGCGTCCCCGAGCCATTTGTCGCCACAGGCGCTGTTGAACTGACCGATAAGCGGGATGATGATCCTTTGGCTGGCTGATCTTCTGACACGATTTGTCCGTCGGTATTTTTGCTGGCTGGTACGCTCTGCGCGCCATCATCACCATTTTGTTCGACGGGTTTCGTCAGCTGAACCTCGGTTTCGCCTTCTTCCAGCAAGACGGCAATCACCGCATTAACCGCGACGGCTTCGCTCCCTTCGGCAACCAAAATTTTACCGACAACGCCATCATCGACAGCTTCAACTTCCATGGTTGCTTTATCGGTTTCAATTTCAGCAATAACGTCACCACTTTCGACGCTATCCCCTTCTTTTACCAACCATTTTGCCAGCGTGCCCTCTTCCATCGTCGGGCTCAAAGCGGGCATGGTGATGTTAATGCTCATGGCTTAGCCCTCCTGGTAGCAAACGCGTTTTGCTGCTTGAACCACGTCTTCAGCTTGTGGCAGCGACAGTCGCTCTAAGTTAGCGGCGTAGGGAAGCGGTACGTCTGCTTGGTAGACACGCGCAACCGGCGCATCCAACCAATCAAACGCTTGTTCCATCACACGGGCCGCGATTTCGGCGCCAATGCCGTGCTGTCCCCAGCCTTCTTCGGCGACGACCAGGCGATTGGTTTTCTGGATGCTCTGGACAATGGTATCGGTATCGAGCGGACGAATGGTTCGCAAATCGACGACTTCGGCGCTGATCCCCTGGTCAGCGAGCATTTGTGCGGCCGCCAGCGATTTCTTCACCATCATACCGTGGGCGACGATCGTGACATCACTACCAGCGGTGGCAACCTTGGCTTTGCCAATAGGCACAACCCAATCGTCGGTATCGGGCACGTCGAAAGTATCGCCGTACAGCAGCTCATTTTCAAGGAAAATGACCGGATCGGGATCGCGAATCGCCGCCTTCAACAGTCCTTTGGCATCTGCGGCACTGTACGGGGATATTACTTTGAGCCCAGGGATGTGACCATACCAGGCGGCATAGCACTGACTGTGTTGCGCGCCCACCCGGGCCGCAGCGCCATTGGGTCCTCGGAACACGATGGGGCTGGAAAGCTGGCCGCCACTCATGTAGCGCGTTTTGGCGGCCGAATTGATGATTTGATCCATCGCCTGCATCGCGAAGTTGAAGGTCATGAATTCGACGATCGGCTTCATGCCAGCGAACGCAGCACCAATGCCAATGCCGGTGAAGCCATGCTCTGTGATTGGGGTGTCGATCACCCGATCAGCGCCAAATTCATCCAGCAAACCCTGTGTTACCTTGTAGGCCCCCTGGTATTCGGCAACCTCCTCACCCATGACAAAAACTTCCGGCGTCGTGCGCATTTCTTCGGCCATGGCATCGCGGAGCGCTTCGCGGAGTGTTTGCTGTTTGGTGGCACCCGTCCACTCCGGCTCCGGCGGCGGAGCCATCGATACAGGTGCTTTCGGCACAGCACGCTCGGGCTGATGAGCGCTCATCTCACGCTCATTGACATCTTCAGACGCTTTGGCATCACTTGGGGGCGGATTGGTTTTACTTGAAGGCGAAGAATCGTCCAGGCCACTGTTTTGTGCTGTTTCACCATCCGCCAACAGCTGAGCGATGACAGTATTGACAGCAACGCCTTCGGTCCCCTCAGCGATCAACAACTTAGCGACCACACCCTCATCGACTGCCTCGACTTCCATCGTTGCTTTGTCGGTCTCAATCTCCGCAATAACATCACCGCTCTGGACGGTATCGCCCTCTTTAACAAGCCATTTGGCGAGCGTGCCTTCCTCCATGGTCGGTGAAAGAGCAGGCATCAAAATCTCAATTGACATAATCTTACGCCTCCTCGCCAGCGTTAGAGTACACGTCCGTCCACAGCTCAGCCGGATCTGGTTCGGGCGACGTTTGAGCGAACTCTGCACTTTGGGCGACCTGCGCTTTGATGTCTTTATCAATCGCTTTGAGATCCTCTTCGCTTTGAACACCGCGAGAAATCAACACCTCTTTAAGCCGCTCAATCGGATCCTGCTGACTGCGAACCGACTGCACTTCTTCTTTGGTTCGATACTTGGCAGGGTCACTCATGCTGTGACCACGGTAACGATACGTCATCATCTCGATCAAATGAGGACCTTTGCCACTGCGAACATGATCGACGACGCGAGCCGCTTCGCGATAAACGGCCTCAACATCCATACCGTCAACCTTCACACCCGGCAGGTCATAGGGTTCACCGCGTTTGTAAAAATCTGTATCGGCCGCTGCCCGCTCCGTTGACGTCCCCATCGCGTAGCGGTTGTTTTCAATGACGAAAATAATTGGCAGATTCCAAAGCCTCGCCATGTTATAGGTTTCTGCCACCTGGCCTTGGTTCGCGGCACCGTCACCGTAATAAGCGACAGCAATACCACCATCTTTCCGGTATTTATGGGCAAAAGCGAGCCCACCGCCCAACGGCACTTGCGCCGCGACAATGCCATGTCCACCGTAGAATTTCTTTGCTTGGCTAAACATATGCATGCTGCCGCCTTTGCCGCGGCTATAGCCGCCTTCACGACCCGTTAACTCTGCCATGACCCCGGCGGCACTCATGCCACACGCCAACATATGCCCATGATCGCGATAGCCGGTAATAATGCTATCGGTTTCATTCAAGGCGGCTTGCATACCAGTGACAACGGCCTCTTGCCCGATATAAAGATGACAAAAGCCACCAATAAGGCCCATGCCGTACAGTTGGCCAGCTTTCTCCTCAAAACGGCGGATCAACAGCATATCACTATAGAATTTAATAAGTTGATTGTTGCTAATTTCAGCTTTTGACGTCGTCTTGCGGGTGCGTGATGTGGGTTTCTTTTTTGCCGCAGTGGCCATGACGGATTGCTCCTTCAGCGGTGTCTGGATGTCGGCTAAACTGCCCGAAAGTCAGACGAAGCACAAGAAAGATTTTTATCATTCTTACTATTTGATTTATAACGTAAAATTAACGTTAACCCAGATTAGGTTAACGAATATATAGGATGACCTCGCCGGGTTTGTTGAGGTGGAGCAGTTCCCGAGCTCGCTGATCCAGTAAATCCAAATCTAAACTTTCTTCATGGAGTAATGAGACACGTTGCTCGAGGTCAAGGCGCTCAGCTTGCAACGCCGCCAAACGGCCTTGAGCCATCTCTAGCTGCTTTTGGGTCTGGAACAGCCTCAGCAACCCCCGATCGCCTTGCAGTGCGTGAAAAGTAACATAGAGCACAAGACAGAACGCGGCTGTCAAAACGGTGACATGACGCAGATAGCGTCGGAGCAAACGGGTCGTGAGCATCAACAAGCTCCCTAGTCAGTAATCAAAACACTGACGCATAAAGTAAATTTTTAGACAGATGAACGCAACGGGCGCGGTCACATATTTCCTTGCTTTGTGTGAAACCCGTCACGCTTGACGCAGGGTTCCCCTAGCTGGCGCTTCAGGTGGCGGATGAAGCGAGGAGTTTAGCCATCGTCATCGCAACCGCTTGTGGAGCCTCGAGCGGCCCCATATGACCAGATGAAAGCCGAACAATGCTCGATACTGGCAAGTCTGCAGCCTTAGCCATTTGCTCTGTTTGCGCCATGGGCGTAATTTGATCATCGACTCCCGCACACATACACAGCGGCAGACGGTTTGCGGCCATTGCAGCCAGTGTCGTCAAACTTTCTTGGCGATTCAGCAGCGCTCGGGCTTGACGTTTAGCACCAGAGATCCCGACCTCACCTGCCATCGATTGGACCAGCGATAACATGGCTTTGTTGTTTGCGTTTTGGGGAGAAACGTATCTGGACCAGTCGCTTTTCGTAACACCTTTGAACTGACCAAGCGTCTCAGATGTTGACAAGAACGCTTCGCGCTCACGACGACGCTCTGGCGTGTCCAATCCGGCAGAGGTGTTACACAGCACCAACCCAGCAACAAGTTCTGGCGCTTGCCTGTAGAGTTCAAAAGCCACATGCCCACCGAGGCTGAAGCCGGCAACAATCCCAGGTTTACCTGCCGCTAAGGCGACGACTGTTTGCGCAAAATCGGCAATTGTCTCATTGGCTGCATCATCAAAAAGGCAAAAACGCCCATGCCAGGCATCTTGAGGTACCAATTGTTTTAATAGTGTCCAGACCGGACGCCATAATCGATCGTCACACAGCATACCTGGCAAAAAATAAATCGGGGTGCTCACAAACGCTCTCCAGCATCACAGCTGCGTTTAAACCGGCAGCATTGTAGCCGCATCGTATTTGGATTAAACCGTAACACAATTGCGCAAATTAGATTGCTGAAACATACGAAAGACTGCATGGAAACGACCTTCCAAGATCTGGGCCTGTCTGAAAGCCTCCTAAAAAGTCTGGCAGAAGCAGGCTACACACATCCCACGCCCATCCAAGAAAAAGCGATCCCCGCCATCTTAATGATGCGGGATGTCATGGGGTGTGCCCAGACCGGTACCGGCAAAACTGCGAGCTTCACGCTGCCAATGATTGATGTTCTGGCTGAAGGCCAAGGACGAGCCAAAATGCCGCGATCACTTATTTTGTCGCCCACGCGTGAGCTTGCCGCACAGATCGCTGAAAATTTTCAAAAATACACGCTCAACCACAGCTTGCGAATGGCGTTGCTGATCGGCGGGGAAAGCATGCGCGATCAAGAAGATGCGCTGAGTAAGGGAGTCGACGTGCTGATCGCAACGCCAGGACGCATGCTCGATTTGTTTGAGCGCGGCGCGATCATTTTGAACGACGTCAAAATTTTCGTGATCGACGAGGCGGATCGCATGCTTGACATGGGCTTTATTCCGGACATTGAAACCATTGTTCGAAAGCTCCCTAAAACCCGCCAAACCTTGATGTTTAGCGCGACAATGCCTGATGAAATCCGCAAGTTGGCAGAAAAGTTTCTCAATAATCCAAAGGAAATAACGGTCGCACCACCCAGCTCCACGGCTTCGACTGTCGAACACCGCATTTTGCGCTGCGGACCAAAACAAAAACGGGAGAACTTGAGAACGCTGTTGGAAATAGACCCTCCAGAAAGTGCAATCATTTTCTGTAACCGGAAGCGTGACATTGGCGTTCTTGTTCGTTCGCTCAAAAGGCACGGCTATAGCGCGAACGAGCTACACGGCGACCTGAGCCAGCCAGTGCGTATGGAAACCTTAGACAAATTCAAAGCAGGTGACATCACACTGTTGGTTTGTTCTGATGTGGCAGCTAGAGGAATAGATGTGGCAAGTGTCAGTCATGTTTTCAATTTTGATGTGCCGAAACATCCAGAAGATTACGTCCACCGCATCGGACGGACAGGACGCGCAGGTCGTGATGGCAAAGCCGTTATGTTCGCTACCAAAAGTGATGAGCCAGCCGTTGAGGCGATTGAACAAATTATTGGTAAAAAAATTGATATGATCGACGGCTTTGAGGCAGAGGAGATGCCCAGTGAGGTCGTCAAAGCAAACGGCACGGATGCCGCAGAAAACCAAAGCACTCGGGGCAATAAGCACGCCAGAGGAAAACCCCGGAATAGTGCTCAATCCAGCGACAGCACAGCACAGCCCGAGGTGAAAATTAATTTAGCCGCTTGGTCTGACTTTGTTACCGAAGACGTCACACGAGCGGCAGCTGTATTTGAGGGTATCATTCCAGCCTTTTTATTGCGCTTAAAGAGCGCGTCTGAGCCGATGCCAGTCGAGGTGCCCGATGCTGCATCGGAAAACGAGCCCGCGGGCAACACAAATCCGACACCAAAAAGTAAACGCAGTCCGCGAAAGCGTAAATCCAAGCAGACAGAAGCGATTGATGACGAAAACATCGCCACAAGCGGATCATCAGAAGCCGGTAGCGCTGTCAATATTGAGATTATTGATGCCGAAATGGCTGACGCTGGAGCCGACGACGCGCAGAGCAAAGGTACTCGCCGGTCGAAACGAAAAGAAAGCCAAGTGTCTGAGGCAACGAATGAGGACCGCAAAGCTGAGCAGACTTCAACAGAAACCACCATTACTTCCACTGACGAGCCGCTCGCCAATGCAACCGTCTCAGA
>CAXBRM010000095.1:0-7849 GCA_963978305.1 uncultured Rhodospirillales bacterium
CAGGATGATGCTTTAGTTTTGTTGAACGCTGGATTAAAAGAAGGGGCAGTCTCTGGTCTGGGGCATAGAAAAGGATCAGGGCTACTGAAGCCCGCTTCAATGTGGTGATTTGTGACAAGAACTTTGATCGAATTGGCGCGTTCAACCGAAAGTCACCGTTTAAGAGCCCGGCGTCATGCTGGCGCCGAGCGCCTTCGGCCAGTCGGATCAGTAGATCATCGGCTGGTTGGGATTTTGATTCATTTGGGGTTTGTTTCAAGCTCAAAAAAGATACCTTCACTCCAAACGCCAAGGCAGTTATTTGGTGCTTCACCTTCGACGACAAGATCCATCAAATCATAATAGCTCGCTCGGTTAAACAGCCCACAAAGATTGTCACGGATTATAACAACAGGCAGCTGCTCACCTTCAGCGGTTTCTATCAGTCGAAGTGGATGCGATGCACCAATTTTGCAAGCATCACCAGTGGTTGTCATCACCTCGATTGATTGCTGCGCCTCATGACCCGGGTCTGCCACTTGAACCCGTGAAATGAGTAAGGGCGCTACATCGACGTCAATCCTACCTTTTTCAACCGGCGTCACAAGCCAATATTGACCGTCTTGGTCCAGATGAAGAACGCTCGCGAACAATTTCACTAATTTGTCTCGCGTAATAGGCGCTCCCTGATGCAGCCATGTGCCATCCATTTTGATTCTAATGTCAAAGTGGCCACGGTCGTCCGCCCTAATGATCCAATCGTCAGTTTTGCTGCCCATGCTTGAAAGCCATTTGAATGTTACAGCAACGGCTTTAACGTACTTTGCTGCATCTCGGAAGTGAACTGACCGATTTTGAGCTCTGCCACCAAAAAGCGACGGACGTCATCTTGGCCTTTAAGCGTGACTTCAAGGCTGGTCGCGTTACAAAACCCGTGTTTGCGGTATATTTTGGGGTCACCAACGACGAAACATGGACCCAAGTTACGAGCGCGCGCTTCAGCTAAGCACCGATGGATGAGTTGGTGGGCTAAACCTTGGCCCCGATACTGTGTCGAAATGCTGAGTGGTCCAAGAATAATGGCATCGTCAATAATCCGGTCACGCCTTGCGATCAAACAGCGGAAGAAGCGGATGCATCCTTGCACTTTACCTAAAGGATCAATCGCAATCTTACAAAGCGGATCGATCCGAGCGCTTTCATGTCGAAATTTGTAAACGGGACGCATATTGATCTCGGTTGGAAACGAGAGCCGAATAAGGTTGTCGACTTGCCCGGCATGTACGCTGGATTCTTTCATCAGACACAAAGAGGCCTGCCGAGTCTGTCTCGGATCAAGGGTGTCTTGGTTCAGAATACCACGTGGAATAATGCTGCTCTGTCGCAAAATAATTGGCTGGGGCACCTGGGATCGAACCAGGGATCGCGGGATCAAAACCCGATGCCTTACCGCTTGGCTATGCCCCAGCAACGGTGGACGCTCATTTATGCAAGTGTTTACAAAAGTTCAAGCGTTTATCGGCTTAAAATTTGTAGGGCAGGGATCCAGCAACGACGGATGTCGACTTTTTTGGTTTTGCCATATCAGGATTTGATGCCTTTCATCACATCAATTTGTTGGCTTTTGGCCACGATTCGCAATGGCGAAACGCAATAATTATGCTCGATATTCAGATAACCTTGCTTTGTTGTTTGTCTTCAATACACTGTTTATTTGTATTTCAAGTAATTATTTTAGGGTTGACACAATCTATTCTGTAAAAACACCGAAATTTTAACGGTGCGGGGATGTTAGGTTGATCAACATAGATTTTATGGTTCAGCGACGTTCACGATCTGATCTCAATCTGGCTGATTTTTCAAGTGTTTTGGGACGACGCAGTCGCCGAATGGATCCTGCGTTTCGGCGATTTTTCGATGATCCATCCTTGGGCGTAGAACAGGTCAAACCTGGTCAGCCGGCACCGCAGAGAAAGCGGTTCGTCGCCAAGTCGGCAACATCAGGTGTAGGCGTTGACACTGGCGCCTCTGAGCTTGTTGGTGATGCGTCTCTTGCACCGTTGCCGGACACAATCACTGATGCTGACCGTTTGCAATCTACAGCGCCAAGAGAGGCGAATTTTGCAGAACGCTTTCCAAAGGCGGTTGATCATTCCGATGTTCGGATTTTGCCTGAGGCCCCAAGCGTGAATGCCATGAGTTACATGACGAGGCAGGAGCCGGCAGTGAGTGAACCCGCCCGTGTCGCGGTTGTAACGCCTGTACGCCTGGATGGCGAAGCAAACACCGCTTCTCGTGACACACTATTGGCGCAAAGTAGGCGTAATGTTGAACAACAGATTGACCAGCGATCCCTGCTTGATGAAGAAGCAGGGGATGCAGATGACCCATCGCAAGCGCAGATCAACGACAGTGATGGAGCCAAAATACCTTCAGATGAGCCAAATGCAGACATAGAGCCAAAAGGTCGAGTTTCAGGATTAAAACTGGGCAATGAACAGCACAACACGACATCCCCAATATCTGCGGTCGTTCGGCTTTCGCCGCTTTTGGCAAAAGTCTCTGCCACGATGGCCCGAGGCAGCAAAGCGGCTTCTCAAAGGATCATGGCCGTGCTTAAGTCACGCTAGCAGGCTGTTGGTCCTACTGCGGTTGAGGCGAGATCGCTTATTGCAAAACGCGCGATAATTGTGGTCCGTCGTGCGCGCCAATTGATCGTGAGTTCGTCAATGAAAAACTACGAGTTGCCAGAAAATTCTCTGCTTGAGCGAGCCTCGGATCATGTGACAATCGGCCAACCTGATGACCGGCCAACCATGAGCAAAACAGAGTTCGAAAAAATCAAGCAAAACCGGTCATTGACGACCGGTTCAGCGGAAACACGCATTGATGAGCACGGTGTCATCGGTATTGTTCAAAAAGCTGACGCATCATCGATAACACAATCCGATCATCCTGGCTCGATTGTCCGTAATCCGGTGGTCCATGGTGGCGTTGGTGAGCAACAAGACTACAAAGTGTCAATTACGCATTCGAAGTCGTCACCGTCACAGGTTGGGTCAACAGCGCTTTCCAATTCAAAAGCAAGTCTTTTTGTTTTCGTAACTCGTGGTTTGATTTTTGTGGTTGGTGTTGCCATCGTGGGCATTCTTGGCTGGCTTGCTTACTCGACAGTGACCAATAACGTGCCTGATCCAGTCGCGATCGTTAGCGCGGAACAAGATCTATTACCAGTTGATTCACTGTCGGTTTCGGCCCCTGTTGTGGTGCCAACACCCATACCCGTTGTGCCTGCTCCTGTTTTAGAGGCATTACCATCGGCAACGGATGAACTTACGCAAATAGAAATTTTAGAGGCCGAGGAATTGTTGGAGCAACTGGGTCTTCTTGAAGCTTCGCAAACTGATGGCGTGATAACTCAGTCAACAACCAATGCCGTGATCGAATTTAAGCAAATCACGTCTTTTGACGTTTCCGATGGCATCCTGACACGCTCAGTTTTCGAGGATCTTCGCGAGTGGGCGGGGCTGTTGCCACGCTGACGTCAACAGGGGGCCTGCGTAGTGGGGCAATCGAACAAGCTCAGGGTGCTGTGCTGCCTCTCTCGCCCGTTCTTTGGACCAGAACAGGGCAAAACAAGCTGATCCACTGCCGGTCATTTGTACCTTCAAGGCGTCATCCTGCTGGTCAAAGGTTGTTTGGCAGGCTTTTTCCATTGATTGTAATAGTTTTTTGATGGCGGTACTTTGGCTTTGAGCGGGTGCTTGCAAGCTGTTTGGACCAGATAGTGCCTCCTGCCATAGGCAATCATCCGGTTCAACTGGCGGATCATAGTCGTCAAGCGCGCTAAAAATGCTGCTTGTCGCAACATGATCGTTTGGAAAAACCACCAAGACATAGAGTGGGGACTTTAATGATAGGATGGGACCTGGGTGATCGCCTGTTCCAGTCCATAGCCGTGCTTGGCCCTCAAGAATTGGGTAAACATCTGCGCCCAATTCAGTGCGAATACTATTGACAAGTTTTGAGGATGCTGACGGTAAGGATCGTTGGTGGAACTCAAGTGCCCACCGCAAGATGGCTGCTGCATTGCTTGAACCACCTCCCAAGCCGGCGCCATTGGGGATATTCTTTGTCAGCTGCAGTCTAATTGCTGGCAGATCGCCAAAATGCTTACAAGCAAAGTCATAGGCTCGGACGGCTAAATTTTCCCCCGGGCTTAGGTTGATCGGCGCCTGTGGGCCGTCAACGTGACAAGCGATGGTATTTTGTCCATCAAGTTGATTGAGGACCAGCCAATCGTACCAACCGCAAAACGCAAATAGACTGCAAAGATTGTGATAAGTATCGTCACGGCGACTAATGACCCTGAGGCTCAGGTTCAACTTTGCCGGACTTGACAGTTCCCAGCGCATGGGTGTCTTCGTATCAATCAAGCTCATTGTTCGGAGGTCAGCTTAGCCAGGATTATATCAGCTCGGTTCGCTGGTATATCCTGAAAGCTCAATGCTCGTCGCCAAAACCATTTGGCTTCATTTATCCTTTCAAGCGCTTGGTAGGTGTCGCCGAGATGATAAGCAATTTCCCAACTATCGCTCTGAATCGCCCAGGCTTCTTCGAGATAAGAGAGGGCGGTTTCAAAGTCGCCAAGTCGATAATAGGCCCAGCCAACGCTGTCTGTGATGCTCGATTTATTGGGTTGTCGCTCATTTGCTGCCAGCAGCATTTGCAGTCCCTCTTCAAGCCGACGGTTTTGATCAACCCAAGTGTAGGCCAGAAAGTTATTAGCAAAGGCGTTGCCTGGATTTAGGTCCAGCGCTTGTAGAATTTTTTCTTCCATCAGCTCCGGCTGGTCGAGCCAATAGTGAGAAGCAGCCCATTCGAAATACGATAACCAATCCGCAACGATCAGGGGACCGGCTTCGTGTTGAGCTTCCCAATTTTTAAAGGCGTCGACGGCGTCTTCGTAACGCTGCGCCTGTTGATAAACCTTGCCATACAGGGCGAATACTCGTGCTGGGACGGCTGTTTGGGTCGTTAAAAACGTTTCTTCGAGGTTATTCAACGAAGTCAACGCTTCCTCTTCAAGACCCAGCGACATCAAAATAGCCAATCGTTCTTCAAGCTGAAGAAGCTGGCCTGGCAGGTCATCGGTTGGAATTGTGTCAGCCAAAAACAGTGCCAGGTCATCTGCTTTGTCGGCAGTCGCAATGCTTAGGCGTAGAGTTGCCAATTGTACCGAACTGCGTGTGTCGCCACCGTCGACCATAAAGGCCAGGTTGCCCAGTAGTTGGGCCGTTTGGTAACGGTCGGTTCGTTCTTGGTTTGCCAGGTCGACAAAAAACCATGCAAGCTCTGACAACATTTCAACAATCAACTCACGCTTCGTCGGTGGGGCTACCGATTGCGACATCTCTGACTGGTTAATATAGAGCCAGCTGTAATTTCGCTCGGCGTTGCGACGGATCGCACTCAGGAGTTCGTCGGTGATCGCTTGGTCATTCGCCAGGCGGGCGGCGCGGTATGTCCATAGTGCCGCGCGATCTTGGCTCAGTGTGATGTTGTTGGTTGCATAGACGAGATCTGGCAACGCGTCCGTGGGTGAACCTAGTTGTAATGCCGCCAACCCTGTCAGATATTGTTGACGCCCATCGAAGCCAGAAATAGCAAATGCTTGGTTGACACGGCTAAGGGCTTCCTCGCTGGGACCAAAATCGAGTGTTGCCAGTGTCCAGACAGCCTGTGAAATGAAGTTGAACAAGGGGTCGTTCAGATCAATTGGTTCCAGTCGATTGATTTCTTCCCATCGTTCGTTTCTGGCAAGTCCGATCAGTGTTGTAATGTAAACCAATGGATTGTCGGTTTGCGCGTTGGAAAGCTGAATCGCATCCACGAAAGCCAAGGTAGCATTGCCTGCATGAAGCGCTGTTTTTAAACGCAGTAAGCGCAGTTCTTGGTTGTCTGGATAGGTTTGTAAGGCTGTAGATTGCAGAGCAAGCGCCGCATTTAATTGACCGTTTTCAGCCAGGATGGTGCCAGAAAGCAAGGCAGCCGTTGCATCTTGGACAGGCGTAACGAGCGCTAAGTCCTCCGCAGGAAGTTGCGCGCGAATGGCGTCGATTGATGGCTCGCTAACGCTGAAGTCTGCTAAAGAGATGCTGTTCGTTGCTGGCGGTGTCGGATCAAGTTTCAATGGAATTAAAGCGCGTGTGGGCTGTTGGGCGACACTCACACAGGTAGACCCCAGCAAAAGCCCGATCAGGATACAAAATTTTGTCATGAGTTTGCTCATGTGGAGAGGTCCGCGCATCAATTCGATCCCCTTTTATTGAGAGCGGAAAACGCCTGGGTCAAGGCAAGCACGCAAAGAAAGCAGCCGCGAGTAACCAGCAAATGGGCAGACTATACCCGAATTCGCGTTACATGTTCGGGTAGTTTGGGCCGCCGCCGCCTTCAGGTGTCACCCAATTAATGTTCTGCGTTGGGTCTTTGATGTCGCAACTTTTGCAGTGAACACAATTTTGTGCGTTGATTTGCAAGCGAGGATTTGTACCATCCTCGTTGCGAATGATTTCATAAACGCCTGCCGGGCAATAGCGCTGCTCAGGGGCGTCATATAGCGCCAGGTTATGGGCAATCGGGACGCTTGCGTCCTTGAGGGTCAGATGCACTGGCTGGTCTTCTTCATGGTTTGTAAAACTCAGTGCGACACTATCCAGCCGCGAAAAACTGACCTCGTTATCCGGTTTTGGATAGTCGATTTTGGGCATTTTGTCGGCGGGCTTTAGGGTTTGGTGCGGTGCATGCCCGTGGCCCAAGGTCCACGGCATATTTAGTCCCCATTGGCCTAGATGCAGCTCAGCACCACCAATCACAAAGCCGAGCATGCCAAAACGCTCAAAGTAAGGCACAAAGTTGCGTGAGGCGTGCAATTCTTCAAAAATCCAACTCTTCTTCACCTTTGCCTGGTAGGCATGCAGATCATCGCCGCCAGCGTTGCCACTGAAAATTGCCTCGCAAGCTGTCTCAGCCGCGAGCATGCCCGATTTCATTGCTGTGTGAGAACCTTTGATTTTTGGAACATTTAAGAAGCCAGCCGAGCAGCCGAGTAACATCCCACCGGGGAAACTAAGCTTCGGAATGCTTTGCAGCCCGCCCTCATTAATCGCCCGTGCCCCGTAGCTAATCCGTCGACCGCCTTCAAGCATCGGCCGGATGCTGGGATGTTGCTTAAACCGCTGGAACTCCTCAAAGGGTGATAGGTGCGGGTTTTTGTAACCAAGATCAACAACATAGCCAACATAGGCTTGATTGTTGTCCAGGTGATAAATGAAGGAGCCCCCCCAGGTTACCATGTTCATCGGCCAACCAGCGCTATGCATCACCAAGCCTTCATTGTGCTGGCTAGGGTCAAGTTCCCAAAGTTCTTTGAAGCCAATCCCAAAGGTTTGTGGATCGCAGTCCGCCCGAAGGTCATAGAGGGCCATCAGCTGTTTGGCCAAGCTACCTCGTACGCCTTCGCCGATCATCACATATTTGCCGCGCAACTCCATGCCGACTTCATAGTCCTCATTATCGCCAGCTTTGCCCTTGCCCATCACGCCAGCGACAACGCCTTTGATTACCTGGTCTTCAATCACCAGCTCTGAGGCGGCCATGCCAGGATAAATCTCAACATCCATGGCTTCAGCCTGTTCGGCCAACCAGCGGCAGACATTACCCAGCGAAATGATGTAATTACCGTGATTTTGGAGTTGCGGAGGCAAGGCCCAAACAGGCACGCTCAACTGGCCGCGCTCGGTGAGGACCATAAACTTTTCGTCACCAACTGGGGTTAGAAGTGGTGCGCCACGTTCCTGCCAGTCAGGGA
>CAXBRM010000096.1:0-7693 GCA_963978305.1 uncultured Rhodospirillales bacterium
ACCGCTCGATTGATTGGATAATATCCCAATCACGATTGATGACGATGACACCAGCCGTACCCAACCCCGAACCTGCATTGCGCAAACTGTCGAAATCCATGCAAATGTCATCGCAAACATCCTTGGTCATATTCTTCACGGAAGAGCCACCAGGTATCACAGCCAACAAGTTATCCCAGCCGCCTTGAACGCCGCCGGCGTGCTTGTCGATGAGTTCACGCAAAGGGATGCCCATTTCTTCTTCGACATTGCAGGGCTTGTTGACATTCCCTGAAATGCAGAACACCTTTGTGCCTTTGTTATTATCGGGACCAAATTGATTCCACCAATCGACCCCACGTCGCAGAATTTCTGGCACGACAGCAATGGTTTCGACGTTGTTCACCGTGGTTGGACATCCATACAGCCCTGCACCAGCGGGAAACGGCGGCTTCAATCGAGGCTGGCCTTTTTTGCCTTCTAAGCTCTCGAGCAAAGCGGTTTCTTCGCCACAAATGTAGGCACCAGCGCCTCGATGCAAATAGACATCCATATGCCAGCCAGTGGTTCTCTCACTGGCCGGGCCGAGCAAACCGGCAGCATAAGCTTCATCGATGGCTACTTGTATGTTGCTTGCTTCATTAAAGTACTCGCCGCGGATATAAATATATCCTGTGTGAGCACCCATGGCGCAGCCAGCAACAACCATACCCTCAAGCAAGCGGTGCGGATCATAGCGCAACATATCTCGGTCTTTGCAAGTGCCTGGCTCAGATTCATCCGCATTGACGACCAAATAGTGCGGTAAGTTGGACTTGCCGGCTGGTGGCATAAAGGACCATTTCAAACCCGTCGGGAAGCCAGCACCACCGCGCCCCCTCAAGTTTGATTGCTTGACAAGATCGACAATCTTGTCGCGACCGAGGGATATCATCGCTTTGGTGTTGTCCCAAACCCCACGCTGTTTTGCAGCATCAAGACGGAAATCGTGATAGCCGTAGAGGTTTGTGAAGATACGGTCTTCGTTACGCAACATGCCGTTACGCCTCCGCTGGGGTTGAATAATCAGGGAACACGCGACCGGCATTGACCGTTGGGTCAAACCCTTGCAGCACACTGTCTTGGCCTTCCGGCGCGCTACCATCGCGGCCGACTTGACTGCCGATCCCCGGTGCTTGGTTTGCCGCTAAAGCATCCAGCACGGCCACCATTTTGCTGGCATCTAGATCTTCAAAATAGTCATCATTGATTTGGACCATTGGCGCGTTGACACAAGCGCCAAGGCATTCGACCTCGACCAGCGAAAATTTTCTGTCGGCCGTGGTTTCGCCTAAGCCAATACCCAAATGGTCCTTGCACGCTTTGGTCAAGCCGTCTGCGCCACGCAGCCAACAGGGGGTCGTACGACAAACTTGGATAATATGCTCTCCCATGGGCCGCTCGTAAAACATCGTGTAAAAGGATGCGACTTCGTAAACGCGAATGGGCGCAACCCCACACGCCGCCGCGACCCAATCCTTAGCGGCCATGCTGAGCCACCCACCATTTTCACGCTGCGCCAAGTCGAGCAATGGAATGATTGCACTAGCCTTCCGATCTTCAGGGTAGCGTCCTAGTACCTGTTGGGCAAAGGCAGCGCGATCACCCGTTAATTCGAAACCATCGGTCTGCGGTGCTGGTGAACTTGTTACACGGATCATCGATCAATTTCTCCAAACACAATATCAAGCGAACCCAGAATCATCACCGTGTCAGCCAGCTGATGGCCTTTGCACATGAAATCGGTGCCAGCGAGATGAGGGTAGCCCGGCGTGCGAATTTTGCACTTGTACGGCTTACTGCTGCCATCGGCGATCAAGTAAACACCAAATTCACCCTTCGGTGCCTCGACCGCCGTGTAGGTTTCACCGGCCGGAACGTGAAAACCCTCGGTGTACAACTTAAAGTGATGAATCAACGCTTCCATGGATGTCTTCATCGCCTCGCGGCGTGGCGGCGTCACCTTGTGGTCCTCATTCAGTACCTCGCCAGTATGCGTTGTCAGGGCGTCTAAACATTGGCGAATGATGTGGATGCTTTGTTTGGTTTCTTCTATCCGGCAGATGTAGCGATCAAAACAATCACCGTTTAACCCGACTGGAACGTCAAACTCAATTTCATCATAGCAATCGTAGGGCTGTGCTTTGCGCAAATCCCAGGCAACATTCGAGCCACGCAACATTACCCCCGTGAACCCGTAAGCCATCGCCTCTTCAGCCGAGATTTTGCCAATATCGACAGCACGTTGCTTGAAAATGCGATTGTGCGTTATCAGCGCTTCAATGTCGTCCAATTTTTTTAGATAGTCGTCGCAAAAATCACTGATATCCTTGTCAAGACCCGCTGGCAGATCCTGGTGCACGCCACCTGGCCGAAAATAAGCAGCGTGAAAACGCGCACCTGAGACACGTTCATAGAATTCGAGTATGCGATCGCGCTGCTCATACATCCATAGCATTGGGCTGGTTGCCCCAGCATCCAATATGAAGTGACCATTATTGAGCAGATGATTTAAGATCCGCGTTAGTTCAGCAAACATTACCCGGATATATTGACCGCGTTTTGGCGCCTCGATGCCCAGCAAGCGTTCGATACCAAGAGCAAAGGCATGTTCCTGACACATCGGCGAAACATAGTCCAAGCGATCAAAATAAGGCAAAGCCTGAAGATAGGTTTTGTTTTCGATAAGCTTTTCGGTGCCACGGTGCAAAAGGCCGATGTGGGGATCAGCGCGCTCGACAATCTCACCATCCATTTCCAAGACGAGCCGCAGCACACCGTGCGCAGCTGGATGCTGAGGGCCAAAGTTGAGGGTTAACGGTTTAATTTGCACTTCAGCCATTGATTAGGCACTCCCACCCGGCGCTGTTTCATCCGCTTTCTCATCGCCAGGCAGCATAGCTCTAACATCAGGAGTCATGCCTTCCCAAGGTGAGCTAAAATCAAAGTGACGGTATTCTTGCGGCAGAGTAACCGGCTCATAAATCACGCGTTTTTCGGTCACGTCATATCTGACTTCTGTGTAACCTGTGAGGGGAAAGTCTTTGCGCAGCGGATGGCCTGCAAAACCGTAGTCGGTCAAAATACGACGAAAGTCAGGATGATTAGCGTACAGAATGCCGTACATATCCCAAACTTCACGCTCATACCAATTTGCAGATGGAAAAATCCGCGTGACGCTCTCCACCGGCGTTATATCATTGACTGATGCTTTCACTCTTAAGCGCAAATTCAAATAAGGTGACAACAATTGGTAGACCAAATCAAACCGAGGGTTACGAGACGGATAATCGACGGCGGTCAAATCAATCATCATGGCCAACCGGCTTTCTGGATGATCGCGAAGATCCGAAAGAGCGCTCGGAATATCCATTACATCAACGGTTAGCACCAACTCATCACGCTCAATTTCTAAAGCCCGGGTCCGTTCACCAACAATTTTTTTGACAGTATTCTGAAATTCCAGGGCTGTAACAGCCATACTCTATAATCTTTCAAACCGATGCTAATGCCTAAGTGCGAACAATGCCGCCCTGGCGCTTAATTTTCTTTTGCAGCTGCATAATAGCGTAAATCAACGCTTCTGAAGTTGGTGGACAGCCAGGGACATAGACGTCGACCGGCACCACTCTGTCACAGCCACGGACCACCGAGTAGCTATAGTGGTAATACCCGCCACCGTTTGCGCATGAGCCCATAGAAATCACCCACCTGGGCTCAGGCATTTGGTCGTACACTTTTCGTAACGCTGGTGCCATTTTATTGGTCAGCGTACCAGCGACAATCATGACATCCGATTGGCGTGGGCTTGGCCGAAACAACCATCCGAAGCGGTCCATATCATAGCGGGCGGTGCCCGCATGGATCATTTCAACGCCACAACAAGCCAAACCAAAGGTCATCGGCCACAAAGAACCAGAACGCGCCCAGGCCTTGAGTTTTTCAAAATTGGCCACGACGAAGCCACGATCCTCGATTTCCTCGGTCACAAAACCCAATAGCTTATCCTGTTCTGCACCCGCTTGTATCGGTGACATCTCGTTCATGATGATACCTCTGCCAGCTTGGCCATTGCACTCACTCCCATTCCAAGGCTCCTTTACGCCATTCATATATGAAGCCAACAGTGAGGACGCCTAAAAACACAACCATCGACACAAAACCAAGAACGCCAATCGTTCCGAGCGAGACCGCCCATGGAAACAAAAAAGCGACCTCCAAATCAAAGATGATGAACAAGATGGCAACCAAGTAAAATCGTACATCGAATTTAGACCGCGCATCATCAAAAGCCTCAAACCCACACTCGTAGGTGCTGGCCTTCTCACTATCAGGCTTTGAAGGGCTGAACACTGCAGCGATTACCACGAAAGCTAGCGCGATCACGGCTGCTAACACCATAAAAAGGAAGATCGGCAAGTATTGCGCAGCAACGCTCATGATAAACACCCCACACCGTAAATAGTCAAAGCCAGCCCTCCGCTTATAGGCCTCTCGCAAGCAAAAAGCCAGAGGGCGAACAGGCGCCAAATAGCCGCGTCAACGCAAGGCAGGGTCCGCTATTTAAGCGTTATGCCGAACGCGCCTTTGTTGTTCGGGGGCCAGCTGCAGCTATTGACGGACATATATTCGGACCGTGTTTGGCTGAACAAATGCGATAGCAGAACAACTATTTCCATTTGCCAAACAAGCGCCGTCAACACAAAATTGACCGTTTGTCACCTGACCAGAAGTGTTATTCAAAGCATATAACGCAGCAACTGCAGCCCCATCAACAAAAGTCATCGGCGGATTTGGCGTGTAAACGTAACGCACCCCATCGACTTGAAGCATCTCGTCTTGGAAAGGCAAGATCGCCGCACCACGCACACACCCAGCAACACTACTTTCCAACGCAACTATCTGACCAGCCGGCGCTCCGAAAGTAACAGTCTGCGCGTGCAAAGCACCTGAAAAGGCGATCAAAGAAAACGCAACGTGCAGCCATTTGCGAAGACAAGCCTTCATGATTTCGCTCCCGCGTGAGTATTTATGTACAACGAGAGATCGCCAAATTGCTTTGCAACCCCGTCCTTTACATAAGCTCACTTTCCTTGGGGGCCAAACGTTTTCGCACGCATTTTTAAGACAACTGACTTCCGGCTTTGGCCATCAAGAAAACACACTCAGCGGATAGAGCATTGAGTCTGCGTGTAAAAGGCGCTACGTCAGCGTAGACCCAGGCAAATAGATGAAGAAAAACAGGTGTGATTGTATCGAGACCCGTCCTTAGAGCTGTATGGCTTGTTGCCCTGCTCGTCGGTGGCCTAAACGCTGCTTCAGCGCAAAGTTTAGGAGCAGCCAACGTCGATCAAGTGCGCCGGGATGTTCGCAGCTTAGATCAGGTTTATGCAATAGCGCCTGCTGTGATTGCTGGGCAATATCCGCTTTCGGCGACGCAAGCTGGCACAGTTTCTCAGTCGATGTCGCAAGGAGCAATGCCAATTTCTTCCCTCGCTTCGCCACCGATCTTTTCAGACACCGGCGATCCAGTTATTGAGCCATTAGAACAGCCAAATTGGATTTGGATTGGCACAACAGCCATAACACTGGCTACCGCGGGCTTTGCCTATTTGATTATGCGTCAATAATGGTTTATTTAATGATAAATAGGTTTTTGTCAGGCTAAGACATCGGTGCTTTCAAGGATAATCTATTTTGCAGCAAAGAAGCCGTACCAGCGGCTGTTCGCGTGCCAATCGCGCTCAGGATTAAAACCAAGGAATTGAAATGACGTCAAACACAGAAAAATTCCCAATATGGCGTGCGTTGCGTCGCAATACGAACGGCTTCATTGCTTTTGGGGTTCTGACATTTTTCTTAACAATTCTGAAGTTTGTGTCACCGTTGTACATGCTTCAAATCTACAACACCATCTTACCGACACAAAACGAGAGCACACTGTTTGCGATAAGCGGCATGTTCTTGGCGCTGCTCCTATTGTATGGGTTTATCGAATTTGGCCGCAGTCGCATTCTTAATTTGTTTGCTCGCTACGTCGACATTGAGCTTGCAAGCGTCAGTTTCTCAAGTGTTTTCAGATCTCACGTTTTGGGTCAATCGCCAGAAGGCGCTTCCCGCGGCTCGCAAGGTTTGTCTGATTTAAACACCATACGTCGCTTCTGGGCAAATGGCGGTGTCGCCGGCTATTTTGATGCGATATTTTCGCCTTTGCTGGTCGGAGCACTGTATTTCATCCATCCCATGCTTTTTTATTTGGGGCTGATTGGTGCGATCACGATTTTTAGTATTGCCGTTATTACCGAATTTGCCAGTCGATCTGCAATGCGACAATCAGCTGATGCCGAAGCAGCATCCAGTCGTTTAAGCGAGACTTCTTTGCAAAACGCAGAGGTCGTGACCGCGCTTGGTATGCTTAACCGCTTAAAAAGTCGCTGGATGGGCGTCCATGACCAGGCAACCGTGGTCACAAGCGGTTCTGGCAGTTTAATTGGCGCGTTCGTCGCATTTGCAAGAACCGTCAGACTGATTCTGCAAATCGGTGTGCTTGGCATCGGTGCATGGCTATACCTCAAAGACCCAAATACGATGACTGCGGGTGGCATTGTCGCGGCGTCGATTATCATGGGCCAGGGTTTGAACCCCATTGATCAAAGTATTCAGTCTTGGCGCCAAATGGTTGGCGTGCGTCAAGCAAGCGGTCGATTGGGTAAATTGGTTGCTAGTCTGCCGGCTGAAGGCCAGCAAACAAAACTACCGCGTCCGCAGCCGCAGCTTATTGCCCAAAATGTCAACCTGATGGTGCCTGGCAATCGCCGTCCTTTGTTCACAGGCTTGAATTTCCAACTCGATGCGGGCGATGTTTTGGTCGTTGTTGGCGGCAGCGGCCGGGGGAAACGTTCGTTGTTGCGAATATTAGCCGGTATTTGGCCTCCGGGTAACGGCAGTGTCACACTGGGCGGTATCGAGCTCGTAAATTGGCATTCGGATGATCGCGGACAATATGTCGGCTACTTGCCCCAGGACGTCCAGTTATTATCAGGTACGGTCCGAGACAATATTGCCAGACTACACGACGCCGAGGACGAAGAGGTCATTGAGGCAGCCAAGCAGGCGGGCTGCCACGACCTCATTGTTGGGTTACCGATGGCCTATGACACGGCTATCGGTGGGCAACATGCTGCTGGAAGCCAGGCGATCAATCTGTCTGGTGGCCAACGACAACGCATTGGCTTAGCGCGGGCGCTGTTTCGTGATCCGCCGCTCATCTTGCTTGATGAACCCAATTCAAACTTAGACGAGGTTGGCCTAAGTGAGCTTTCTGCCGCTGTGAAACGCAAAAGCGCAGCTGGAAACATTGTGGTGCTTGTCACGCATTCGAAACCATTGATCCAGCTATCAAACAAACTGATGGTTTTGAGAGAAAATGTTGTTGTTTTTGGCCCAACTGAGAAAGTCTTGAAGGAAATGTCCAAGCAAAACTCTCAAACGCCAGCCACCGCTGATGCTCAAACGCTATCAAGCGCCGTTTCCAACGTGCCCGAAACCGCGGATGGCGACAACGACCACGCCGCATCTGAACCAGTGTCTGCAGCGACCAAACTGACGGCTCGCGAACGGCGTCGGCTAGCCAAGAAGCAGCCTGCTACTGACAAAACACAAGACGATACAACGA
>CAXBRM010000097.1:0-7601 GCA_963978305.1 uncultured Rhodospirillales bacterium
GTTGATCACCGCCGCGCTTGTCATCGAGCTCGGCTGCGTTGTCACCGATGAGCCGTGCGAGTCCATATAGAAATTTGAGCGAGCCTTTTTTGGGGACGAGCGCCTCAAAAGCCTCTGCTGCATCGTGTCGCAGCAGAACCCAAATCCAGACAAATGGTCGAAAAAAATACACGATTTAGATTTTGACACCCTTGTGAATGGCGGCAATGCCGCCAGAGCAATTGCGATGCGTAACGCGCTTGAAACCATTTGTTCTCATCATGTCTTCCAGATGGGACTGATTGGGAAAGCGGCGAATACTCTCAACAAGATACTGATAGCTGTCACGGTCGTTGGCAATCAGACCACCGAGTGCTGGAATAACATTGAAACTGTAAGCATCATATATTCTATCAAAAACTGGGATCACGACACGGCTAAATTCTAGACAAAAGAAGCGGCCACCTGGTTTGAGGACTCGATGCGCTTCTGCGAGAGCTTGCGCCGGGCGTGCAACGTTCCGCAGTCCAAACGATATTGTGTAGACATCAAACGTATTATCATCAAACGGCAAAGCTTCGGCATCAGCACAAACCCACTCAAGGTCTGTTCGCCCCGCAAAGCGTTTCGCCCCCTCATCAAGCATCGCCTGTGTTAAGTCGGCAATGATCACTTTGCCTTCAACGTTGGGGCCCCCTTGCGCATGACGGATAGCATTAGCAATATCGCCTGTGCCACCTGCGACATCCAGATATTGTTCACCAGCTTTGGGTATGATCCAGTCGATCAAAGCGGCTTTCCAAATTCTGTGGACGCCTCCCGACATAAGGTCGTTCATCAAGTCGTAATTGGCCGCAACTGATGAAAAAACAGTCTGAACAGCCGCAGCCTTTTGATCAGTTTCGATCTCGTTAAAGCCAAAATGTGTGGTTTCACTTTTATTCATTGAAAGATCTGCTTTATTATAAAGGTCTCACAGAGCCAGTTCTGGTGCCGGTATCTTATACCCAGATAAGCTCAGCGCCTATTGAACACCAAATCTACGGTTATTATGTGTCTCCTCAATAATCTGGAGCAAGGTCTTGCCGGAGTTACCTGAAGTCGAAACAGTTGTGCGTGGTTTGCGCAGGTCGATGATTGGCGCGCGGATTGAGGATGTTGTGCTCAACAGAACAGACTTGCGTTGGCCTATTCCGTCTGAAATTCGCCACTTAGTCGGACAACAAATTCGTGATGTTCAGCGCTACGCAAAAACAGTTATTGTTATTGGTGAACATGGCGATGGCTGGTTGCTCCATTTGGGCATGAGCGGCAGGTTGTCAGTGATCAAAACCCAAAACCATCAGGCTGACAAGCACGACCATGTTCTGATTCTTCTTGCTGATAACCAGATGTTATCGACACTGGTTTTCCAGGATCCCCGGCGGTTTGGCTTCTTTGATTACAGTCCAAATGTTGAATTGCTGAACGAACATCCACGACTAAAGAGTTTTGGTATTGACCCGACAACACAAGCGCTATCGCCTCAGTGGCTGTATGATCAAACACGCAATCGAAAATCGAGCCTCAAGGCCTTTTTGATGGATCAAAAATTTATCGCTGGCCTGGGCAACATCTATGTGTCAGAGGCTCTGCATCGTACCGGTTTGCATCCTATGCTCGCGGCAGGCAGCATTGGTTCTGCTGATTGCGACGCTCTCGTCCTGCAGATTAAGGAAACCTTGTTGGACGCAATTGACGCTGGTGGAAGCAGTCTGCGAGACTATGTTCAAACCGACGGTAAACTCGGGTTCTTTCAGCACCAGTGGCAGGTTTATGCGCAAGCAGGCCAGCGTTGCCAGCGCTGTAATCAAGGTGAGATTCAAAGGATCGTGCAACAACAGCGATCAAGCTATTTCTGCCCAGTCTGTCAGCCAGCACCAAGTCAATCATTGAGCTCAAGTGGCTAGAGCAATACAGCCATGGGCTGATAAAGTGGCAAATGTTGCTGAAAACGCTGTGTCATAATCATCAGGCAGTTGACGATTATTTTGCTTGGGTTTTATAGAGATGCGGTACGCCGCGCGGTTGTTCGTGACGGTGACTAAACAAGGATATGCTAGGGACACCCCCTAAAGGCTAGACCAGAGGCCGCCAAGTGCTGAGTGTTAGGGCATACGGCAATCGAAGTTGGCGTTGATCACGGTGGTAAGCTTTACGGCACCTGTGATTAAAAACGCTGCGCTTCGGTATTGGATAGAACCTTTATGCCTGGTCAGTGTTTGGGAATGGAAGTTGTCAGCTGGCTTTGAGATGAAAGAAAATAGCGATGGCCAATAATCCATCTGCGCGTAAGCGTATTCGTACGGCGGCAAAAAGGACGGAGATCAATCGCGCGCGACGCTCGCGTATTCGTACCTTTGTCAAAAAAGTGGAACTTGCGTTGGCAAGTGGCGACAAAGCGGCAGCGACAGAAGCTTTTAAAGCCGCTGAGCCTGAGTTGGCGCGCGGTGTTTCCAAAGGCGTTATGCACAAAAACACGGCTTCTCGGAAAATCTCGCGCCTAAGTGCACGCATCAAAGCTTTGGCTGAATAGTCAATTGAGAGTCGCTCTGAATTGAAAACGACCTAGGCACCTGATTTGCCTGGGTCGTTTTTTATTGGGGGATGCTTGCTGGTATTGCGCGCAGACAAAACTTATGAACAGTCATTTGTTGATTCGCCAGCACTTCTGTCTGGAACCGAGTCATTTCCCGAAAATGGTATTATCGGAAGACATACCGGGTTGAAAAACTATAAAATTTTAACCAACCCACCCCTATATGGCATTTTTTTTTGCAAATTTCCGAGTCTTTTGATGATTTTTTTTCTTGACACCATTTAGGTTATTTTCGGCGGTTGAGCGTCCAGTTAACTAGAAGGCTTGGTACAGCGCGACCTACTGGCGTGGCTGAGGCGGTGGTATCGAAATCAGCCACCGCGGCACTCTGTCGTCCAACAGTAATGGGCGCAGTTGGAAACAATATTTGGTAGAAGGATGAACAAGCAATGACGAAAAAAGTGTTTCAAACTGGTTATAACAATCAGGTTTGCAATCGCGATAGGTCGATTGGCTCTGTTCGTCTGGTCTTCTGCCCGAGGCAATCGCGATTGGAAGTATCCAACACCATATAGCATTACCTGCCAATGACTGTCGGTACAGATATCGGCGCAAAAAGGCGTGTTGGCCAGATGCTGTTATGGCACTGCAACGGAGACTTTCAATGAACGACCAAAATCAACATCAACCCCCCAATAGTACTTATACCAACGAATTTTATGCGCCAGACGAGTTGGTATGGGTGGAGAATTGGGATCGTGTAAAGGCGTCGATGCGTCGTGAGGTTGGGGAATCGACGTACCGTTCTTGGGTCAAGCCGATTGAATATGCTGACAATAATGGCAGGCGCGTTCGGCTCAGTGTGCCCAGTCGTTTTGTTCGCGACTGGGTTCAGGCCAATTATCTCGACGCTTTGCGTCGATTTTGGACAACCGTTGATGAGAGCGTGGCGGACGTTGAAGTTATTGTACGGGCGGCTCAGAACTCGCCCTACCGGCCAATTGACAGACGACCCCTTATTGGTGGTGATGAGCAAAACCACGAAGTCGGCAGCGAACTGCCGTCGCCATCGTTCGTACCTTCGGCACACGGCGGTCGTTATGCTTTGCCAACAGACTCGCGCTCTTTGGTGGCGCGCTTTACGTTTGAAAAGTTTGTTGTTGGCGCAAGCAATGAACTTGCTTATGCAGCTGCCCGTCGCGTCGCTGAGAGTGATGAAGCTTCGTTTAATCCGCTATTTTTGTACGGTGGGGTCGGTCTTGGCAAGACACACCTGATGCATGCCATTGCTTGGCATATCAAGCAGACCCGGCCTGAGCGCAAGGTTGCATACTTGTCGGCAGAACGGTTTATGAGCCTGTTTATACAAGCGGTTCGACATAAGGATACGCAAGCATTTAAAGATGAATTTCGTAGTGTTGATGTACTGATGATTGATGATATTCATTTCATTGGTGGCAAGGAAGCTAGCCAGGAAGAATTCTTTCATACATTCAATGCACTTGTTGACCAAGGTCACCAAATTGTGGTTTCGGCTGACAAAAGTCCGAGCGATCTCGAAGGCCTGGAAGAAAGGCTGCGGTCTCGATTGGGTTGGGGTCTTGTTGCTGATATCCATCCGACGAACCTAGAATTACGCATGGGAATTTTGTCATCGAAGGCAGAGACAGTGAATTGCGAAATTCCGGAGCGTGTCATTGAGTTTTTGGCACACAAAATCACAGGTAATGTCCGAGAACTTGAAGGAGCAATCAATCGAATTGAGGCTCATTCCACGCTGATCAAGCGACCGGTTACCGTCGAGCTCGTTCAAGATATTTTGCACGATGTTTTGCGTGCGCATGACCGTCGTGTGACCATTGAAGAGATCCAAAAGAAAGTATCAGAACACTTCAATATCAAACTGTCAGAAATGTTCTCACCGCGCCGGGCAAGGTCGGTGGCGCGCCCTCGTCAGATTGCGATGTATCTGTGTAAGCAACTGACATCTCGCTCTTTACCTGAGATTGGCCGCAAATTTGGCAATCGTGACCACACAACTGTCATGCATGCTGTTCGCAAAGTTGATGAGTTGATGAGCATCGACAGTGGGTTCTCGGATGATGTTGAAATGTTGCGTCGCACTTTGGAGAGTTAGACGCTATAGTAATGGTGAAACAAACCACCATTTAACCCCGATAGTCCGGTAGTAACGGGCACACGGAGGCACGATATGCACATAAGAATTGACCGGGTGGCCTTAGCCAAAGGGTTAGCCCATACGCAAAATGTTGTAGAACGACGCAACACGATACCCATACTGAATAATGTTCTGTTGGAGGCTGCTAACGGTGTGTTGTTACTGACAGCAACTGACATGGATCTGACCGTTCAAGAATCCCTGGACTGTACCATAGTGCAGGATGGCTCACTGACCGTTCCTGCCCACATGTTTTACGACATCGTGCGTAAATTGCCTGATGGCCAAGATGTTGAAATAAAATCAAATGGCGAGATCGGTCGCGTGGTTGTTTTGGCGGGCAAGGCAGAATTTACGCTTGGAACCTTGCCGCGAGAGGATTTTCCAAATGTGCAGGGTGACAGCCTACCGCAGCATTTCTTTTTGGGCTCTGAAGCTCTTCGGGCTTTGATTGATCGCACTCGATTTGCCATATCCACAGAAGAGACCCGTTATTATTTGAATGGCATATTTATGCACACGGTCGGAGAGGGGGCTACCGCAACCTTACGCGGTGTTGCGACCGACGGCCATCGACTGGCGCGGGTCGAATTAAACCAACCGCAGGGCGCTGAAGGCATGCCCGGTGTGATAATACCTCGGAAAACAGTCGGTGAGCTACGCAAACTCATTGATGAGACGACAAGTGATATCAAAATCGAGCTTAGCGAAAGTAGCATCCAATTTAGTTTTGATCGTGTTCGTCTTCGCTCTAGACTGATTGATGGCACTTATCCTGACTATGAAGGCGTGATCCCTGCGAATAACCAGCACCTTTTGCGTCTTGATAAGACATTATTTGCAGCATCTGTTGATCGTGTTTCAACGATTTCGGCTGACAAAATAAGAGCGATCAAAATGGCGGTACAGCCGGGCAGCGTGAGCGTGTCGTCGACCGCTCAGGATACAGGGACGGCGATGGAGGAATTGGAAGCTGACTTCCAGGGTCCTGACGTCAAAGTCGGGTTTAATGCGCGCTATTTGCTGGACATCGCAGCACAATTGGAGGGTGAGGTTGCTGAATTTGCACTCGATGGGCCAAACACACCGACGCTAATTCGGGACCCTGATGACCAGAGTGCTCTCTTTGTCATTATGCCAATGCGGGTGTAACGCTGCTCCAAACCATCAACTGCGGATGCGGAGATTGCTTTGATCGCTTTAAGCCTACAGCTGAGCCGGATTGAGCAGCTGAGACTGGCGAATTTCCGAAACTACGAGTCTCAAATGCTATCGCTGGAGGACGAACAACGAGGTGGCGGCGACTTGGTTGTACTCGTTGGCGACAATGGTGCTGGCAAAACTAACTTGCTTGAAGCCATTAGTGTTTTAGCGCCTGGTCGCGGCCTTCGTGGTAGTTCGTGGACTGAATTGAGGCGTAAGGAAAATGCCGATGCCAATGCCGATGAGCCGAATCAAGCAGACTTTGCGGTGTCGGCAAAAATCTCGACCGCTGTCGGTTCGCGCAACGTTGGCGTTGGGAGTCACAGCTATACCGACAAGCGACAATTTCGATTGGATGGGCAGTCTGTCAGAAGTGCCCAGTCGTTCACGGATTTTTTTAGCTTGGTTTGGTTGACACCACAGCAAGATGGCTTGTTTCGGGGGTCAGCTGAGGACCGGCGACGTTTTGTTGATCAACTGGCAACCGCTTTAGAACCGGGCTATGCTGGCGAATGGTCAGCTTACCAAAACAGTGCACGTCAGCGGCTCAGGTTGCTGAAAGAAGCCGCAGCCAATGGCAAGCCACCAGATCCTCATTGGCTAACGGCTTTAGAGGATAGTATGGCCAGGCACGCGATCACAGTGGCGGTCGCCCGTAGACGCATGGTCCGCCAGCTCTCAGCGCTTGCTGAACAAGGTTGCGCCCCATTTCCAGGCGCACGGCTTGAAATTGAGGGCCTTGCTGAGCAGGCCTTGGATGGCACGGCGGCGGTTGATGTCGAAGATCAACTCAAGGTCCTGTGGCACGACGAGCGCCGTTACGACCAGCGTTATGGCCGAACCCATAGCGGTCCCCATCGTTCCGATCTGTTAGCTTGGCACACTGCGCATGGCATGCCGGCTCAAGACTGCAGCACGGGAGAGCAAAAAGCCATGCTCATCGCTGTCGTGTTGAGTCATGCTCAATTGATTGAAAATCAACGCATGGTACGTCCAATTCTGCTGCTCGACGAAGCCACTGCACATTTGGACCAAAAGCGCCGTTCCGCACTGTTGGAGGTACTCAAGCGCTTTGGTGGCCAATGTTGGTTGACCGGCACTGATATGGCTGCCTTCCCTGGCATCGAAGCAGAAAGACAACATGCTCAGATCTTTCAGGTAAATAATGGGCTTATCGCATCAATCGGTCGTCGATAATCACGATTATTATGCGCATTTTTGACGGGCATGTGATATAAAGGGCTATTGTCGACGGATTGTCCGTTTCCAGCTGCCGTATTGAAGAAAGTGCCACATGAGTTCAAATGAAATCCCCTCGGATGCTCACGAGGATCAAGCTGGCTATGCTGCCGATAGCATTAAGGTTCTAAAAGGTCTCGATGCGGTTCGGAAACGCCCGGGCATGTACATTGGCGATACCGACGATGGCAGTGGCTTGCATCACATGGTCTACGAAGTCGTTGATAATGCGATCGACGAAGCCCTCGCTGGCCATTGCGACCGTGTTGATGTCAGACTCCACACCGACGGCTCTGTTAGCGTCACTGACAATGGTCGGGGCATTCCTGTGGACTTGCATCCCGAGGAAGGTGTTTCGGCGGCAGAAGTCATTATGACTCAGCTCCACGCAGGTGGGAAGTTTGACAGCAACAGCTATAATGT
>CAXBRM010000098.1:0-7593 GCA_963978305.1 uncultured Rhodospirillales bacterium
AAGGCTATGGCAAATTTTTGTAAATAATTGTATAAGGTAAATTAATAAGTTTGCGGCTAAAGATCGCAGGCAATTTGCAATCTCAAACCGCATTTAAGCAGGAAAACTTGCTCAGTTGCTCGTCAATGTTGTCAGCCATCAAACAGATGATACCCAGGTCGCTCAAGGAACGTGCGGTATTGGCGCGTAAGGCTGTGCGTTACGAGTTGCGACGCCGCCGTTTTACCAAGGTCGCTCGCACAGGCTATGACCTGAAAATCATTTTAGGCGCGGCTGAAACATATCAAGACGGTTGGTACGCAACCAATGAACAATGGTTTGACATCACACGTCCCGAACAGTGGCACCGACTTTTTGGCGACCGACAGCCATTAAAGAGGATCGTTGCCGAACACGTCTTTGAACACCTAACCCCCGAAGGTGCAGCAACGGCGTTTCAACAAGCTGTAAAATATCTGCAGCCAGGTGGCACTATCCGCATCGCCGTGCCAGATGGCAATCACCCAGATCCTGCATACATTCGACATGTTGGTATCGCTGGTATCGGTCCCGACGCGGCCGATCACAAACAGCTTTACACCGCCGAAAGCTTGATGAAACAGATGCAAACAGCAGGGCTAAACCCGACGCATTTGGAAGGCTATACGGCTGATCAGCAGCTTGTCGCGCGTCAGGTCGACCCGATCTTAGGCTTTATCAAACGCAGCCGTACCAACCAAAACAAATCACATCCAGACAACTGGGATTTTCCTGACGCGTCGACGCCTTTGGTTGTCGATGGGGTGCGTCCAGCCGACTGCAATTAAAGACCACAAAACTTCAAAGGTTGGCGTTCACAAATAATGCACGGATCCACTTGAAGTTAGCATCAACGAGCCGAAAACCATGACTTGCTAAAATATTGGTCTGCGTGGTGAAGGTTTGCTCTGCATTAACGCCACGCTCGTAGCCACCATCAATGGCGACATATTCGCATCGCGCCAAGAACGACGATGCTCCAGCCAGAATTTCAGGTTCAAAACCTTCAGCTTCAAGTTTGAGCAATTTGATTTTGTTCACGTCATATTCGCTGAGCCAGGCATCCAAAGTGGTAACTTTGATGTCGATAACATCCTCATATAACGATGGTTGGATCACGCTTGAGTCAGCTGTGTCGCTCTTCATATAAAACTTAACGACTCCAGGCTCGTCGCCAAGACCTAAATTGAAATGCCGCGCTTTCGGGACATTCAGCTGGCACATCAGATGTTCTCGGGGCGCTGGCTCGAAAGTGATATATTGCTCGGCCGAAATTTTGCCGGCCAAATAGAGAAACAAGTCGGCAGTATTGGCGCCACAATCGACGACCACGTCATTTTGTGTAAAGTCGATATGGTCTAGGCAGTATGATTGCCCGATTTCTTTGGCGCGAGCTTTCAGACCTTGAGCATAAAACTGGCGTCCCCGATCTCGGTGCAAAAAGTAATGACTGAGATTATCAGATTGAGCGACGAACGCTCGTGGCCGGCTTGAAGCGCTAAACCGTACAGGGCTTCCCTTCATGAACAGTTGCGCATTGACAGCGACGAAGAAAAGCCGGTCAGGTAACGCATTTAAGGCTTTACTAGGAAGAAACATTAGCAAGTCGTATGTTGATCGCAACCACTTTTTAATAACGGAGACCATGACAATATCGCTTAGAACCCAACAAAAGTTAGCCTCAGATAATATGCCTATCCCAAGAATGCAAACCTCAAAATCTCGCCACCAAACCAGTACATCTGATAAGGCAGCCAGGCATCTGCGTGTGTCCCAAACACCATCCAACCAGCAAAAGCACCCAAATATAATCCGGCAATCGCTGTCCCGCTGAGCCAGCGAAGCGATTGAGGCATCCGGTGCTGAATCACACAAATTCCCAGCGCAAACGACGGCAAGGCAAAATACATATAGCGATCAGCAAATGTGCTAAATATCAACGCAACAGGGATCAAAGCGAAGGTCGCCAAAGCAACAGCGCGATGCGGAAACGCGGCAGCAATCTTGAGGTTTGGAATTTCACCTTTCCTCAGCAAAAACACGCCCGCACAGCCGATCGCCGCAAGACCAACTCGATAAAGTGCGCCAGCTGAGACGAGTGCACTTGGCGCCAATGATGGCGCGGTCGCATCAATTTCACCCGCGCCCGTCGGTTCAGAACGACTGGGCGTGCTCGGATCACCAGGCCTCAACAATAAATCGCCAGAATCAAAGGGTAGCAGCAACGCCAACGGCGGCAAATCAAAAGCTGATAAATAGACGGCCACGCGACTTATGAAACCGTCGATGTTCAGTGCCAAAAGAAGACAGACAAACAGAATGCCGATCAAACTCCATTTCCAATTCCTACCGATGTTCCACAGGTTCAATGCCAGCGATATCAGGCTACTGGGCAAGTGGTAGCCGGCGCTCACGCCACCAAGTAAGGCGAGCCGTGGGGCGTATTGGGTGACGGAACCGGCAACGAAAAAAACGATGCCAACGGCCAATGATTGACGGACATAGCCCATTGCCAAAAGCACGACAAAAAACGGCGCAATAGCCAACCAGACGACATGCCGATGCGGTAGTTTTGCCAGGAAGAAGAACAAGCCGAAGACCGCAAAAGCGGCATAGAACATATTGTGCACGACATAGGGCAAGCCCAACTGTTCGATCGAACCCATGGTCAGCCGGCGAAAAAGCTCTGTCACCAGCAAGTTACCCTGTGCCAGCATTTCGCCGTCCTGCTTAAACTTATCGATGTAATTCCACCAGTCGACAGCAATTTCGAACCTGAACGCCACGACACAGAACGTCAGCAAAACAGCAAAAACCAGGCCGATGCGGCGGCGGTCATTCACCCGAAGCAAAGCGCCGACCACGAGTATAAACACCAGATAAAACATGGAAAAAAATATAAATCCTGATACAAATTAGGCTCTCCTTATAAGGAATAATGTGTTTCAGATTTATTTCAATGGTACGGGTTCTTTTATCAGCAAGACAGTTTGATCGGATGGCAGGCGGGCTTGAGCATCAAGCCATCAGCATCTTGAATGCCTTGGTCCATCGTGGGTACGACTGTCACCTTATGACGCGTGATATGTTGAATGCAGAAACCTTTTACCCCTTGGACGAACGTGTTTGCTGGCATCGCATGGGTTTTAGCACGGCGAATAGAGAACGTTTGGCGCGATTACGGTCAGTTCGGAGCCTGTTAATTGATGTACAACCCGATATCGTCTTGGGTTTCCAACAAGGCCCTTATTTACTGCCACGCATCACCAGCTACGGTTTATTGGGCGCCACAACCAAAAAACAAATTCGAGTTGTTGCCTGTGAACGTGTCTCGCCCTTTCAGTACCAATTCGTTAACCAAGGACTGACCAAACATAAAATCTATGCAACGTATCAATTGGCCGACGCAATCACGGTCCAATGTCCAAGTTATGTTGACGCTTACCCCAGAACCCTTCGCCATAAGGTGAAAGTCATACCGAACGCCGTCAAGGATGCGACTGGTCTGTCCGAGCCAACAAAACCCAATAAACATGCCCTCCAGCCTTGGACGATGCTTCACGTCGGACGGCATTGTGATCAGAAAAGTCAGTCGTTGCTACTGCAAGCATTCGCCAATTTATCAAAGCAATTCCCTGATTGGCATTTGGTTTTCGTCGGTGACGGGAACGATCTGGCAAAAAATCAGAAAATATCTCAGTCTTTAGATCTCCAGGATCGTGTTTCGTTTGAAGGCGCAAAAACCAATGTCACTGACTACTACCGCAAAGCGCATGTTTTTGTTTTTCCTAGCAAGTATGAAGGCTTTCCGAATGCTTTGGCAGAAGCCTTGGCCCATGGTTTGCCAAGTGTCGGATTTGCTGGTTGTGCGGGAGTTAGTGATTTAATCTCACATAACATAAACGGTTTGGCTGCTGCAGGAAATCAGTCGCTTGAAACGTTTCAGGAAGCTATGGCAAAGGTGATGAGCGATACACAAATGCGTAGCCGTATGCATCGGGCCGCGATCGAATCAATGAAGACGTATGAACCAAATACTGTTTTCGACCAATGGGATGAATTTTTGCAAGAGGTTGTTAGATGAGCAAAAGCTCTACACGTACCCATGTTAGTCTATGCATTGCGGCCTATAACGCGGCTGATAGCGTTGGGCGAGCAATAGAGTCAGCGATAAATCAGCGACAAGACAGCAGCATCGAAATCGCCGAAATTCTCGTTTATGATGATTGTTCGACAGACAACACGGCTGATATAATTTCTGGTTATTGTTCAAGTTATCCATTAATTCAACTTATTAAAGGTGGCGAAAACCGAGGTGTGGGTGCCGCAAGACAGGAGTTGCTAGAAGCCGCTACTGGCGAATTTCTTCTATTCTTTGATGATGATGATTGTTCAGTGCCCACGCGAATGATCGATCAAGTATCTATGATCAAACGTTATGAGCAAAGTGGGCTCAATAACGAAAAACCTGTGTTCTCATTTGGTCTCAGACAACGTTTCTTTCCAAATGATCACAGCGATATCGTCGGCCACATCGGCCAAGATTCGTCAGGGCGAGGGCCCAGAGGCCAGAGCATAATTGATGGAAATCTGCTTGGCCTGCCCCAGAAAATTGCTTTCAGTCACCTGGCGACGTGCGCACTGGCTGGTCGGGTCCAGGCTTTCAAAGACTGCGGTGGGTTTGACCCCGCTTTTCGCCGCGCTGAAGACAGTGAGTTTTCTATCCGAATCGGCTTGAATGGCGGCCATATTATCGGCACGAGTGAGGTTGTCGTCCACCAATATATGAGCTTAGGATCAGACAAGTCTTTAGATCTCAATCATCAAGCAAAACTTCAGCTTTTGTATAAGCACAGAGAACTTGTAAAAACACACGGATACTATCCGTTCCTAGAGGATTGGGTCCGTTTCCGCCATGCGATCCTGGCACGTAGGTGGAACAAAGCAAGTTTGCTGGCTGGGACATTATTGCTGGCTTATCCGGGTAAAACATTGAGGCGTGCATGGACCGCGCAGCGGCATGCAAAAGGCGCTGCGAAAGAAGCAGCTTATTTGAGTAAGAGCCTCTTCACATGAAAGATTCTACACTCACAATTACAATTGCAATCACATGTTATAACGCATTTGATACCATAGGTCGCGCCTTGGATTGTGCAGAAAACATCACAGGTGACGTTGTAGAGATATTAGTGCACGACGATTGCTCAACCGATGGTTCAGCGAACGTTATTGAGAAGCACACACGAAACAACCCAAAGATCAGGGTGCTTCGGCCACCAACTAATGTCGGTGTTGGGTGCGCGAGAGCCGCACTCATTGCAGAGGCAAGGGGAGAGTTTTTGTTGTTCTTGGATGATGACGATGTCAGCCTGACGCATCGCGCCGAACGACAAATTGCAAAAATTTTAGAAACAGAAGCGACAACCGGCAACACACTGGTTGCTTGCTACGCCAGTGGCGAACGGCATTATCGCAGTGGCTACACCATGCCCCTACCGGCAATAGCTACTCAAAGTCCGGCCTTCGGTGGTGAGAGTCTAGCGGCCTATTTGTTGTATTTCGAGCGAGAGCGCAATTTCCATTATGGCTCTGGGACGCCGACGTGTTCACTTGCTGCTCGAGTAAGGACATTTCGTCAGGTTGGCTCGTTTGATCCCAAGTTTCGCCGCTTGGAAGATGTCGATTTTGCCATCCGGCTAGGACTGGCAGGCGGGGTTGTATGCGGAACAGCCGATGTTTGCTACATTCAGCATTCGACGTCGGGCGCGGATAAAGCGCCTGAAAACAATTTAGCAAACGAAATACGATTGGCCACAAAACATCAAGATTTTTTAAAAAGTAAAGGCATGTATTTTTACGCAAAAAACTGGCCTCGGCTGCGCTACTATCATTTCAAAAAGGAATATATCAATTTGTTTTGGACGTTGTTTCTTCTTGTTTGTCGATACCCAACTCGAGCCATTGGTCACTTTTTAACAACGGCTCCAAAACGTTTGAAACACGAGCGCAAAATAACCGCAGGCCAATGAAAATCGTTATAGCAGCCACTAGTTTACATCAGCTGGCTGGCGGCGCAGAACGTCAAGCAATAATGCTGGCAAACGAGTTGGCCAAACGCGGCCATGACGTGCATCTGCTCAGTCGTGATTCGCCAACTGCAATCCCTTTTTACAAACTTGACGAGGCGGTGAATTGGCATCGTCAGGATTATGGAGATCCATTCCAAAAAGCGACTTGGCTGACACGCATCCGGCGCGCTTTGGGAACAAGGCGATTGATGAAACGTATACGCCCTGACCTGGTAGTATGCTTTCAGTTCGGTGTTTTTATCGCTCTCAAGAGCTATTGTTTGGGGCAACAAACCAGCGGCATAATCGGCCCGATCGTCGCTGCCGAACGGATTTCACCTCAAGCTTATGATTTTCTAGCGTCACCAACCAACAAGCAACTCAAGCTACGACTGCTCTCCCTTGCGGATCATATCACGGTTCAATGTGCGTCTTATGTTTCGCAGTATCCCAGATCTGTTGCCCAGAAAATAACTGTTGTACCGAATCCGGTACCGCCAGCACGCGACCGATATCTGGCGAATGCTGCGGGCGAGAACAACACCCCGCGACGACTGCTCTGTGTTGGCCGCTTATGTTTTCAAAAAAATCAGGCTGTTCTTGTTGATGCCTTTGCCCTACTGGCAGGTGAATTGCCTGATTGGCAACTAGAGATAGTTGGCGACGGCGCTGACGAAGAAACGCTGCGAACACTGGTCTCACATCACGGGCTTGAAAAGCGTGTTTCTTTCCATGGCGTCCAGCATGATATTCCATTTTTTCTGCAGCGATCTCATCTTTTTTGTTTGCCATCACGTTGGGAAGGGTTTCCAAACGCGTTAAGCGAAGCCCTGGCGCACGGCCTGCCTGCCGTTGGTTTTAAAGATTGCATGGGCATCAATGATTTAATACAAAATGGCATCAATGGGATTTTGGCAGATGGTGCTGCAGATGCGCAATCCTTGTCACTCGCCTTGGGTACGCTTATGAAGGACGACGGGGCACGACGGACGATGGGTCTTGCGGCAGCGGGTTCTGTAGCGATATTCCAACCAAAGGCAATTTACGATCACTGGGAGCGAACTCTTGTCGACGTCGCAGAGAAATGATGGTGACGCGCCACATATCGCTTTTGTCATAAAGTACTTAGAAAACGCTTCGGGTGGCGCAGAGCGAGTGCTGCGCGATGTCAGCGAGCAGCTGTGCGAGTTCAAGTTTCGCGTCAGTATCGTGACGTTTGATAGGCCAGAAGCAGAGGCTTTTTATCCGTTGGATTCCCGTGTTCAATGGGTCAAATTAGGCAAACCGAGCGCATCCCCTCGGATTTACGCCGGCATCACCCAGTTGGTGAAACAATTTGATGGGCTGCTTGCTCTGCGTCACTGGTTGAAGCAAGAACAACCTGACAGAACAATTGGTTTTTTGATCAGCGCCTATTTTCCATTGATGCTGGCGGCATTAGGCCTCAACTTACCACTATACGGCAGCGAGCATAGTTCATACGATGACTTAGGTCATGGTTTAAAAA
>CAXBRM010000099.1:0-7401 GCA_963978305.1 uncultured Rhodospirillales bacterium
AACTTGCCGTTTTTGCCTGGACATCATAGTATGAGTAAACCATCGATAAGCCGTCGCGCAAAATGTCTGTGATGCACGCTGCCGCCAGGCTTTGGCCGACTGGATTGTTAACGTCGTGCCATTCGATGACATGGGTATCAACAGCCGTTTCATGGATCAAACTGGCGAAATCCGATGGGCCCATGATGGCCATCTCTCCGTCCGGATGCCGCGATTTTGTATATGAGTGGAAGAGTTCATAACTCTCCTGTGTCGCGCCGTTGTCGGCGACCAGGCGCATCAGCTGCGCATGGCGTCTCATAAGTTTTTTGTGCGTACGATTAAAGGTGAAACGCTCGACATCAATCCGAAGACTTTTACAGTCATCACAGGTAGGACAAACGGGGCGATAAGCCATTTCATGGCTGCGTCGAAAGCCCACGCCGTGAAGCTGATTATAAGCTTCCGGATCATCAACATCGATTGTCGTCACCAGCTTTTGTTCCTGGCGACCAGGCAAATAAGGGCAGGGCGCTGGCGCGGTTATCACAAATTGCCTGAGCTGGCCGTTTTGGAGCCTGTCAGGGTTTGATGGCGAAATTGGCACGCTTGCGCGCGCTTGGGCTTGTGGAGATCGACGCTCTTCTGTCATAACCATGGGTTGTACCTGTGATTTCACTGGGGTCAATCGCTGATAGCCTTTGTGGTTAATAAGGTCGCATGTCTTGGCGAGTGGGTTGCAATTCGCTATGCGTCCTCCCTACAATCGATGTATTGGGGAGTTATACATGACCAAGTTCGACAAAAGTCGTCTTCCATCGCGCCATACCACCGTTGGTCCCGCACGGGCACCGCACAGAAGCTATCTACATGCCATGGGTCTGGGAGATGATGCAATCGCCCAGCCGTTGATCGGCGTAGCCACCACGTGGAACGAAGCTGCGCCCTGCAACATTTCGCTCGCTCGCCAAGCGCGGGTCGTTAAGAAAGGCGTGGAGGCTGGTCGCGGCACACCGCGAGAGTTTACGACGATCACCGTCACCGATGGCATTGCCATGGGCCATGAGGGCATGAAGTCGAGCTTGGTCAGCCGAGAAGTCATTGCTGACTCGGTGGAGTTAACGATGCGTGGGCATTGCTATGATGCTCTGGTTGGTTTGGCAGGGTGTGACAAGTCATTGCCAGGTATGATGATGGCCATGGTACGTCTGAATGTGCCAAGTGTCTTCTTATACGGTGGGTCAATCTTGCCAGGCACGTTCAAGGGACGTGACGTTACCGTGCAAGATTTGTTTGAGGCTGTTGGACAGCATGCCGTTGGCAGCATCAGCGACGAGGACCTCCATACACTTGAGTGCATGGCGTGCCCAAGTGCCGGTTCCTGCGGAGCCCAGTTCACAGCGAATACCATGGCCTGTGTCAGTGAAGCGATCGGCTTGGCCTTACCGGGTTCAGCTGGCGCGCCTGCTCCCTATGAAATCCGCGATACCTTTGCTCATAAATCAGGCGAAGCGATTATGGAACTGCTTGGTCAAAACATCAGAGCGCGCGACGTTGTGACCCGAAAGAGCTTGGAAAATGCTGCCCGCGTCGTTGCCGCCTCGGGCGGATCCACAAACGCTGGCTTGCACTTGCCCGCAATCGCCAACGAAGCAGGCATTGATTTCACGCTTCAGGACGTCTGCGACATCTTTAAGGACACACCCTACATTGCGGACCTGAAGCCCGGTGGCAAGTACGTCGCCAAAGATATGTTCATGATTGGCGGTGTGCCAATTCTAATCAAGGCTCTCATCGACGGTGGTTATATGCATACTGATTGCCTAACCGCGACCGGCAAAACATTGGGCGAAAATCACGAGGCCATAAAGTTTCCAGAGGATCAGGATGTGATTTATCCTGTTGCCAAGCCGATTACCCCCACGGGAGGCGTGGTTGGCCTAATGGGCAGCTTGGCGCCAGAAGGTGCGATTGTCAAAGTTGCCGGCATGCAAAACCAGCAGTTCCGTGGTCCAGCACGGGTTTTTGATTGCGAGGAAGATTGCTTCGCGGCAGTTCAAAACCGTGAATATGAAGAAGGTGAGGTCTTGGTGATCCGATATGAAGGTCCAAAAGGCGGACCGGGCATGCGGGAAATGTTGGCCACCACGGCGGCGCTCTATGGTCAAGGAATGGGCGACAAAGTGGCCTTGATTACGGATGGTCGTTTTTCAGGTGCCACACGCGGGTTCTGCGTTGGTCATGTCGGACCAGAGGCTGCTGTGGGTGGGCCGATTGGCTTGATCGAAAATGGTGACATCATCGCCATGGATGCTGTCGCAGGAACCATTGAACTCGAGGTCGCTGGCGCCGTACTTGAACAGCGAAAGAAAAACTGGAAGCCACGAGAAACCAACTATCAATCTGGGGCTATTTGGCGCTACGCGCAAACGGTCGGCTCTGCCCAGTATGGCGCGGTTGCGCATCCCGGGGCAAAAGCTGAAACCCATGTTTACATGGACCTGTAAGCTTGCATTGACTGGCTGGCGCAACCTTTGGGCGGTATAAAATTCTGCTAAGGGGCGGTGGGTCAGCCACGTCACGCCTGTGGCGCATCCTGGCTTTGGTTCGGTGTGTCATCAGTGCCAGCCGTACGTTTTTGCCCGAACGCCCCTTATGAGAGCGTAAATTCTGCCCACGCCGGAGTATGGTCGCTGGCTTTTTCTTTTGCGCGCGGTGAACGATCGATGTCTGCTGCGACAAGGCGGTCGGCAGCTTGCGGGCTACACATCAGAAAATCGATACGCCATCCGTGATCTTTTTGGTAGGCGCCGGCTTGATAGTCCCAATAGCTGTAGGTTTGTGAATGGGGGTTAAGCACACGAAAGGCGTCGACCAGGCCGAGGTTTTTCAAGGTTTGGAAGCGGTCTTTGCTCTCAGGTCTACCAAGGGCATCGCTGGCTAGGGCTTTAGGATCGTAAACGTCAATATCACTCGGAATAACATTATAGTCGCCTGCCAAAACAAAAGGAACCTCTAACGCGAGCAACTCTTTTGTCCGCTGGATCAAACGATCCATCCAAGCCAATTTATAGTCAAACTTCGGTCCAGGTGCAGGGTTGCCATTAGGCAGGTATAAACTCGCTAATCGCATGCCTGCGATGTCAGCTTCAATATAGCGCGCGTGATCGTCATCATCGTCGCCGGGCAGTACCCGGGTGATGACTTGCTCGATGGGCAGCTTGGAAATGATCGCGACACCATTGTAGGCCTTTTGTCCTTTGGTCTCGATGTGGTATCCCAGCGCTTCAATACCGGGTCGCGGGAATTGCTCATCCAGGCATTTAATCTCTTGCAACAAAGCAACATCGGGCCGGCGGTTTTCAAGCCAGGCAAGAATGTTTGGTTCGCGCGCGCGCGCCGAATTGACGTTGAACGTTGCTACTGTGAAAGTTGCTCGCTCGCCCACGTCTCTCGTAAGCCTTTAAAAGACGTTAAAGCTGGTGCCGCAGCCACAATTAGCCGTCGCATTGGGATTGTTGACTTGAAATGCCGCACCAATGAGCTCGTCAACAAAATCCACCTCAGCACCAGTCAAAAACGGCAGGCTCGCCTCATCAATTAGCATGATGACATCATCTGTCTCAAAGGCGTAATCATCGCTTTTCTTCACCTTGGCGAAGTCAAATCGATATTGAAACCCTGAACAACCGCCACCGTCGACGGCAACGCGCAACATGAGCGTGTCATCACCTTGTTGCGCACGCAAAACTTTGACGCGCGCGGCGGCACTGGCAGTCAAGTGCACTGAGGTTGGTTGAATTTTGTGACCATCCATGACCCAAAGAATCCTTGCGGGTTTTGTTTGCCCTTAACTACAACTATGCTCTAAGTGGACAATTTCCAAGTCTAAAAGTTTTTTGCAACATTTAGGGGCTGACGATGCCTGACCCAATTAGGGCGGATCATGGATCAAAACGGCAAAATGGATGGTCGCAACCAGCGTTTTGGTCAAACCTGAGTCTGGCCCCCTATGCGTGTTTGCCGGAGCATAGCAATGGCCGCTTGGTAGTCCAGAGCGACAGAGCGGATCGATCCCCCTATAGTCGAGATCGGGACCGGGTTATTCACTCCGAAGCGTTTCGGCGATTGAAGTATAAAACCCAGGTTTTTATCTTTGATGAAGGTGATGAGTACCGCACGCGATTAACCCACAGCTTAGAGGTAGCACAAATTGCTCGCTCGCTGGCCAAACAACTGGATGTTAATGAGGATTTGGCGGAAGCGATTGCCCTTGCGCACGACTTAGGGCACTCACCGTTTGGTCACTGCGGGGAAGATGCGCTGACAAATGCGTTAGCGACACGGGGGCTACCTGCTTATGACCATAATTTACAAAGCTTACGGATCGTCGCCTCGCTGGAACGAAAATATGCCCGTTTTGACGGCTTGAACTTAACCTATGAAACCATCGAAGGCTTGGCTAAACACAATGGTCCGGTGGTGCCGGAGAAACGAACACCGATCGAAGCCCTGTTTCCCGAATGGGATTTAAAACTGGATCGTCACGCCGGCGTCGAGGCTCAAATTGCCGCATTGGCAGACGACATAGCATACAATAGCCACGACTTAGACGATGGTTTGCGTGCTGGCTATATTCGAGTCCACCAAGTTGAGCAACTTGAGCTGCCTGGTCAGATTTTGGCGGAAATTGATCGTGAATTTCCGAATTTAGACCCGCATCGTCGCCGATTTGAACTGACGCGCGGATTGGTGAACGAGTTTTGCGTAGACGTTATTAATCAGACGCACACAAATTTGCGGCGTTTGCAGGGGGAAAACGTCGAGGCTGTACGAGATGCCGGCTTTCAACTCGTCACATTTTCACCGCAGATGCTTGAGAAGTTAGAGGTGTTGCGCAGCTTCTTGTACAAGCAATTGTATCGCCATCATGCGATCATGCGCCGACGTACAAAAATGACCAAAATTGTCAGCGATCTGTTCGATTTTTTCGATAGCAATCCGGAAACGTTGCCACCCAAATGGTCGAACCCTGATATTTTGGAGGACGCTGCGGTGCGGGCGGGTCTGATCTCGGACTATATCGCCGATATGACCGATCGGTTTGCTTTGAAGGAACACCAGCGCCTATTTGATTTATATCTGGTTTGATCGCCCTTGTCTTCAGTGGTTCGCGCCCACAGAGCAGCACTTCCGGTTTCGTGACGTGACCAGTCGTGTTCAGTTCTTTAAGATAGCTTCGTAAAGATGGAATGATCTGGCTGCACCCGATGAATTTATTTGCTTTTTATCAGAATCTTTTGACTGACCTGCTTGATCAAATGGTTGATCAGGGACTCATTTCGGCAGACGCGCCATTGTCAAAAGCGAGCGTGGACACGCCGCGCGATGAACGCCATGGTGACTTGGCCCTAAATGCTGCGATGGTGCTGGCCAAACCCAGCGGTAAAAACCCTCGTGAGCTCGCTGAGCAGATCGCCCAAGCAGTGCGTTCGTGGCCATTTGTTGAGCGTGTTGAGCTGGCTGGCCCGGGCTTCATCAATATGCGTCTCGGCACCGAGGCTTGGGCGGCGGTGATGGCGAGCATTCTTCAAAATCCCGAAACCTTTGGTCGTAGTAAGACTGGTTCTGGGGCCAGCGTGAACGTCGAATATGTCAGTGCTAATCCCACTGGCCCGTTGACCATCGGGCATGCACGGAATGCTGTCTTGGGTGACGTGATTGCGAATTTACTTGAGGCAACCGGCCACAAAGTTATCCGGGAGTTTTATTTGAACGACGCGGGCAATCAAGTCGATGTGCTCGCGAGAAGTGCTTATTTGCGCTATCGTGAAGCCTTCGGCGAAACCATTAGTATCCCAGAGGGCTGTTATCCTGGCGCCTATCTTAAACAGGTGGGTGAGGCACTCAAACAACGGGATGGTGCTCAGTGGTTAAACGCAGACGAACAAGCATGGCTGCCTGTGGTGCGTCGGTTTGCCGTTGACGAAATGGTCGAGGGGATGCGTGAAGACTTGCGGCGCTTTGGCATCGAACAGCAAATCAGTAGCGAACGGGCGCTGGTTGACGCTGGCGCGGTTCAAACGGCATTAACCACCTTGACCGAAAAGGGGGTTTTATACCGAGGTGTTTTAGAACCGCCAAAGGGCAAAAAGCCCGACGACTGGGAGCCACGTGAACAGCTTTTATTCCGCTCAACGGACTTTGGCGACGACGTCGACCGCCCTCTCCAGAAAAGTGACGGTAGTTACACCTATTTTGCCAATGACATCGCTTATCACCTCGACAAGTTTCGGCGTGGAGGCAACGCCATGGTCCACATTTTGGGCGAGGATCACAAAGGATATATCAAGCGTTTGACCGCTGCTGTTGCGGCGATCACTGGCGGGAAGTGTAATTATCAGGCGGTGGTGTACGCTATTGTCCGGATTTTTAAAAATGGTCAAGAAGTACGGATGAGCAAGCGCGCTGGCAATTTTGTCACCCTGTCTGATGTCATGGATGATATTGGAGCTGACGTGCTCAGATTTATGATGTTGACGCGTCGCAGCGAAGCCGTATTGGATCTTGATCTTGAGCAGGTGGCAGAGCAGAGCAACGATAACCCTGTGTTCTATGTGCAATACGCGAACGCCCGAATCAGCTCCGTTCTGCGAAAATCGTCGGAACTGTTGCCCCAAATGAGCATTGCTGATAGCGATTTGTCCAGTAGTGATGTGTCATTGCTTACCAGCGAAGCTGAGCTGGCCGTTCTGCGTGTCCTTGCGCAATTTCCGCGCATGGTGGAACAAGCGGCTTTGGCCCGGGAACCGCACCGTGTGGTCTTTTATTTGACGGACCTAGCGGCAGCGTTTCACGGCCTTTGGGCCGCGGGTAATCAGGACGCAACGCTGCGCTTTATTTTAGAAAATAACCAGCCGCTCACCCATGCTCGCATGGCACTGATTAGAGCGGTGTCGGTGACAATTTCAGCGGGTCTACAACTTATGGGAGTGGAGCCGCGCACGGAGATGTGAGTGGTTTCAAATTTTTGGGGACAGCTCTTAGCGGTTGGCAGACCAAGGTTGGCACGCGATGGCCGGGATGAGCGCTTGGAACCGACCCTTGGCAGGGCTGATAATGATCAGCATTATGATTCAAGACCGCCGATGGAGCCAACAATCGGTTTCAATGCGGCCCAGAGATCTGTCGCCGGCATGACTGTGAAACACCCCTCGGATCGCGTTTTGTCGCCAGCCGGGTTTGAACAAGCGATGTCCAAGCCAAGGTACGCCGATGCGCCGTCATATGACCATGCAAACGTTGCGGCTGCTAGGGATGTAGCAACTGAGGTCAATGAGGCCGATGCAACCTACCAACAATTCAAGGCGCTCACCGAAAAATATCGGGTGCAGCCCAAACCCGGCCAGCCAGTTGCCGCTA
>CAXBRM010000100.1:0-7305 GCA_963978305.1 uncultured Rhodospirillales bacterium
GACTCCGTCGGCAGGCCTTCAAATGGCACCCACTCCCCGGCTGGCTTCGGTCCCCTACGGCCTCCAGTTTTTTGCGACAATGCTGGCCGCCTACCCGCTGACAGTCCTGTTTGGCTTGTTTGGTCGCAAACCTGTTGTCGTCATGTCCCTGGCCTTGGGCATTCTAGCCGGAATAACAGGCTATGTGGCCGTCAGAGAGAACAACTTTCTTTATCTGTGTGCTGCCATGTGTGCGTTTGGGATATTTGCAGCAACCCTATCCAGTTTTAGATTCGCCGCCGCAGAGCTGGTTTCTGGACACAATCTCGCCCGAGCATTAGCGCTGACAAATTTTGGCGGAACTTTCGCTGCACTTTTAGGCCCAACACTGGTGATTTCGGCCCCTTCTGTCTTGGGCTTGGACTTCCGCGAATCCGCGTATCTGGCGATGGTATTCGTGGTCATCGCTATGGGTATTTTAATCATTATGACGCCATTTGGCTCAAAAAGAGCTGAACTCAGCCTATCCAAAAATGACCGTCCACAAGGCGAAGATGGCAATGGCATTCTGTTCGCTGGAACGCTGTTCTTGTTTGTTACCTTTTGTGGCGCCACCGGCTACGGTATTATGAGCGGCGTTATGATCGCCACTGGTTTGGAAATGGAACAAGTTGGGATCGCCGATGTGCCCAGAACCCAGCTTATCCAATATCATGTCCTCGCCATGTATGGTCCCAGTTTGTTTACCGGCAGTATTTTGCAACGCCTCGGTCAGCGCAACTTCCTGAGCCTTGGTATTTTTCTGTTGGCGATGTCACCCATTACCGGCCTGTTTGCCCCAGCATACTGGGCCTTCGCCATTTCACTAATATTTTTGGGTTTTGGCTGGAATTTTCTTTACGTTGGCGGCAGCGCGATCATCGCAGCGCGATTTACGGGCCAAGATAAGCTTCGCAGCCAAGGACTTTTTGACACGGCGACAAGCATGTTTAGCGCCATTGCGTCCATCAGTGCTGCCATGATTTTGTCTGTGCTCTCCTGGAACGGACTGATGTACGCCGGTCTGGCCATGATCGCCATTATGGTAGCCCTCGCCCTTCTCACGAATTTCGGCAAACGCGGCAGCCCCCGGCTCTAGCCCTGCCCGGAGGCAATGTGAATGGTACGTGTTGGGAAAGGAATCCCCACGCCTTGACGATCAAATTCCTTTTTCACCGCCTCAAGGAAACTCGTCCGCGCAGCAAAATACTCTTTGGCATTGCACTTGGTACTGACAGTCAACGTCACCGCAAAGTCATCGAGCCCCGTGACAAACACGACAGGTTCTGGATCTTGATGCCAACGCTCATCAGCAGCAATCACGTCTAAGATGATCTGCCGAGCCTGATCGATATCGGCATCGTAAGCGATCCCGATTTTTTCCCACATGCCCCGAACTTTGCCTGAGCTGTAGTTACAGATGTTATCGCCGAAAATGTTACTGTTGGGCACGCTAACTTCAGCACCGTTCAAGGTGCGAATGATCGTGCGAAACAGGTTAATCTCCACCACATTTCCATCTGCACCACCCGCGCTGACAAAATCGCCATTTTTGAGGGGTCGAAGCAGCAACAGCATGATGCCACTAGCAACATTCGAGAGCGTTCCCTGGACAGCAAGGCCAATTGCCAGCGCCGCGCCGCTCAAGACAGCCAAAATAGCCGTGGTCTGAACCCCGAAGGTTGTCAGTATGGTAAAAATTGTCAGGATGAGACCGACAATCCATGTCAACCGTGACAGTGGTGGTGTCAGCGTTTGATCAAATTCCTTAACCTGAGACAAACCCTTTCGAACCAGCCCACTCACCCAGCCAGACAGCCAGAGACCAGCGACCATATACACCACAGCAAGAACTAGGCGGATAATGAGAATGGCTGCTGGGCCTTGGATGTCCTGAGGTAGCCACGACAGCCACTCTGCTAAGTACTGTTCTATCATGATGATACTCCGTTGTGCGGTCCGGGTGTCCAAGATGGGGGCGCCAATTCAAACCCCGAAAACGTAAATCCAGGCGAGACCGTGCACCCGACAAGACTGAACCCGTTATCGCTTGACGCCAAACATTCGGCGGCTTGCCAGGCGCCGCTTGGGACGACAGCCTGGGGGCGCTGATCCAATTGAAGCTCGCCGCCAAGCTTGAAATAAACGGGTGAATCATGATCGCTTTGAGCAATACCCAAAGACAGAGGATCACCCCGATAATGATGCCAAATTTCCGTACCGATCACCCTATGCCAATGGCTCCGTTCTCCTGCCTTCAACAGAAAATAGATGCTTGTCACTTCGCCGCGATCGGCAAAACTGGCAGGCAACCCAAGCGAAAAGGCGTCCCCGCCTCGGTATGTTTCCACAAAGTGTCCGCCCTCGGGGTGGGGTGTCATCCCAAGCATATTTATCGTTTCATCAGCACTCAGGCCGAAGGGGGTGGCGGATGATGGCATTTTCGCTTACCTGGATTACATACTTTCCTGATGGTTGGATATACGTGATGGCATAACTATGGAATGGCTCTCAACCTTTTTCGCTTCGATTGTCGGACTGATGGTAGCGGTGGTGATTTTCAGTGTCGCCATCCTCTTCTTTATTGATATTAAACAGCATGAAGATGCTATCCGCCGCAACTATCCGGTTTTAGGGCGCTTTCGCGGTTTGTTTATCTATCTTGGTGAGTTTTTTCGCAGTTATTTTTTTGCCGCTGACCGAGACGAACTGCCGTTTAATCGCGCCGAACGCGATTGGGTAGATCATGCCAGTTCTACCCAAAAAGAAGATACCTTGGCCTTTGGCTCAACCCGAAGTCTAAACGTGCCAGGCACACCAATTTTCATCAATTCGGCCTTCGCAAAGCTGGATCACGAATATCATGATTTAAAGCCAAAAATTATTGGCCAGGCCTGCCGACATCCCTACCAACCAGAGCGTCTTTTCAATATCAGTGGCATGAGCTACGGCGCGCTGAGTGCACCTGCGATCAGAGCCTTGTCTGTCGGCGCAGCGGCAGCAGGTTGCTGGCTTAATACCGGCGAAGGCGGCCTGAGCAGCGAACATCTTAGCGGTAAGTGCGACCTGGTTTTTCAAATTGGTACGGCAAAGTACGGTGTGCGCACGGAAACCGGCCTTTTAGACGAAGAGAAATTGAAAACCTTGGGCGCCCGACCTCAGGTTAAAATGATTGAAATTAAACTCAGCCAGGGCGCAAAGCCTGGCAAAGGTGGTATTTTGCCTGGCGCAAAAGTGACGCCGGAAATCGCGGCAATCCGGGGCATCCCGGAAGGGCGAGACAGCTACAGCCCGAATCGGCACCCCGATATTGGCAATGTTAGTGAATTACTGGATCAAGTGTCGCGAATCCGAGAGTTAACTGGCAAACCAACCGGCATCAAAGCTGTCATCTCAGACGATACCTTTTTAGAAGATCTTTGCTCCGAAATTCGCCATCGGGGATCTATGAGTGCACCGGATTTTATCACCGTTGACGGTGGTGAAGGCGGTACGGGTGCCAGCCCCATGCCGCTGATGGATTTGGTCGGCTTACCGCTTGCAGAAAGCCTAATCATGACGGCGAACACCTTGGTCCGATACGACATGAAAAACAGAATCAGACTTATCGCCAGCGGCAAGTTAGTGACACCAGGACAAGTGGCATGGGCAATGGCTGCCGGAGCCGACTATGCTGTTTCCGCGCGGGGATTTATGTTCGCTCTGGGTTGTATTCAAGCGCTGAAATGCAATAAAAACACTTGTCCGACTGGCATCACGACCAACGATACTCGCCTGCAACGTGGCCTAAATCCGACAGACAAAGCGGTACGCGTTCATACTTACGTCAAAGAGTTGACCACTGAAGTTCAGATGATTGCACGCAGCTGCGGCGTTGCCCAAGCTGATAAATTGGATCGCCATCACGTCCGCTTGGTCCAGACAAACGGAACCAGTGAGCGCATGGACATTTTGCATCCATGGCCCGCCAGAGCGGCACCATATCACTAAACACTAAAACCCAGGTGACACGATTTCAGCGGACCTGGAACAGGAGCCTACTTTAACGGTGCTGGGTCAGTTGTTTCTGATGCGGTCGCGGTCTTAAGGTTTACCAAAGCCGGTTTGTCGTCAGACTGATCTGTCATCATACTTGACAAAGGCACGGGCACACCAGTCACTTCAGCTTTGGTGGTACCAACAATCGTCGGGGTAGAAGCGACGCCGGCAGGATTGTAATAGGGCATTAAACTCATTAAATCCGATGACATCGAAGTCGCAGACATATTGGCCGACTGAGGTGCTGACGGTGAGGTACCACCGACCATCATAGCGGACAGATTGGTACCACCGCTGGTCAAGCGAACATCGTTATAGCCATAGTTATAATCTGACCAACGCCCATTCATGGCTGAGCAAGCGGTCAGTGCGCTCACAAGGCCAAGGCCCGCAAAAGCCTTAAGCACCATTGAACCTGTTGAAATAAGGTTTTTCTTAACCATCCTATGGTCTCCAAATGCACAAATAAAAATTCATAAAATAAAATGGGTGGCGGCCGATTTCCGCGCCTGCGCATGCTAAATGCCGCCAAATTTGAAAAGACGCTTAATATTTTAAGAACCACTGCGCCGAATTGTTCCGATAGTTTCCCAAAAGCCATGAATAGCCGTATAATGTGGCACATAAATGTGACACCTCAAGCCAGTTTTGAACCCGTGATCTTGCCAAGTTGAGCAGTCTGTCCAACGAAAAAAGCGGTCAACGGCTCGTCACAATTGATGCGGCAAACACAGCCGCACCCGATAGTCCAGAAGATGACGAGGTCACGACATGGACGGGGATTTGCGCGAGGAATTTTTGCGATCGCCACGAATCCTGAAAAATGTCTGCAAAGCGCTGACGATTGAGCAATCCGAGGTTCTTTGGCACAATGCCGCCGGTAATATAGACGCCGCCACTTGATAAATATTGGAGCGCAACATCACTACAGGCTTGGGCTAAAACATCGAAAAATACGGCAAACGTCTCAAGAGCGAGTGGATCATGGTCATCAAGCGCGCTTGATGAGAGTGCGTCAGGTGATGGCCAGATTGGCGCACGACCATTGCGCAAACAAAGGGCACCATGAACACATTGCAAGCCAAACCCAGAGAGAACATCTTCGTACCGCAAGGTCGCGCTTTTGTCGGAATCAGTACTGTTGAACCGGAAAGCCTCTAACGAAGCCTGCATAAAGGGCAACAACTCTTGGACCGTACGCACCCTTGCGCCCAAAGCCACATGACCACCTTCGCCCGGAACAACGAGTGTCGCTTCAGCTTTAACCATGGGATTCGATCCTGGTGGGTATACTGCCGCGACCCCAAGGCCAGTTCCGGGACCCAAAACACCGATCGCCCCCATTGGATTGCCTGGCGCGTCATATATTGTCGTGAGACGGTTGGGCATTGTACGGACCAATGGAATTACCATGCCCTGAGCTTGGTAGTCATTGATGATATAAACCTGATCAGTTTTCAGGAAGCTTTTCAGTTCACTTCGTCGAAACCCGCGATCAACGTTGGTAAATTCAAAATGATCTTTACCCGCGACAACCGGACCAGCGACGGCAATGACTGCCCCGACCACTGCCGAAGCATTCACCCCAAGGTCAGCAAACAAAACCTCAATGGCATTTTGCAACGTTGGATAGCTTGACCAAAGGTAACGGCGCTCAGACGCCAAGGCCTGTTGCTGTTCAAGCAATTTGTCAGCAAACAAGCGGTCTTCACCGGGCATAAGCGCCAACCGAATGTTGGTGCCGCCGACATCAGCCAGTAACCAATAGGTTGCCGTCATTTTTTGTCACCATCAAACGGTTAACGGTCGATACTTAACGCGGGTCGGATTGACAGCGTCTTCACCCAAGCGCCGTTTTTTATCCGCTTCGTAATCGCTATAATTGCCTTCGAAGAACTCAACGTGGCTATCGCCTTCATAGGCAATAATATGGGTCGCAAGGCGGTCGAGGAACCAACGATCGTGGCTGATTACCATCACGACACCAGGGAAGCGCTGAATTGCCTCTTCTAAACTGCGCAGCGTGTCAACGTCCAAGTCATTTGTCGGTTCGTCCAGCAAAATCATGTTCGCGCCCTTTTTGAGCATTTTTGCCAAATGCACCCGGTTACGTTCACCTCCTGACAGGGTACCGACACCTTTTTGTTGATCACCACCCTTGAAATTGAACGCGCCGACGTAGGCGCGACTTGGCATCTGCTGTTTACCAAGTTGTATCATATCCAAGCCATCGCTGATTTCTTCCCAAACATTTTTCTTTGGGTCCAAATCATCTCGGCTTTGATCAACGTAGCCCAGATCAATGGTTTCACCAATTCGGATTTCACCATGATCTGGGTGATCCTGCCCGGTAATCATTTTAAACAGCGTCGATTTGCCAGCACCATTAGGCCCAATAATGCCAACAATAGCTCCGGGTGGAATCTTAAAACTTAAATCGTCAATCAACAATTTGTCGCCGTAGGCTTTCTGCAAGCCATCGACCTCCAAAACCAGATTGCCGAGGCGTTCGCCCGCAGGAATGACAATGCTTCCAGCTTGGTATAGTTCGCCCCGCGCTTGATTAACCAAATCATCATAAGCTTGAATTCGGGCTTTACTCTTGGACTGGCGGCCTTTGGCCCCTTGGCGGATCCAATCTAACTCACTGGATAAGTAACGTTGCTTGGCACTTTCTTCTTTTTCTTCTTGTGACAGTCGCTTTGCCTTTTGCTCCAACCAGCCGCTGTAATTTCCTTCAAACGGGATAAGTTGCCCACGGTCAATTTCTAAAATCCAGTCGGCAATGTTATCGAGAAAATAACGATCGTGAGTGATCGTCACGACTGCTCCTTTGTATTCTTGTAAATGGCGCTCTAGCCAAGCCACACTTTCAGCATCAAGGTGGTTAGTCGGCTCATCGAGCAGAAGAAGATCAGGGGCACTCAACAACAGCCGTGCGAGCGCAACACGGCGACGTTCACCACCAGACAAATTTGTCACCGGAACATCCGACGGTGGACAGCGGAGCGCTTCGCTAGCGACATCAATTTTGCGCTCTAAGTCCCAGGCGTCTGCCGCGTCAATCTGGTCCTGAAGCTCGGCTTGCTCAGCCAAAAGATCATTCATCTCATCATCGGTCAATTCTTCCATGAACCGCGCCGATACTTCGTTAAAACGATCCACCATTGCCTTGAGATCGCCCAAGCCCTCCATAATGTTCTCGCCAACACTTTTGCTCTCATCAAGCTGCGGTTCTTGAGCCAAGTA
>CAXBRM010000101.1:0-7238 GCA_963978305.1 uncultured Rhodospirillales bacterium
AATTCGCCCGGCTTTCTCGACCGACTCCCGGTTATCGTATCCTATCAGAACACCTGGAAGCGGACCACGGTCCGTTAGCTTCTCGACGGTCTGTGCGTCACGTGTAATCCGTGTGTGATGCCGCCGGGTCCAGTCAAAATGTAACGCTTCCAACCGTTTGATCTGATCCGCATAGGCGGGATCCGCCCCTATCTCGTTCAATTCTTGCGGGTCGGTCAGGAGGTCATAAAGCAGCGGGCGCATGGTTTCGACATGGACATATTTCCAGCGACCGTCAAAGACCATGGTCATGCGTGCGTCGTTTCGGTCGATCTCCTTCGCACGTCGAGGCGGGCGGGTCGAAAAGTCATTTTCAGAGATACAATAACTTCGCCAGTCGCTTTTCTGACCCTGTAGGATTGGGTTAAGCGAGAGGCCTTCAAGGATATGGGGCTTGGCTGCTCCACCAAAGAATTCCAGGAATGTCGGCGCCAGATCGATCCCTTCTACCAGAGCGTCGGACGACGAGCCGCGTGTGCCATCCGCCTCGGGGCGTGGATCATAAACCAGAAGGGGGATGCGCGCAGCACTGTCATAAAACATGTCTTTTTCGCCCAACCAATGATCGCCCATGTTGTCACCATGATCGGCACAAAACACGATCATCGTGTCGTCCATCCGGCCACTCTCGCGCAAAAAAGAAAAGAGACGACCAAGCTGATCGTCCAGTTCCTTAATCAAGCCCATATAGGCTGGCCCAACGCAGTCGCGAATTTCATCGCGTGCGTAAGTTTTGCTCATCCGCATGTTCATCCAGCCCTGCAAAAGCGGGTGATCGGTCTCACGCTCGGCTCTGGTGCGGTTCACCGGGGGCAAATCTGATGGCGAATACATGTCATTGTACGGCGCGGGCGCCATAAAGGGCCAATGCGGCTTAATGTAGCTAAGATGGCAAAGCCAAGGTTGATCGTTTTGGGCCTCAATGTATTCAATGCCACGCGTGGTTAGCCAGGCCGTCTCCGAGTGCTCTTTGGGAACGCGGGCGGGAAAGCATACATTTTCCAGCATCCATCCCGACACATGCTCACCCTCAGGCGTAACGCCGGTGTTCGCCCATTCTTCCCAAAGATTGTCGCCAGTCATGCCATGGGATCGCAGATAGGCCTCGTAATCCTCACTCCGGCGCGCAGGGCTCGCCGTCGGATTTTCGCCGTCGTCGCGAACATAGGCCTCAAAGCCACACTCGCTCATCAGGGCACCTGTGGAACTTCCGGGGTCTATGCCAAGACGCTCCATGCCTTCCTGGTCGGCAGCCATATGGGTTTTGCCAACCAAAGAGCATTTCACGCCTAGTTCCCGCAAATGTTCGCCAAGTGTTGGTTCTCCAACCCTCAGTGGTGCGCCGTTTAACGTAGAGCCATGGCTGCGCACATAGCGGCCCGTATAGAAGCTCATTCGGCTGGGTCCACAGATTGGGCATTGCACATAAGCCCGATTAAAGCGTACTCCTTGCGACGCCAGCCAGTCCAAGTTGGGCGTATCGATATGCTTGGCGCCGTAGCAACTTAGGTAATCCCAGCGCAGCTGATCGGCCATGATCCAAAGAACGTTCATGATTAATCTGCCTTTATGAAACGGACGCCTTAGCGGTTTTGGCTTTGAAATAATGATACGTCAACAGTGCCAACGCGGCGATACTGGCTGGGCCAAAGACTACAACGGGTTTGAACATGATGAGCACGGCCAAAGCGATCCGCACGACGATTTCAACGGGTGAGAGGGCTTTACGATCAAAAGCAGACAACGCGCTTGAGAGAAGGAAGAGAGCCAGGCCAACCCTCATAAGCAGTAGGGCCAACCAATCCCAATGCACTGAGCCATCATATCCTGGTAGATAAGCAAAGCTGCCCGAAGCAGGATCGATGACGGCTTTATCGATCAAAAGTAGCTCGGGGTACATCGTAAAAACGAATGGGATTACGAACATTACTATCCCTGACTTTACCGCTGAAAAACCGGTGAGCATTGGGTCCGCCTTCGTGATTGTCGACGCGGCAAACGCTGCAAGCGCAACCGGAGGGGTGATGGCTGAGGCGACCGCGAAATAAAAGATGAACAAATGTGCGGTAAAGGTCGCGATCCCCAAACCAACAAGCATCGGACCCATCAAAAGTGCAACATTGATATAGGCGGGCACTGCTGGCATTCCCAGGCCCAAAAGCACTGCGAGAAGCATGGTTAGAAACAGGGCGAAGAGTTGGAAGCCGACGGAAGAACTGGCGATGTTTAATGACTTGATAAAGCTTAACAGATCGACGGAAACAAACTTGGCGACAGCTGTGAAGTTTAAAGAAACGTCAATGACAGTCACCGCTAAGAACATAAGATAGAGCGTCGAAATGGTGATGCCCGCCTGTGAAAGTGCATCGAGGATGCTTTTTGGCTTCGAACGGAATTCCCGATCCAGAAACATTAAGAAAATTAGCAGGACTACCGCCCACCACCCCGCAGCGCTGGCGTCTCCTGCAGCGTTCTGGAACAGCTCAACCAGCCATGGCATGGAGATAACGGTACAGTTCTCTCCATTCATGACAACTTCGGTGCCAAGGAAGACGGAGATCGGATGACAGCCAACGGCATCTTTGGGAACGAGAAGCAGGATAAGAACAAGAAGGACGGGCGCAAAGATTTGCGTCAAATGAAGCCGGTCGGCCCCAGACAGCCGCATGTAATCCGTTACCTCCCCGACAGCTTCAATGTTTTGTTTGCGCGACTGAAACACCACTGACAAAAACAGGCACATAAAATACAGGATTGCCGGGATTGTCGCCGCAATGATGATTTCTCGATATGGAACACCCGAAAGTGACGCCATGACGAAAGCTGCGACCCCCATGATTGGTGGCATGATCGACCCGCCAGACGAAGCTGCGGCTTCGACACCACCCGCGAACACGCGGGAAAAACCGCGTTTGAGCATCATCGGGATCGTCAGAACCCCAGTTGACAAAACATTGACGACAGGGCCTCCGGTGATCGTTCCAAACATTGCTGAAGACACCACCGCCGCATGTGCTGGGCCACCGCGCAAGTTCCGGGTCATTGAGAACGCCAGTTTGATGAGCGCTTGCCCGCCAGCACAGCGACCAAACAGCGTGCCAAGAATAAGATAGGGGAAAACCAATAACATTAAAATGTTGAGAAACCGGCCAAGAAGACCCGCCGAATTGTTGACGAGAGCGTCACGGACAACATCTCGGCCACCGGCCAAGCTGCGTGGCTCTTCACTACTTAAAATCGTGATAAGGTATTTGCTTTGATCCTCGGCCCCGAACACGTACCAATTCATCACGGTTGCAAACGTGTAGGTGGCGATCAGGATCGACACCATCACCAGTGGCAATCCCCATACCCGGATGTTGTAAAGCAAGAAGATAATGACACAGGCAAAGACGATCAACGGCAGCCAACCAGCTGTGTTATTAAGGCACTTGGGGTCATCCACAGTTTCTGGGATTGGCAAACCCATCATTTCAGCAAGCTCAATCTCGGATTGTAACGCCTGAGCGATGAGTTTCGCGCGGTCGCCAGTGAATTGGTCAATCAGGCAAACCGCTTCCAATTCAATTAGGTAAGCGAGGGATATGGTTAAAGCAGCGAAGACGAAAATAACATCCAAAAAAAGGCCAAGACCTCTTCGCATCCTTCCAAAGGCAGAAAGTGCATGCCAAATGGAATGTTTTAAGGCCACGATCAGCATCATCCAAAAGAACACAATCGGATAAAGCCATTCCGTGGGAAAACGCCGGATCTTGAAACGATCCCAGCCAGTGATTGTCTTCCACAGTTCGTCCCAGCCGGGGATACTGGGTGACACGTTCAAAAGCCCGACCAAAACAAAAAAGAGCGCCAGCCAATAAAGCAGGCTCGGCGTCTTAGGTGTCGGATTTGCTGTTTGATCGTGCTCGGTTGTCATGGTGCACCTGCCAGGTTTATGGCTACGCTTACTGCGAAGCATAATATCAGGCGGCCAATCGGCCGCCTGATTTAAAATTGCTTAAGTTAAGGTTTGCTGCAATCCGGCACTGTGTACCCGGCTTCTTCCCAGGCGCGTACTGCACCAGCGTGGAACTTAACTTGGTTGGCCCCACACAAACCCGCGACACTTGGATCAAGCACGCCAAAATTTGCATAAGATGCGAACGGTGCTTTCGCTTCAATGTCAGCGATGTTTTCGATGTGAGCTTTAGCAAGTTGATAGGCCAGTTCATCATCCATACTCGCATTAACCATGTCGCCTCCGACCACGGCCATACCTCTGAACGTATCGTCTTCGGAAATGACGGTCCACGTGTCGCCAAGACCGGCTTCGACCTCAGAAACTGGGATTTCGAAGGCCGACGAGCCTGGTTTGTTCAGTAGTTTCCGCGCGTCTTCACTTTCAAAGATGTCTGCGGGCATAGAGTAGGCTGTCATTGCACCTGCAGCACTCTCCTGAGTGATCCGTCCGCTTGGAAACAGCTCTGGGATTAGCGCAGCATCAGCCGTACCATCTACGACGGTCGCGGCAGCCTGCCCCCAATTTACAGTGACTGATTCATAGTCGGTGTCGGGCTGCAAGCCTGCGAAAATACGAATGAGGTTGCGAGAGTTTGCGGTTGCGCCCCCGGTTGGTGGACCATTCAAAATCTTACGTCCGGCCAGATCGTCCCAGCCCGAAATACCCTTTGAATCATAGGCGTGAAGGTAGAAAACCCCTAATGTGTAAGGATATAGCAAGCGAACATTTGCGGCAAGTTCACCGCCTTGCTCGCTGCCGATATTTGCATAGGGACCTGCGCCTCGCGAAAGCAAAAATGGCAGAATGAAAGGACCAGATGCAATGTCGGTTTTTCCTTCAGCCATTGCCAGCAGGTAATTTGTAGTCGTTTGACCATCTTTCAACTGGATATTGGCGATCCCGCGTTCTGCGGCGTATTCAACCAGCGATGTTGGCGCCAGGTGGACAACAGTCCCTGGGCCAGCGGTCTCAGCGGTCAAGTTCACTTGAGAATAAGCCCCAGATGTCGACAGCGCTGCTGCGACCGCCAAGGCTAAAGTTGCGATTTTCTTTTGCATGGTTTCCTCCGTTTCATGCTTTCAGGGGTTGTTTGATCTGCGAGCTCATAACTTCCTGCTTTACTGGCCCGCACGACCATGGTGAAAAGGTAAGACCGAAATATTCTTGCCGATTTTGATGGTCATCAGGTCTTCGGCGACAAGAACTGTTTCGCCATATTCCTCGGCAATCTCCGCCAACACTGTGCTGACGGGCATAGGATCTGGTGGCAAAAGAACCATGTGGGTCAGCATAGCAAGTTTTGGCTTTGTCTGCGAGAAAACCCGACCAACGTCACGAGGCGTCGAATGATGGTCGATGGCGATTTTTACACCAGGATGGTTTGCGAGAGTTTCCGGCGTGGCGGCCGCCACCTCGTGGACAAAGACGTCAGCACCTTGGGCGTAGGAAATTAAGTTCTCGTTGTAACGCGTGTCATGGCTGTGCACAAAGACATGGCCACAATACTCGACGCGGAAGGCATAGGCGGGACGGATAAAATCTCCGTGATCAACCTCTACAGCGATAATCTTGAGTCCCGCACTGTCATAGACTGTCCCCTCTTCGTAGACATGTGGGATGATCCGCATGTGCTCGGGGTCGATTTCATGGTCCGCCACCCTGATGTCCCGATCAGGTTTCGTCGCCTGCCAAAAACCATCAGCGATGTCTTTGACACCAGGTGGGCCGAAAAGCTGAAGCGGTGCGTTCCGGTTTGCAAAGGGCTGCCGGATCGTGCCGGTCATTACCAGGTCGAGCAAGCCGGAGTAGTGATCCGAATGGTAGTGAGACAGGATGACAGTATCGACATAGCCGACCGGCATGCCCGCTTGTGCCATCCTCACAACCGTACCGCGCCCACAGTCGATTAGAATACGCTCATCACCCGCTTCTATCAGCGTCGCGGTGCCAAACGCGTTTACATCAGGGTCGGGAATCCCTGTCCCGAGTAACGTCACCTTTAGCTCTTCTGATTCTGTATTCAATCTTAAGCCCTCCAACCCACCATAATCGTGGACGCTGTCGGCCATACTGTAAAATTCTGATTTACACAGTTGCCATTTACTTTATCTATACCTCATGGACCCAAAATTTCTTACCCAATTGGCTGTCATTGTCGAACTTGGCTCGGTTACTAAGGCTGCTCGAAAACTGAATGTCACACAGCCCACCCTGTCGCGTTCGGTCAAAGTCATCGAAGACCGCGTTGGGGGGCCTGTTTTGCATCGGGGGCGTTATGGTGTGGCTCCCACCGAAATAGGCCAGCGTTTGGCTGAGGAGGGTCGTGCGATCCTGCGTCGCTCTGACCGCGCGGTCAATGCGATTCAGGAATTCAAGCATGGCTTAACGAATGAATTGCGGGTCGGGGTCGGACCGATGCTGGCTGCGACAATCATGGGTGATTTTTTTTCGGTCGCCGTAAAAAATCCGCCTAGCTACAGTTTAAAGATACATTGCGAAGTCGCCGCGCGATTGACCCGGCGGCTCAAGGACGACGAAATTGATGTGGCCATTGCTCCATACGACCTCAACATGCCCGAAGACAGGCTAAACCGGGAAAAGCTGTTCAGCGATAAAATGGCGATATTTGTTGGAAGTGACGATCCTTTGGCCTGGAAGTCTGCCGTCTCACCAAAAATGCTGGCTGACTATCAATGGGTGACGGTGGGTGAAATCTCGGGATTGTTCGATCTCAATCGCGAGACCCTGGATTGGCTGGGATTGTCTGAAGTCACGCCATTGATTGAGAACACCGGTGACGTCACCATGACATTCCGAATGCTTGAGAATACGAGATCCTGTAGCATGTTACCCTCCCGTTTGCTTGGCACCCATCAAGAGCGATTTCGCATCGCGCCAATTGATTTGGATGTCGATCTCCCAACCAGAAACATCGGGTTGTGGACCACGGAATCTGGACGAAACCGCTTAGAGGTTATAGATTTTTTAGGCAGGCTCGAAACGTATTTATCTCAAGCCGGCTTAAAGTAGAGCGTTGTGTTGATTACTTCAGGTCGGATGCGCGTATAAACTGACTGCTGCCCGGCAATTTAAGCGAATCTTGAGGCCACGCTTCGCAAAAAAATGGTGCCGAGGGGCGGATTTGAACCGCCGACACACGGATTTTCAATCCGTTGCTCTACCAACTGAGCTACCTCGG
>CAXBRM010000102.1:0-7108 GCA_963978305.1 uncultured Rhodospirillales bacterium
TTGTAGCCAACGCGACAGACCCGCAACCCGTTCTGCCTGAATATCAGGACGAGGGCTCACCCGATCATAAGGCAAGCAATCCCATGCCGGGAACTTCAACTGGGTTGCATCCGGAACGGCAAACGCCAGCATCTCCAACGCGGCCTCAAGCCGTCGATCATCCCGTACAACATACATAACGCCTTGGGCTTGGGCCTCCAGCGGAAGCGCCGCAAGGATGTCAGCGACAATCCAGGCATCAACCCCTTCTGAGACACCACCAACCAAATGAATGTTGGTCTTCGCAATGTTGAGTTCGTCCATTTTATCTTTGCGTTTATGTGGTCTTATCTTTGTAGCCGAATTACGCGACAAGACCGAAGTGATAGTTCAACTCATTTGATGGTGGATGATTTCGTTAATGGCCCTTGGAACGCTGATAATCGAATTCAACAAGGGCGGCGCGAACAATCGCTGGCACACCATCAGGCGCAGTACGGCCATCAATCAACCACGGCTGTAAAGCATGGTCAGGCTGGGCAATCAACCACTCAACGATGGCCAAACGCTGCTCTTCTGTGAAAGGTTGCGTCCGCCCATTAATCTCGCCTGCTAACAAATCATTGGTAAATCGGCCCAATAACAAATCGAGTTCCTTCGTTCCTCTGTGCTCAGCCCGGTAAATCGCCCGTCTACGGCGCTCGTCATGGCTCGGCATAGGATGGATCGGCTCCACGTTGTCACTCCCAGATTTTTCTTTCAAGGTCTTTTCGACCCGTTAATCTAGGAGCATAATCCAAGAATGGAACCCGATAACCCCCTGCGATCGCTTTTCCGCAATGTGTCGACGATTAAAGGCATTGGCCCCAAAACACTGCCGTTAATCGAGCGTGTAGCAGGACCCTACATCCGAGATGTTCTATTCCAGTTACCACTACGGTTTATCACCCGCAAAATCCTGACCGCCCGGTCGGAAGCAGCAAATGACCAAGTGGCAATACTGACTGTGATTCCGCGACGCGTCAGTCGCGGGCGCACACGGAGTATTATTTCCTGTGACAGTTCGATCGGCGCACTGGAAATTATCTACTTTAACATCCCATCACAGCGACTTGCTGTCTGGCTACCAATTGGCGAGGAGAGGCTGATTAGTGGTAAACTCAGCCTGAACAACCAACGAATTCAAATAACCCACCCTGATAAAATTTTGCGGCCCGAACAATTTAGCGATCTGTCGCTGTTTGAGCCCGTCTACGGGCTTACCCAGGGCCTGACGTCAAAGGCGTATCGCACTGCCGTAGCAGCAAGCCTGACGGTCGTCCCGACCCTGCCTGAATGGATCGACAAAAATTTGCTAGAAGCAAAGCGTTGGCCGGCTTTTCATGAAGCCTTGGAGACAGCCCACGGCAAAGGTGACGCCGCCGAAAATTCTGAGGCCCGCAGGCTTGCCCATGAGCGTTTGGCCTTCGATGAATTGCTGAGCCATCAACTGACTTTGTCGTTAATCCGAGACGCACGGACCAGCGGTGTTGGAATCGTGATCCGCGAAAAAGCGCAACTCTCAACAAAAGTGCACAACGAACTGCCCTTCAAGTTAACTTCTGGCCAACACGAAACGCTTCGTGATATTGCAAACGACCTCGCAACAGGCGAGCGGATGAATAGACTGCTTATGGGAGACGTTGGGACGGGCAAAACAGTGGTTGCTGCCTTGGCCGCTGCCCAAGTCATTGAGGCAGGGTATCAGGTTGCAGTGATGGGCCCTACCGAAATCCTCGCGCTACAGCTATATCAGGAGATGTGTCGACTGCTTGAAAAACATCAAGTCAACGTCTCCTTTTTGAGTGGCAAGCTCAAAGCAGCGCAACGAAAGACAACAATCATGGCTGCCGCTGAGGGGAGCACGCATGTGCTCTGCGGAACCCATGCACTGTTTCAGGCCAGTGTGTCTTTCAAAAACCTTGGTCTGATCATTATTGACGAACAACACAGATTTGGTGTTGAGCAACGCATGCGCCTCGCTGCAAAAGGCGGTGTCGATCAACCAGCGCCACACATCTTGTTGATGAGCGCAACCCCGATCCCTCGAACCTTGGTCATGGCCCACTACGGCGACATATCGATTAGTTCATTGCGCGATAAGCCCAGCGGCAGACAACCCATCGAGACAGTGGCAATCGACATGCAAAACTGGGGACGCGTGCAGCAGGCGCTGGGCAAAGCCATTGCTGAGGGACGTCAGGCTTATTGGATATGCCCGCTGGTTGAGGAAAGCGCGGTTAGCGACCTGGCGGCGGCAGAAGACAGACATGCGCTGCTGTCGCAAGCCTTTGGCACAGAGAAGGTCGGCTTGATTCACGGACGACTAACGTCGGAGCAAAAAGAAGCGGCGATGATGGCCTTTAAAGACGGCAGGACCCAGGTATTAGTGGCGACAACCGTTGTTGAGGTGGGCGTCAACGTCCCAAATGCCAGTATCATTATCATTGAACAGGCCGAACGGTTTGGGCTGGCACAACTGCACCAACTAAGAGGCCGCGTCGGTCGTGGGAGCCAAAAGTCCAGTTGCACCTTGCTTTATCGGGGACCACTTGGGGAAACAAGCAAGCGCCGGCTACAGGTCATGCGAGACACCCAAGATGGTTTCCGAATCGCCGACGAAGACCTCAATATCCGCGGATCCGGCGATGTAATCGGCACAAGACAGGCGGGTTTGCCACGCTTTATCTTTGCCGATGCCATTCGCGATGCGGATTTACTCAAAACAGCGGGCAACCAAACCCGGTATTTGCGAAACCAAGATCCAATCCTTAGCGAAACAAAGGCGGGTAAAGCCACCCGCCTCCTGCTAAAACTTTTCGACCGCCAGCAAGCGATTGACCTGGTAAATACCGGTTAAAACCGACTGTAAACGCGACAAACGCTGAATTTAACGATCCTTAGCTTGGCTTTCTTCTGCCAATACGTCTTCCTGGCGATTTTCGCCGGTGGTCATTTCAACAACCTTCGCCAGCGACCCCTCACCCAGCTCGGCTTCAATCAGAGCCGGAATATCCACACCGGAGCAACCGCGGGCAATCGCAGCATTATCCAGCGCGATTGCTTTGGTTAAGTCCTGTTCTCCAAGACGGCGTTCTCGTGCGCCAAAGTTGAAGCCGCGCGGAATATTGCCCATGCCAAGACTTAACAGGTTACCTGCAATCGTCGTGACAGCTCGCCGATTGCCATCGTTCACATTGGCAAACGCTTTCGCCACACTGCTATTAATCTCTTCCTCAAATTGGCTGCACGTGAATGCCTCCTCCTCAGGTGGGAGAATATAAACCCCATCAGCCACATGACCCGTTGTCGGTGGTTGAGACGGGCCCGCCGAGCAGTTGGCCAAAGCCAGCAAAATAACAGGGGCTCCTAGGGCGGCAATTAGACGAGAATGGTCCATGGAAATCCTTTCCTGGCAATGAAACCAACAGCTGCAAAGTGGCAATCTAAGGAGATGGCAAGCGCTTCCGATAGACTGAACTCGGCGAAATCTCTAGCAATGCAGCAGCTTTATTAACATTACCTTCACATTGCAACAGGGCCGCTTCAATCATCATTTGTTCGACTTGCCACATCGGCACGATGCCACTGCTCATTGGCGAAATTAAGGACGAACGTGCATGGTCGTCATTCGGCGTTACCGATGAGCGATTGCTGCCGCCCCACGGTAACTGGTCCGTGGCACTGGGTCGCCACGCATCCGAATCCGTTTCCCCAAGAAACTCACTGGTTTCCAGCGGCGGCAGCATGCTCTCTTCAACGACATTGCCGTTATTGAGAATGACGATATTGCGGATCACATTTTGTAGCTGCCGCACATTTCCGGGCCAACCGTAGTGCAAGAAGGTATCGACGACTGCTTTGCTGAAACTGGCAAATTGTTTGCCAGTTTCTTGGCTGTATCGTTTGAGATAAAAGCTCGCCAGCTCAATGATATCCTGCCCACGTTTTCGAAGCGGTGGCAGCGCTAGAGGGATCACATTGATGCGGTAATACAAATCTTCTCGGAAAGTACCTTTTTTAACCTCAGCCCAAGGATTGCGATTGGTCGCACATATGATCCGCACATCCACCTTCTCTGTCTTACTGGAGCCAACGCGGTTGAAGGTACCGGACTGGAGAAATCGCAACAACTTTCCCTGCAATGTGACATCCATCTCGCCAATTTCATCTAAGAAAAGTGTTCCCTTATGTGCTAACCGTGCTGCACCATCACGGCTTTCAGACGCCCCTGTGAAGGCACCTTTGACGTGGCCAAAAATCTCGCTTTCCATCAGATCTTTCGGAATTGCCGCACAGTTTAAGACGACAAAATTCTGCTTATGGCGTCGGGACTGGGCATGAATACTTTCTGCCACTAACTCTTTACCAGTGCCTGTTTCGCCGGTGATAAAAACCGTTGCATCTGTTGGTGCCGCCGCTTCAACAATTTCATAAATGGACCGAAGCGCATGGCTTGATCCGACGATACCAGCATAGGGTTGCTGATTGTTTTTTTGAAATACTTCCACTTGGGCACGAGGTACCCTCGCGCTTAAAGCACTCCGCAAAGCACCCAATAAACGTTGTTGGCTAAACGGTTTCACCAAAAATTCAAAAGCACCCTGACGCATCGCATCGACCGCAAGGTTAACAGAACCATGCGCTGTCATGACCACCGTTTGGTAATCGACATCAGAGGCTTCATTACCTTGCAACAGAGACAATCCATCACCGTCCGGCAGTTTGACATCAAGCAGCAGCAAATCCGGCTCAGACTGTGCCAGCATTACTTTTGCCTGCTCCAAGGAAGGAGCAACCGAAATGTCATACGGCTGTCCGGTTAGGAATTCCCGGTACATGTGCGCCATTGAAGGCGAGTCTTCTACGACGAGTAAATTTGCCATTGTTGCTCCTCAGGCATAATGGATGTCCGCAATTATCCGCGAAGGATTTTGAGCAAAAAGTCCACAACCCGGGCTGCCAGTGCTAAGAAAAGCAGGATGGTGTTCACAACAGCAGCATGTGCCGCTGTTAAGGGGCTTTGAACACCACCCATGTGGCAAGACCACATAATTAATTACGCGACCCATCTGCCAAACCCAAGTCTAATTGATACTTTCTAAATTACAATTGATTAGCGATTGGTGTATATTTATTTCTTGACTATTATGCAATACTACAGTCACATTGACAATCAATTTGGTAAATCAGCTACAAGTATCATGGTTCAACCGCAACCTTATTCCCTGATAGACCCACAGGTTTTCAACGAGCTAAAAGCCGTCATCGGTGCGAAATTGCCTGTTTTGTTGGCGGAATTTTTTGATGAAATCGATAGTCGCTGCCGGGCGATAAAGAATGCAGACAATAACAACGATGCACAACGGGAGTGGCACGCCATCAAAGGTACAGCCGCGGCTTATGGTGCAGCAAAGTTGGCAGATTTTGCCGCGCGCATGGAGCAGGAGTGCGTCTCAGACAAGTTAAGCCTCGCAGCTGACGAAAACAACGTAGCACCGTTCTTGGATTTGTCGGCTCAGACAAAGCGTGCCATGGACCAGCTTTTAGGCAGAGACTCAGTCATTGATTAGAGTTGCTACGCCGGACAGCGGATCCGATGACATGAGTTCAACATAGCGGGTGATTGCATTTAACCAACCATCGTCTCTCATAACGCCAGCCGCTTCCAGATATCGTTGGATTGCCTCATCCATGCCAACACTCCCCCACACATCCCAACTGCGGATCCCGGCCATTTCATTGCTAAAAGCCACATTTCCAAGAGCGGCCCCCGCGAGATACCACCGCGCTGCGCGATCCATGTTTTGCTCTACAATGAAGCCCGTTCGATAAAGCGTCCCTAAATTTGTCGCGGCATTCGCATCCCCTTGTGAAGCGGCAGTCTGTAGGAGACGAACCAGCCGTTGAGGATCAGCGTTGGCGCCATCCTGGGAGATAATTATGGCTGCCAGGGTCGATTGCACCCGAGCATCGCCCTGATCGGCCGCTAATTCGAGGAGCTGCCTGGGATCATCACCGGGCAGAGGCGCAATATGGCCGGAAACGATCAACAAACCGAGCGTTCCGGCCGACCTACTGTCGCCCATCGCCGCCGCTTCACGCAAAAGCGCCGTTCCTCTGACCTGCTGATTCGGCTCACCGTTTGACACCAATAGCTGCCCCAGAGCCCCGATAGCCTGACTGTCTCCACCAGAACTCGCAGTCTCCAAAACCAAAATCCGATCCGTGAGTATCAACCCGCCAGAAAGCGGATGCTCGGAAAGTATCAGCCCCGCCATTTCAATGAGTGCTGGTTGGTAGCGGGCTTCAAGGGCGCGCATCAGCAGTTTGCGTTGTTTGTTGAAGCCTAAGCTTGGATCAGAGTCATACCAATGATAGGCCGCGACAGGATCGTCGCGAGACGCTCCCAGCGCATACCAATCGAGCGCGTCTTGGTTTACCAAAGGATCGGACTGTGATTGAACCAAGAGACCCATTGAGGCGGCGGCTGGCCCACTGCCCAACTCTGAGGCCCGACGATAAAGCTCTCCAGCAACATCAAAGGCATCAGCGGCTTCGTGCGCTCGACCGTACAAATAGAGGGCAATTGGCTCGTCTGGAAAAGCTTGCACGGCAATCTCGCACGCTGGCAGCGCCAAATCGGTTGCGATGTCAATCAAGGCAAGACCACCGTCAACTGGCCTCTCCGCCAATTGCCGACACGAGCGAAACGCCTCCAATTGATCGACGGAAATGTCCTTGCCCTCAGCAAGACCAATTTGCGGCCATACACCCCAAAAACCGAAAAATAGTATGACTGGCCAAACAGACTGTGGGTTGTGTTGTTCGCTCATTTCGGTACACCACTTTTGCTGCATACACACTCGCGTACGCGTACTGCAAGACGCTCAGGTATGGCAAGTCGAATACGACGCAAAAAAGCGGACCCTTAGCTCAGCTGGATAGAGCGCCCGCCTTCTAAGCGGATGGTCGTAGGTTCGAATCCTACAGGGTCCGCCACTTTGTTTGATTAAACCATATTTAATAAATGGATTAGGCATAAATTGATTATGCTCGCCCACCACTTTTGTGTCCCTTAACGCGGATA
>CAXBRM010000103.1:0-7091 GCA_963978305.1 uncultured Rhodospirillales bacterium
CATCAAAGCGGTTAATTCGGCTCTTGGCGCACAGGTTATGGGCTACACCTCTGCGTTTTGCATGTTAACTTTGCGCGAGAAATTAGCTGCCTATTATTTCCAACGCTATGGCGCCCGTGTTGATCCAGCACAAATTGCGATAACCAATGGAAGTTCTGCAGGCTTTGTTTTGAGTTTCCTTGCCAGTTTTGAGCCCGGCGCGCGGGTGGGGTTAACAGCACCAGGGTACCCCGCTTACCGAAATATTCTGAAGGCTTTGGGCTATGAAGCAGTGTTAATTCAGGTCGATGAAAGCACTCGGTTTCAGCCAACTGAAGAATTATTAACGGACCATGCTCCTTTGGATGGCCTCATACTCGCTAGTCCCAGCAACCCGACAGGCACGATGGTATCGCCGGCGACCTTCGACGCCATATATCGCTGGTGCGAAGCCCACGACTGCCGCTTAATTAGTGACGAAATATATCATGGTCTGACTTGGGGGCTTGCCGAATCTACCGCGGCCGGCGGCTCAGGGCATGCTGTGGTGATCAACAGTTTCAGCAAGTATTTTTCGATGACGGGTTGGCGTGTTGGCTGGCTGGTTCTCCCCCATGATCTGATTGATTCTGTGCAAAAGCTCGCACAAAATTTGTTTATTTGCGCGCCTGCGATGTCACAAATTGCTGCCGAAGGTGCCCTTAACGATCTTGAAGTTTTGGACCAGCTACGCGATGAGTACAGACAAAAGTCTGATATCGTTCAGGCGGCCCTCACCCGAGTGAGGTTGCGACCAACGGTCACAACTGACGGCGCGTTTTACGCATATGTCAATGTTTCTGTCTTGTGTCCTTCGTCTGCCGAATTTGCGGCACGGGCTCTTGATGAGGCTGGCGTTGCGATCGTTCCAGGATTGGATTTTGATCCGGTGAACGGCGATAGCTATGTCCGCATCAGTTTTGCTGGCACGACGAAAGACGTCGAAGCGGGCGCCCAATCTTTGGCGGATTGGGTCAAGGCTCAGTTCTACTGATAAGATAAAATTTTATTTGCCCGATACCAAATCTTTCGCACGGTTGAACCAACCTCGACGTTTAGGTCCGTCTTTTGGCGGTGTGTCCTCCAATGCGCCATTGGGTTCATGGTTTTGTGAGGGCCGGTTTTGGTCGACCTCTTTGTCAGTGTCTGCGGTCACGTCTGTATCAGCTTTTGTTTTAGAAACAGACTTTCTTTTTGATTTCCGCGCTGTCGCAGCCGACGCCTGATCATCGGCTTGTGGGCTCTCGCCAGAAGTCTCTGATCGTTTGCTCCTCGACCCATTCTCGGAGTCCCCATCTCCATTGGTATCGCCGGCCTCAGCGGTTTCTTCATTGGTGGCGACTATTTGCTCGTCATCTTTTTTGCTTCTGCGACGTCCACCACGCTTCCCTCGTCGACGGCTTCTCTTTTTGTGATCATCCGTGCTCTCCTCGTTTTCCTCTGACTCCGAGGGAAGGGCCGCGGCTTGATCATCGGCATCTGTGTTCGTCTCTGTGCTGTCTAACTCTGATGCTATCGTGCTTTTGCGTCGATTGCCTCGAGCCCGTTTCCGCGGGCGTTTTTGGTTTGCCTCCTCCACCTCGTTTTGGGCAATGTCTTGTTGAACCACCTCGTTGTGTTCAAGCTCTGCTGCTGTCGGTTCATGACTGACGGTCCGTTCGGCGCGACCATTGCGTCGCTCGCCACGCCGATTGCCACGTGATCTTCTGCCCTCGTTCTTAGCCGTCTGTTGTTCTCGCTTGTTGGCGCCTTCCTCGTAATTTTGAACCCGCCCGTTGATCTGTAGCGCAACGTGGAACTGAGGTGCGTTTGTATGTGCATCGGGGAAAACGGTGACACCACAGCCAAGCCGACCCTCAATTGCAACCAGCTCCTGGCGAAGTTGGTTCAAAATCAGCAGACCAGCATTAAAGGGAACTGTTATCTCTATGCCATCAATCGACCCAGAATGTGTCTGGGCAAGTTGTTCTGCGCGCCGTAAAATTGCACGGCCAAAGCTTATGTCGGTGCGTACCAACCCAGTTCCCGAACAAGCCGAGCAGGTTTGCATACTGGTTTCGAAGACACTGGGGCGTAATCGCTGACGAGACAGCTCAAGCAGTCCGAACGAGCTTATTCGACCCAACTGGATGCGTGCGCGGTCGCCTTTCATGGCGTCGCGAAGTTTTCGTTCAACTTGGGCGCGATGGCGACTTTCGTCCATATCGATGAAGTCGATGACGACCAATCCCGCCATGTCGCGTAAGCGCAATTGACGTGCAACCTCCGTGGCGGCTTCAAGGTTTGTTTGCAGCGCTGTGTCTTCGATGTTTTGTTCTCTTGTCGCTTTCCCAGAGTTGACATCGACAGCGACTAGGGCTTCCGTCTGATTCATGACAAGATAGCCGCCAGAATTGAGAGGCACGACCGGATCGTGGAGTAGGTCGATTTTTGCCTCAATACCAGCATCCAAGAATAATGGCGTAACTGCTTGATGCAATTTGACCTTCTTCGCATGACTTGGTGTCAAGACCCGCATAAAGTTTTTTGCAGCATCAAAGCCATTCTGCCCGTCAACGACGATCTCATCCATGTCACGACTGTAGAGATCGCGTACCGCGCGTTTGATGACATTGCCCTCTTCATATACCAAACAAGGTGGCTGTCCGGTCAGTGTTTTCTCGCGGATTTCCCCCCAGGTACGCATCAGGTAGTCATAGTCTCGGCGAATTTCGGCTTTGCTGCGTTCTGAACCCGCCGTTCGGACGATGACCGATACGCCTCCCGGTATTTGTAGGTCTTCCAGGATTTGCTTTAGTTTACGGCGATCACGTGGATTGGCGATTTTTCGGCTAATGCCACCGCCACGGTGTGTGTTTGGCATCAACACACAATAACGTCCGGCAAGTGAAAGGTAGCTGGTAAGCGCAGCCCCCTTATTGCCTCGCTCTTCTTTGCTAACCTGTATCAAAACCACTTGCCGGCGCTTAATAACATCTTGAATTTTATAACGACCGGCGATGATTGATCGTAAAATCGCCCGAGCTTCGAGTTCTTCATCCTCGTCTAAATGATCGTCATCATCAAATTTATCACCATCAGTGACGAGATTATTGCTTGCCGAACTGTCCGTTTCAGCGCTCGCTACATCGGTCGTTAAGTCAATGATTTCAGCATGAGATGTCGCGTCATTGCTATATGTGAGGGCTTGATTAGTTTTCTCGACATCGGTTTGTTCGTCAAAAGAGTCGTCGGTGGGCAATGGGCTCGCATGATCGCTGTTGCTTGGCGGATGATCACCGGAACTTTCATCAAGATCAGCATCTGGCCCCGCTGCGTTGCTGTCCGGTGTCTGTTCCAGACTTGGAATCAATTCATTAAAAAGCGGCTCTTGTGTTTCTTCAATAATTTCGATGCTGGATGAAAAATTTTCGTCGGGGTTTGAGAAACAACGTCATCGCCAGTCATCACGCTTTCAGCGTAACTGCTGTCTGGCTGAAGCAATTTGCCACCATTGTCAGGATCGAATTCGCGCGCGCCAAGCTCAGTGGTTGAAGCGGCTTCCACCTTTCGTGCTCTTTCCCGGGCTAGTTTTCTTGCAGCCAGCCGTTCGGCTTGACGTTCTGCTAGTTTTTCTGCGGCTTCGGCAATCAGTCTCTCGCGGTCTGCCGCTGGAATTTGATAGTAATCAGGATGAATTTCACTGAATGGTAGAAAGCCGTGCCGGTTGCCGCCATAGTCGACAAAAGCGGCTTGAAGCGACGGTTCGACGCGGGTAATTCGCGCGAGATAAACGTTACTTTTTAGTTGTTTTTGGGCGTCGTTTTCGAAATCCACGACATCAATGCGCTCGCCGTCCATCACAACGACCCGCGTTTCATCGATGCTCTGTGCATCGATCAGCATGCGTTTACTCAATTTTTCTCTCCTAGCCGCAGCCTTGGCAAACCTTCCGAACGCAGCTCAGGCGATGCCAAAGCGTTCTTGGGGTCAGCGGCGCGACCTGTCCCAGCACCCCACCGCCGAGCCAATCCAGCCCTGGCGATAACATGCCTTCGTGTTCACATGTTGCGGGCGGGTTGCCTACCGCCACTTGCGCGCAGCAATGCTTTTATCCGCCCTCGCATTCTTCAGGAGAAGAATGATCAATCTAGCGCAACTTTTCTCGCGTCTAAGATCAATGCTTCCGCTAAAACCGGTCATGCTGTTAACAAGCTCCGCTATGAAGCTCTTGACGAAAACACCATGCCAGCCAGACTTGTTACCTGGTATCCCAGGAAGTCCAAAATGCAGATCCGACTCTTGCACCTTATTCGGTCTGGATCAATTCATTTTCGACAATTTTAACAGCTTAGCTGATTTGAAAATGAGGATGACTCACTTAAAGCGCTTCCAGCTCACCCGATGGGTCAATTTAAAAAATCCCGGCTAGCGACTCGAAAAAATGATGTTATTATGAGACGACAAGGGTAAACCTGATCCTTTGCGGCATTATTGACGCTCAAAAATATTCTAACAAGTTGCGCTATGCTGTCTCTTTTTTCGTCGCTATTTAGAAGACACCGCTTCGGAAGATGGGCTGTTTTGTTGGCTGTCGGTTTGCCTGGCGGTTGTGTCGCTCTACTCACGAGCCTGGAGGCTTTTGCGCAAACGGCCCGGGCAAGTATCGATGCGATACGGTTATCAAGTAGCGAGGCGCGGACGCGCGTTTGGATCGATTTGAGTGACGTCGTTGATTATCATGTTTTTCAGCTATCGAACCCGCCACGATTAGTTGTCGATTTTGATCCTATTGTCTGGAACCTTAATCGTGGAAATCTCGTGACCCACCAGGGCTTTGTGCAGGCGATAAGGTTCGGACAGCATTCCGCTGAGCAGTCACGGCTCGTGCTTGACCTGAGTGGAAACGTACAAAGTACCCATAGTTTTTTTCGAGCCCCGCATGCCGATGCCAGCCATCGATTGGTGATTGAGCTAGAGGATCAGGAAGCCGCAGCTGTGCCTACAGATATCGGTGCAGCTGCCACGCAGGATGGTGATCAGCAACTCACAGTTTCGCAAAATTATCTTGCACAATCGCTGCCCGTTCAACGACCCACTGATGTGCCACAAAAACCAGATAATTTACGCACCAGATACACAGTCGTGATTGATGCTGGTCATGGTGGTCGGGATCCGGGTGCAATCGGCCAAGGCCAATTGTTCGAAAAAAATGTCACCCTCGCGACCGCGACTGCTCTGGCCCAGGCGCTCAATGCGACAGGTCGCTATAATGCAATATTAACGCGTGACGCGGATGTCTACATTCCGCTGCGGGAGCGGCCTGAAATTGGACGCGAGGTCGGCGGTGACCTGTTTATTTCTTTGCACGCAGATAGTGCTCCAAACTCATCAATTCGAGGTGCCAGTGTTTACACGCTTAGCGAGACGGCGAGCGATCGGGAGTCGGCGGCGCTGGCGGAGCGAGAGAACGACGCCGATGGGGTGGCCGGTATTGAAATTGCTGACTATCCGGAGGAAATTCGCTCAATTTTGCTCGATTTGTCCATGCGTCGCACTCAGAATGAAAGTACACGGTTCGCTGAGCTTCTGGTCGAAGAACTCAAAGCAAATTGGTTGGTTTTGCCATCGAGACCTCATCGTTTTGCTGGATTTGCGGTGCTTTCTTCTGCCGATATGCCAAGTGTTTTGGTTGAGATGGGCTATTTGACAAATGCTTCTGATGTTAGGCTGTTGAGTAGCGCTGATCAGCGCATCCGTTTTGTCGAATCAATGGTGGTGGCGATCGATCGATATTTCGCGGGTCTGGGAGGCTCAATTTGACCAAAACTGCTCAGTATACATCATTTCGGCGGGTGCTGATTTCGCGCCTGTCGTCCGGAATCGATAAGTGGTGGCCAGGAATTGAGGGCAACAAAATGGTCCTAAGATTAGCTCTGTACAGTCTGCGTATCGGCTTGCTGGTTGCAATGCTCGGCTGCATCCTTCTACTCGCTGGCTGTGGTGCGGTTTACTACCGGTTCGCCCGCGATGTTCCCAGCCATAACGAGGTTTTAGAGTACGATCCAGCGACGATCACGCGGGTGTATGCGAGCGATGGTGCCTTAATGGCAGAGTATGCCCAAGAACGCCGCTTATTTGTGCCGATTGCCGCGATTCCGCACCATGTCCAGCAGGCATTTTTAGCCGCCGAAGACAAAGATTTTTATGATCACGGCGGCGTTGATTACCTTTCGCTTGCCAGTGCAATGGTCAGGAATGTCCCGCGTTTGTTGCAAGGACGCAGGCCTGCCGGAGCGTCGACGATTACACAGCAGGTGGCCAAAAACTTTTTAACTGGCGATGACTTTTCCATTTCGCGAAAAGTACGGGAAGCATTTGTGGCCTGGCGCCTCGAGGCAGATTTGGACAAAGACCGTATTTTAGAACTCTACCTAAACGAAATTTATTTTGGCGTCAGAAGTTATGGGCTGGCCCAAGCCGCTTTGACCTATTTTGACAAGAGCGTCCGAGAGTTAACAATTGCCGAAGGGGCTTATTTGGCGGCAGTGATTAATGGCCCGAATATCCTGCATCCGGTTAGACACAAAGAGCGGGCAACAGCCCGCCGCAATTGGGTTTTGGCGCAAATGTTCAAAAATCAATTTATCGATCAGGCGCAATACGACGACGCGATTTCAACTGAACTCGTGGCCACGCTGAGCCCTCGTCGATCAATAATTGACAATGCGGGCTACTTTTCTTCGGAAGTTCGACGCCAATTGGTACAAGATTTTGGCGAAAACGCCATCAGAACCGATGGTCTCAATGTCCGAAGCACAATGCAGCAAAACTATCAGAATTTGGCCAAGGAGGTCCTACAGCAAGGCCTTATCGACTATGACCAGCGCCATGGATGGCGGGGACCAATCAGCACCGCAGACCTTACTAACACCAGTTGGCTTGATGCATTGATGACAAATGATTTAGCGTCCCAGGCTGCGCGACAGATTCCTGAGCAGTGGCGCATTGCGATTGTGACAGATGTCAAGGCTCGGTCCGCCGCAATTGGGTTTGACGATGGCTCGGAAGGGGTGATCGGCTTTGAACATATG
>CAXBRM010000104.1:0-7003 GCA_963978305.1 uncultured Rhodospirillales bacterium
TATTAGATCAAGTCACCCATGGTATTCTGTTTTCGTGTAAAATCCAAGAATTCAGGGTACTCAATTCGCGTGCTCGTGCAACCAAGATTAGAAATGGTGAGCTTTGGCTCAAACATAAAACGGCCCTGTTATTGATCGACCAAGATAATCCCAGGCTGGCTTTTTTGGGGTGGCTTCATCAATTCGCCAAATCCGCGGTTTGGCGTGATCAAAGTAATTTTGCCTTAATATTATTGGCAACAGCGTTAAATCTGGGGTTGTTCCTGGCTGTATCCATGCTTAGCGGTCTTCTGGTTGAGTCAGCGATAAAATGGCTTTCCCCATCGACGCTTAAGCCAACGATTGAACAATGGTCCGAACTGGTTGGTCAATCTTACTGTGATGATGCCGAAGCCCATGCCATTGTTGATGCGACGGCCAGACGGATGCTGCCGGATACGTCAACAGCCTGGCAGATTGTCTGGCGCCCTTCCGATCCACAACCGCTAAAGTATTTGGGGGGTGACAGAGTTGATCTGAATGTTGCGGCTCTCCAAGACATTAACGACCCGGAGATCCTAGGGGCAGCGATTTTATTGACGCTCACCCGTCAGCAACAACGAACCGTAGATTTGGCTCATGCTGAACGCATTGCGCAAACAGTTGTCGGCCAGTACCAGCAGATGGGTTTATTTGCATCGCTATTACCAAGGCTCTATGGCTGGGCAACCATGGCCTACGAATCCCGCCGCCGAACTCTAAGCGCAGACGACCAAACCCTGGCCAATTTTGCGAGTGCTGGCATTCGGGCAAGAGGATTGATCGCGTATCTGGAATGGCTTGAGTCTCGCGACGCCGAAGGCTTATTCCCAACAATTTTTCAGCAAAGCCCGTCAGCAGCCAAGCGTTTAGCGATTGTCCGGTCAAAAATGGATCAAGCTGTCTTCATGCCATCCACTGGTTCGCCCAGCTTCTCAAAAGCGAACTTTGACCAATTGAAGGCGTCTTGCCACATTTCCAGCAATTAATGTCGCAAGGCTTTTGGGATTGACAGAAACACCGGGATGGCAACCAAGAAAAAGATTGCTGGTAGTGCGGACATGATAATTTCCATATAGTTGCTGGCCGTTTCGGATTGAATTTGAAAGCCAATCTGCGATGACTGATAGCCGCCAATCGTTAGGAAAATAACAAAAAGCATCGGCCCTGCCGCATTGGCAATTTTTTGCCCCGTGAGCCAAAATCCATTGAACGCGCCTTCAAGATGCTTTCCATTTTCTTTGTTCGCCTGATCAATGATGGTCGGCAGAATCGCCCAAGGCAAGTTTTGATAGCAACCGTTACATATCCCCAACAAAAAGGGCAGGCTAATGATGAGATTTAAGTTACCGCTTTGTAAAATGAAGAGATAGCAGCCTAGCAAAACGCCGTATGCTACCAGTGCGGAAACAAGCGTTGTATCTCTTCCGATGACAGCGGCTAACGGTACCCACAAAAGTTGTGATATAATTGAGCCGACAAGAAAAAGCGCAAAGACAGCGCTAAACAACCCCGCTAAATTCACCAAAAAGGCCAGGGGTGGTGCCAGTTGCTCGGCGATTGCTTGGTTGAGCACGCTCTTTAAGGCGCGCACTTGCTCCTGGCCATAAGGGTGGTCTGCCAGCAATTGGTAGTTGACGTCCTCGAAGTCAAAAGTAGGATTGCCGACATCAAAAATCACCGCAGGCGCGGGAAATTGCTCGCCGTTTCGTGTCGTCCAGTATCCTGTTTGATCTGGCATTAAACCAAGGCCGATGGCCTGCTTATCTGTTAATTCCACCGTCAATAAATAGGGTTGAAACGAGCCATCGGCTGCCCGTGATGTCACAATATCGTCGGTGATGTAGCGAATGCCTCCACTGATGATAGCGACGCCCAGCGTCATAATGCCGTAAGCGATCACATGTTTGGTAAATGCACCATTTCGAAACACGACTCCGACCTGTTCAAAGATGCTTAAACGCGCAACACTGTTGCTATTTTTGATGACGGTTTTGCCGTTGGCGACAACGTCGCCGTTTGATGTCACAAATGGTGCACGGTGGGTTGATAAAACGGCAATAAGAACTGGTACGACCATGATAGCACCAACAATTATCCATGCGCTACCAGCGAAGTCGGCGCGCGTTTGCGGCGCGAAGATCAAGCCGCTCAACAGGATACCGACAGAGGCAAAAGCCATCCGAAAGCCAGTCATCGTCACCCGTTCCTGCGGCTTGTCTGTCATTTCTACTGCCATGGCCCCATAGGGCACCGTGACGAGGGTAAAGCCTACGCTGGCAAGAGCGTAGAAGCCAAATACCCAGACGGCAGCGGCCGTACCCGTCAAGTTACTGGGCACCGCAAACATCAAATAACTGAGGCTCACCATGGCAATGACGCCCAAGATCATAAAGGGTCGACGCCGTCCCCAACGGCTGTCAGTGCGATCTGACCAGGCACCGACCAAAGGGTCTGTAATTATGTCGGTTAGGATAACCAAACTGGTGACGATACCCGCTGCCAAAGCATTTACGCCAAGGTAGGTGGTCATAAAATTGAGGATTATAACCGATTTCAAAAAGACGAAAACACCGAGGCTGGCGTCTGCCATTCCCCACCCGACTTTAGTGCCGATTGATAGCCTGGCTCGGCTCACGTGACCATCCGTCATCATTGTTTTATCCCCCCGTTTTTAGGCTAGCTTTACAGGTGATGGTCGCAAAAATCCAATTGTGATCAATTTTTGGCGGATCGGCGCTGGTTTGGCACCTAGCATTTGGCGATGACTAGCGAACCTTAAACGGCCCTAACTTGGTCGAGCCATGCGACGTGGGTTTCTTGATAGGATGCCCAAAAAGAGTGGTTTTCTTCATAGGTTGCTTCAGGCAACAGTCGGTCGATTTCATGGCTAACCAGGGCAGCGTTTGCGATCGCTTGTTCGGCATAAGCCTCAATCGAGCTGCTGCCCATGAGCCGACAGAACAACTCTTTTTGATTAGCAGCAGGCGGTGTTTGGGCATTTAACCCCATCAGGCGGCTCAACCATTGAGCATCACGCCAAAATCTCAGGGCTGGCGCAATCTGCTCAATGCCTAGTGTTATCAGGCGATCATCGTGTGGCTGGTCCAAAAAATCCATTGTTTTGCTTGATGATTTTAACACGGTGAGCGTGGCGACAAGGAACTCGGCTTCCATTAATCCGCCAGCTTGCAATTTGATATTGAACAAGTCTGATGACTGAGAAGCAGCATCTTTGGCGGTATCATTTTTTTGTGCGATCCGATGTTTTCGAAGTCGAACCAGCATTCTTGCTGCGTCTAGGCGCGTTTGCTCGGCATTGCGATCTCTGGACAGCACGGCTTTTTGTTTTGCTGCCAGCGCATTCGCGGCAATTTCGTTTTCCGATAGCCTCAATACCCTTCCAGCGCTCAGCGCTAAATGTTCCCATGTTTTCGCCGTTTTGTCATGGTGTGCGTCAAACGCTCTACGGGGGATCGCCGGAGGACCAGAGCGGCCGCTGGGTCGCAATCGCAAATCAATATCGTATGCGATGCCTTCACGCAGTTTAGTGGTCATTCCAGTGATGAAGCGGCTCATGAACGCTGGCAAATTGGGGATGCTTTCATTATCGGCATTGACGAAAATTAGGTCGAGGTCGCTTAACGGCGCCATCCGACCCATGCCGAGTTTGCCCATGGCAATGACGCTGAGATTGGCCAAAACAGCATCAGGATCAAGCTTGCGATTGGTCGCAACAAAGCGCAATTGAGCCCGAATTGCCTCCTCAGCTAGGTGCGTCAAACGATGTTCTGCTTCGACTGGCCTTAAGCCACCTGAAATCACACGCGTGTAGGTGGCGAACAGTTCTTCATTGACAATCCGACGTAGTCGATTGAGCCATATTTCGTCGTCTCTCGCCGTCTGTCTTTGGCTTTCAAAAACACCACGCAAGTCACCAGGGTCGCCAGCAACCAGGCGGTCAATCATGTACGGTGATTGTTCGATCAGGGTATGGATTGACGGCGCGCTTACAAAGGTTTGCGCCAGAGCTTCTCGGACCTTTGGATAGCGGGCAATGGTTTCCAGATATCCCGCTGATAGGGGCTGCCGCGAAAGGAATTTGTGAATTTTTGCCAATGTCTGATCGGCACTGCCTGATTGTTTCGCAGTCTTGGCAATCCAAGGCAATAACTTTTGGAGCCATGCACGCCCCTGCACCGATTGTGCCGCCGGAATTTGGCCGAGTTCCAGTTGTCGCCATAGCTGCTGATTGCGGTCAGTCAAAGTATCAAGAAAGCGCTGGTTGATGCTGCTATCGGCTGACTTTGTTTGGTCATTACTCGCATCAGCACTTTCACGTTCGACCAGCAGAGCATCAAACAGGGCAGCGACACACCGGGTATGGCTTTTAAGGGCGTCGATAAAGCTTATCGGGTGATCCTGATAGCCAACTGAGTCACACAAGAATCGCTGGCTAGCAGCGTCGCTCGGCAGTGTATGTGTTTGTTGATTCTGATACGCTTGAAGCGCGTTCTCGCTGCGTCTTAGCAACACATACGCAGCCAACAGCGCTGCGGCATCTTCCGGGCGTAGGCGGTTTGCTGCACGAAGGGCTTCGATGGCCAGTGGACAATTGGTCTGTCGCAATGAAGTGTCCCTGCCACCCCACAGCATTTGCAGTGCCTGCGTAATGAATTCGATCTCTCGGATGCCACCGACACCCAATTTGAAATTGTATCCCTGCCAGTCTGCCATTGTTGGCCCACGGTCGCGCCAGGCGCGTTCCCGATCAGACGAAAGCCCGGGGTGCCGAGCGTGGATCGTCTTCTTGAGCGCAACAATATTATCAAGGGTGTCAAATTCCAGGTTGCGACGCCAAATGAACGGATTGAGTTCTCGCAAGAAAGCTTTGCCGCAGGTTGCATCTCCAGCGACCATCGCCGCTTTGGCCAATGCCAATCGTTCCCATGGTTCAGCATGAAAGAAATAGTAATCCAGCGCAGCACTTGATGAAATTGCAAGCGGATTAACACCTGGATCAGGACGTAATCGCCAGTCGATGCGCCAAGCGTGTTGACCTTGTGCATTTTCTAACAGCGGGTCTGATAAAGTACGGCCCAAGCGGGCGAGTATTTTTCCAGCCGCCTCAACACGGCCTGCGGTTGGTGCCACGGTGAAAATCTCTTTGTCATAAAAGGCGATCAGGTCAACATCGCTGGAAAAGTTCAAGTCCCGGCCGCCAAGTTTTCCCAAACCCAAGATGAACAAACCTTCTGGGCGATTTGGCGCGTTGCTGGGCAAATAGTTTTTTCGTTTCGCCCAGGCCCAAGCTTCAATCAATGCCAATTCAATACCTTGTGCTGCGAACAAAGCGCGTCGTTGACCAATAGCCAGAAAACGTTTTGATGGCGCATCGCTGGCGAGGCTTTGGGTTTCTAATGAATAGGCCGCAAGATCAAAGCAAGTTTTGGTGGTGCGCAATACTGACCCAACAGCATCCTGACTTGGCAGTTTGGACGGAAAATCGAAGCAGGCGATAGCAGACTGGAGTTGCTCGCCACTGAAGTGAACCAGCTGCTGGGCGCGTTCTTGGGTCAGTCTGCCCGACCTAATCGACTTGAGAAAGGCCGGCGGAACAAGGGCTGAATTTTCTAGAGTGACGGAACAGTAATCAAGATAAGGTGAAAGTGGTGTCCTTGGCATTCAAACTCACTGATTTTACAACTGCCGCCCGCTAAACTATCGTCAAGTGGATCCTCGTGTCAAAACTCAACTTACAAGCATCTTTTCTACAAAATTTTTTATTCCTAATCTTGGATTTGCAATACGGTTTTTTGGTATGGGCGCATAATAGCTGTGCCAAAAGCAATCGATCCCTTACGGATGAATTGGTCTAAGCGTTGAGCAGAGCATACGATGACAGTCAACCAATAGGAAGCGAGGCATGAAGCTAGGACTTTTTGACAGTGGGGTCGGCGGACTAACATCGTTGAGAGCAATAAGGCATATGCTGCCCAACGCTGACCTTGTCTACCTTGGTGATACTGCTCGTCTGCCCTATGGCACCAAATCTAGTCAGACCGTGAGAAGTTACGCCGAACTCGCCGTTGGTTACTTGGTGCAGGAATATGGCGTCGATGCAGTTGTGGTTGCTTGCAATACTGCTTCTGCTTACGCGACAAATTCACTGAAGGCGCAGTTTCCTCATATCCCTGTGTACAGCGTGATTGAGCCAAGTGTTTCTGCCGCGGTGGCAAGCTTGGCTGCAGTCGACGCTCCTTTGGTGGGCGTTTTGGCAACTGAAGCGACGGTCCGGGAGCAGTCATACAATCGGGCAATTTTGGCAAGCTTACCACACGCGTTGGTGGTTAGTGAGGCGGCTCAGTTGCTGGTTGCTCTCGCGGAGGAAGGCGTCTTGGAAGGCGAAATTGCTCGACTCGTGATTGAGAAGTACCTGATCAGTTTATTTACGCAACAAGATCGTTGGCCTCAGGTTTTGATATTGGGTTGCACGCACTTCCCGATTTTGAAGCACGAAATTAGAAGAGCCGCCGATGGTTTAGGCGCAAACGCGATGCATATCGTTGATCCTTCTCTTGAAATTGCATCGACGATTACAGCAGAAATCGGCTCGGGACTCCAAAGTGGAAACGGCGAAACTTACTTTTTGGCCACCGACAATGCTGATAGATTTGTCCGTGTTGGTAATATTTTTTTGCGTGGCGAGATTGATTTAACTGAACCTGAGATTATCGATTTGATGCCCGGCTTGGTCAGATGATCAATTTGCTAAGTTTACGAATGTCACTCACCGCATCCTTGGGCTGAGATATTTGTTTTGAATTGTACAGCCGTCGAACGGATCAAATTTAAGGTCGGTTAATTGCCGTTCACTAATGGTGGCCTTTACTTTATCGCAGCTGCGCCTTTTTCATAAATTTTTCATATCCCCACAGTAACCACCCATGAGCGTTGTTGTTGAGGAGAGTATTATGTCGATAGG
>CAXBRM010000105.1:0-6979 GCA_963978305.1 uncultured Rhodospirillales bacterium
ATTGAGCCGTCAATGACTGATTGCGGTTGATTACGTCCCCCACATTTTTTGCCTGCGCCGGGCAGACCTGGAGTCGTTCACCCGGGTGAACCCTCGTGGTACACATGATTGATTGCAACCCAAAGATCAATTAGTTGATCTCAGTATCAGATAACAAGTTTTTAAGACTTCCCGTCCCGGAAACGCCCTTAACAATTATGTTAAACCAAGCGACCCTGCTCCATCCGCACGACCCGATCCATGCGATTTGCAAGATCCATATTGTGCGTTGCAACTAACGCGCTTAACCCTTCCTCTCGGCTCAGTCTTAAAAATTCAAGGAACGCCTCTTCGGCGTTATCTGGGTCCAAATTACCCGTTGGTTCGTCAGCCAGAAGCAATTGCGGACGATTCGCTAGCGCCCTCGCGATGGCCACACGTTGACGCTCGCCACCGCTGAGCTTAGCGGGTCGATTGCCCGCCCGATGCTCAAGGCCTAAGCGCTCCAGCAGACCCTGGGCGCGGGCGCGGGCCGCATCTGATGACAGGCCAGCGAGTATCTGCGGCAACACCACGTTTTCCAACGCTGTAAATTCTGGCAGCAAATGGTGGAACTGGTAGACAAAACCAAGATTGTCTCGCCGAACCAGTGTCCGGTCGCGCTCAGCCATTTGGGTACAGTCTCTACCGTCAAAAATAATCTTTCCACCACTTGGCGTGTCCAACAGCCCTGTGATTTGCAACATCGTGCTTTTGCCTGAACCCGATGGACCGACCAGCGCAACAAGTTCACCGGTTTCGATTGTCAAATTGCAACCCTTGAGGATTTCGACATCGTTGCCGTCCCCGCCCGTATAACTTTTCGTTACAGCATTTAACTCAAGTAAACTCATACACATCAACCTTCGTCATCAAGCCTCTCGCAGGGCGATCGCCGGATCAACGCTTGCGGCCCGGAATGCTGGATAAAGAGTTGCGAGGAAACAAATCACAACCGCGATCCCGGCAATAACAGCAACATCGACACCCAGATACAGCAAGGGGATTGTCAAACCGGTTTGTTCCGCCGCCAAGGCCAGAGCCATGGTCAGCACCAGGCCGCTCGTTACGCCTGCGAGGGCCACGACGAAACCGATGGTAACAAAAGCCAGGATCAATTGCATCCTGCTTGCCCCCATCGACCGAAAAACAGCAATACTCATGCGTTTGTCTCGTACCAACATCAGTTGGCTTGCCAATATATTGAAACCGGCAATCACCATGATCAGTGCAAGAACGATCGCCATCACTCGCTTCATCACACGAAACACATCAGCCTGCACAACGTTGATATCTTCCCAGGTTTCCAACGCCACCGTATAGCCTAACTCGGCAAATCCGTCGGTAAGAATGGCCCTTATCTCATCCACCCTAGCGGTGGGCTCGAGTGTCACCGCAAACCCAGTCCATTTATCTTTCAGGCGCAGATAAAGCTGGCTTTCCGCCAATGGTGCAAAAATGGTTGGTGTAACGCCTCCCTGATCGTGAAAACCGAACACCTCAAAACCACGACTACGGGGGAGCCACCCTAACCCAGTTGAGGCACCATCAGCACTGATCACCTCGACACGCTGGCCAACGAACACCTCGAGCGGTTCCTGCAAATTGCCAGGTAAAACCACCAGCCATTTCGGCGATTGTGTCTCGTTTCCTGTCAGTCGTGGATTGATCATGTCGATAATTTCGGCTCGCTCAATGCCGCGCAACAAGACCGGCTCGGTCCGGCCATTAAAACTTACCGCCGCCTGACCTTCGACAAAAGGCAGCGCTTCCGCAATCCCAGGGACAGAGGCGATAAATTGCGCTAGCGAAGGCTCAGCATCAAAATTCATCCGCTCCAACCTGACTGTAATATCTGGCAAACCACGACGAGCTTCGGCAAGTGTTTGCGAAATCACGCCGTTTTGAGCGGCCTGGACCGTACTGATGGCCGCCACACCTATCGCGATACCAATCACCGAAAAGACCGTAACAAACCCAAATAAGCGATCACCACGTGCCGAAAAAATGTAACGCCCTACCAGCGCCAGAACAAAATTCATCGCTATCCCCCTTTTACGCCGAGGGCGGGATCAGTCCGGCTCGCCTGCCACGCAGGATATAGCGACGCCACCAATGTCAAACTTACCGCGAACACACTGGTGTAAATAACCGTCGACCACTCGAGTTTGCTTGGTAAGGTTGTGATGTTAAAGTGCTTAACGGGAAACAATTCGACGCCAAAACCAGCCTCCAAAAGCAAACGGATCTCATTGGCATTCACGGCAATCAACACGCCAAGACCAACACCCACTATCACACCGATGAGCCCAATGCCGCCACCTGCCAGCATAAAGACCAGCAAAATGTCTCTTTGCCTCGCGCCCATTGTCCGAAGCACAGCAATCTCACGGCGTTTATCATATACCAACATCACCAGTCCGCTCACGATACCCACGCTGGCAACCAACAATGTCATGCCAACGACCAGGGCTATAAGTTGCTGCTCTTGGCGAATATATGCTGTTGCTTGCGCCACCTGATTTTTCATGTTTATCACCCGCATTTGAGGCCACAGAGCCGCCTGAATTTCAGCGCCAATCGTGTCAACAAGGTGCAACTCATCGACAAACAACTCGAGTGTATCACTCCCAAAACCAGCCTTGAAAACGCGTTGGGCAGTCTGAAAATCCAGAACAGCCCAGCCTGCATCCGCGACATACAGGCCAAAGTCGGCCAAAGCGCCAATCGGCAACGTCACAGATAGAGCAGCGCGCTGCTCTGGTTCCGGACTGTTGGGGTCAAATGGCGGAGCCACCACACGCAATTGGTCGCCGACCCGAACATCCAATGACTGCGCCAGGCGGCGACCAAGCACAAGCTCACCGCGTTCAAACGCTTCAAGAACTGGTGGAGGAAAATTGAACTTTGCCTCCAGCGCCGCTGGCGAATAGGCCCATAATTGCGCAGCTTGATCTTTTCCCGTTGAGCTCACAGAGTCAGCCGCTGGCTGATTATCTGGCACACTAACATCACAAAAAAGTGCTGTTAAGGGATCAGAGAGATCACAGCCAGAGCCATTTTGCTCAGTGTTCGTCTGGGTTTGCCGCAGCAACACCTGACGCGACAGCACCGGAAACACGGAGATTGCTGTTCTCTCATCAACGATCGACTCGACTTCAGAGGCAACATTTTGCCAATCATCGATAGGAGCACCATGGTCTTGCAACAATAGATGGCCCGATGTTGCCAGCAATCGGCGCTGGATCGTGTCACTGTACCCAGCGTAAATCGCGTTAACGACAATAAGAACGATAACACCCAAGGCGACACTCAGAACGCCAATGTAAGGAATCAATGCTGCACGCCCATCGGCGTCAGTAGCAAACAGGTAGCGTCGAGCAATAGAAAAAATAAAGGCCAAGCTGACTCCCGATCACGTTGTTTGCAAAACCAGGTCCAAGGTCGCCTGTAAACTCAACTCTTGTTTTTCGCCCGTCGCCCGCCGCTTGACTTCGTAAAGGCCATTTTTAAGACCCCGCGGACCAATCGTGATCTGCCACGGCAACCCGATGAGATCCATATCAGCAAACTTGCCACCAGCGCGCATATCACGATCATCGACCAGTACTGCTTTACCAAAGCCTTCAAGTTTCACTTTCAGCGATTGCGATGCGGCGACACAGGCTGTGTCGTCCACTTTCAAATTGATAATACCAACGTCGAAAGGAGCAACGCTATCGGGCCAAATAATGCCGTCTTCATCGTGACTTGCCTCGATAATGCCGCCCACAAGACGCGACACACCAATCCCGTAGCTGCCCATATGAACAGGGACAATTTCGCCGACCGCATTTGAAACTGTCGCGTTCATTGCGCTAGAGTACTTTGTGCCAAAATAAAAAATATGGCCAACTTCAATACCTCGACTCACCCGCCTGCGCCGCTCGGGCACTTCCGCGAAAAAAACCGCTTCATCATGGGTTTCATCAGTACGCGCATAGACGCTGGTCACTGCATCAAAAGCGAACTCTAACTCTTCGTCGCTGGCCAGGTCCCGATTGAATACATCAAGATCTGTCACCTTAGAATCAAAGAAAACCTCACTCTCGCCCGTCGGCGCTTGAATTAAAAATTCGTGACTGAGATCTCCACCGATCGGACCGGTATCAGCTTGCATCGGAATTGCCACCAATCCAAGGCGTCTAAATGTTCGCAAGTAACTGATTAGCACCTTCTTGTAAGCTCGCTCAGCTGCTAGTTTATCAACGTCAAAACTATAGCCATCCTTCATAAAAAATTCACGTCCGCGCATCACACCAAACCGTGGACGCACTTCATCCCGAAACTTCCATTGCAGGTGGTAAAGGTTAAGCGGCAGATCCTTATAACTTTGCACATCCCGCCGAAAAATATCCGTGATCAGTTCCTCGTTGGTTGGTCCGTAGAGCATATCGCGTTCATGGCGATCCTTTATTCTAAGCATCTCTTGACCGTAATCGTCATATCGACCGCTTTCCCGCCAAAGCTCAGCAGGTTGAATGGTTGGCATCAGCAATTCAACCGCACCCGCTCGGTTCTGCTCCTCTCTGACAATATCAGCAATTTTGTTCAGCACTTTCAGCCCAAGAGGCAGCCAAGTATAGATGCCACTGGCCGATTGCCGAACCATCCCGGCACGAAGCATAAACCGGTGGCTGGCGATTTGCGCATCGCCGGGCGTTTCTTTCAAAGTGGGAAGAAAATAGTTCGACCAAAACATGGGTAACCTAACCGCAAAACAGTACTAATTATCGGCGCAAAGACTAAGCCAAGCCGCCCCTCGTTAAAAGCCCTTTAGCAACATGGATGCGTTTAGCTGCTGGCACACAAATCAACTTTGAAAAAGATATCCACAGTGTGGCAACCTTAGACCTGGGAAAGCACCTCTTTTACGAAAAAAGTGTCATAAGCTTGTCATTTGACCTTGCGCCCATGCGCAAATGTAGTATTAACAATGCATTCCATGCACGAGAGTGGTCAACCTGGGGAGGAGGCCTTGAACTACGGGCACGGAGTTGCGGTTTGCTACAGTCGCTGATGGGTGGGAGACATCTGTGACACTTCAAAAGGTAGCTTTTGCCGCGTCATGGTTCCTTTGCCAGCCCCCGCATTCTCAGGTGGGAATTGCGGGGGTTTTTTCTGTCGAACATATCATGGCGTTTATTGATTGATGTCGGCGGTCGTCTAATTTCGCCAAGACCCAGTCTGTGCCCAAGTGTAAAGCTGTTCACCAAACAGATTAAAGGCGCCAACGACAACAGCCGTGACGACCAGCGCCAACAAACTGACAAAAAAAGCTTTTCGCCTCAAAAACGGCACTTTAGGCGCCCCTGTTTTTGCATCAACTGCGCGGCCCTTTAACCCAATCGGAAGAGCCACAAAAAATAAAATCCACCAGATGATGATATATATGAGGACAATTGTTACCGGTTGCATTTGTGCCTATACCTTGTCGTGGTTCCGTTAAACACGGGTTACCAACACAGTGATATGGGGTCGTTTGCCGAGCATATCGCGGAAAAATTTTCTCAAACCCCGCGAGACGGCTTGTTGGATCTCGGCGTCAACGGTACGCGCCTCAGCGCTCATTCGATCAAAACTGTCCCATGCCCAATCTTGAGCTTCGGCAAGGCTATCAACTTCGTGCGCCTCTAAAAGTCCTTCCGTCGAAATCTGTGGGTCAGCAAGCAGACGGCCGTCTCTAGAGATGACAACCGAGCAACTCACGTGACCATTGTACATCATCCGACGGCGGTCGCTCATCATATCGCCATTTAAAGAAACTAGGCGCGACCCGTCTAGCCCTTTAGGTTCAAGGTCAAAGCGTTGAACAATCGTCGCTTTTTTGGCGGTGATTTTGATCAAATCGCCATCGCCACCAACGAGCGCCTGCGGAACCTGCGTATCAAGCGCTATCTGAGCATTTGCCTCTTGGTGCTGTCGTTCACCATGAACCGGAAGCACGATTTTGGGACGTGTCCACTGATAGAGTGCCACCAATTCATCGACATTCGGATGCCCGGATGCATGGAGTTGTCGACCTTTTGCCTCTGCCCCACCGTCTTCAATCACTTTAACACCCAGAGACGCCAGATCATTTTTAATGGCGCCAACCTCGGTTTCATTGCCAGGAATCACGCGGCTTGAGAAAATTACCGTATCACCGGATTCCAGTGAGACCATTGGATGTTCATCACGGCTCATTTTTGCCAGGGCCGCACGATACTCACCCTGACTACCCGTGGCAACAATCAGCGCCTGATCACGAGGGATCTGCATAACATTCTGTTCATTCACGATGTCAGGGAAACCAGGCAAATATCCTAATTCATCCGCAATCTCAGTCATCTTATGGAGGCTGCGACCAACCAAACAGAGCGTTCGACCCACGTCATGCGCGATCCGAGCTAAAGTTGACACTCGGGCGACATTGCTTGCGAAACAAGTTACGACGACCCTTCCCTTCTGTTCCTGAACCGTTTCCAGCAACCCTTGATAGGTTGCTCCCTCACTTAAGCTTTCACCCGGAACCATGGCATTGGTACTGTCGGCAATTACCGCTAGCAGACCATCTTCACCGAGGGCTTTGAGCCGTTCAACATCGGTTGGCCGACCGATGACAGGGTCATCGTCCAACTTCCAATCTCCTGTATGTAACAGCGTCCCCACTTGGGTGTGGATCGCTAGTGCGCAAGCTTCTGGGATAGAATGGCTTACAGGGACAAACTCGACACCGAACGGACCAGCATTGGCACGCCCCCCTTGGCTGATTTTGGTTACTTTTGCTTCTTCAAGCAAACCAACCTCGTCCAACTTACGCTCAATTACCGCTTTGGCAAAAGGCGTGGCAACGATCGGGCAGCGTAACCGCTGCCACAAATGCGGGATTGCGCCACTCTGGTCTTCATGCGCGTGGGTAATCATGATCCCGACAACACTT
>CAXBRM010000106.1:0-6967 GCA_963978305.1 uncultured Rhodospirillales bacterium
CCATAAGCATCATGGAACCACTCGCCGTCGACTGCTGAAGGAAATTTTGCTGCCCGGCAGGGTGTGAAATTAACGCCCTGAAAGATAGGCGTCGTCGCTTGCGGGCATAAAAGCCAATGCCGCAGAAGCTCAATTCCCATGTCCACCGCCAGGGGCACAAACATAAAAATGACCAGGTCCGGGATACCCCGCAGCATGTTTGTGTAGCCTTGCCCAAGAAAGCGCACGGGCAAAACGCCAGAACGTTTGGCCAACATACCAGTGAACCCAAACAGCAAAGCAAGCGGCGCGGCCGTGGCCATTATGCCCAGCACTGTCCCTAGGCTGTAATATAGATTCATGTGCTTTTTGGTGGTGAGATAACAACTCATCCACTCAAAGCCATGCTTGGTTAAAGCACTCACGTCTTCACAATATTCGAACATATTGTGTTTCTTAGTATCGCTTTACAAACGAAGCAAACCCCAAAAAAATTTCTGTCGGTGCACTGGCACAATTGGTTACGGTTTTTGCAAAGCCTCGAGTGCGTCCAGCAAAGCATTAAGCGCATTGGGAGTCAGCCGTGCTTCAAGGGCTGCGATAATCTTTGAGCCTTCGGCCGCGTGTTCATCGATCAACAAACGTCCAGGGGTTGTAATGGCAACAAGAGTCCGACGCCGATCTTCTGGATCAGCAGACCGTTCCACCAAGTTATCAGCTTCCAAGGATTTCAGTATCCTTGTCAGGCTTGGCAGCAACAAACAGGCTTCACTCGCAATACGGGTTTGTTCCATTACCCCTGATTCAGACAACACACACAAAACACGCCACTTTTGCTCGGTAAGGCCACTCTTTTGTAACATTGCCCGTATCGGGTTCATGACACTCTCGCGTGCGCGTAGCAAAGCGATCGGCAGAGAACGTCGTGCCTTTCGAAGCGTCGAACAACTTTCTGATGAATTCATAACTTAAGCTAATAAATGATTGACGGCAGCCGCATTATACATTGTCACAGGGCTAACGAACACCAATGCTCGTTTTTAGATGGGCTGTAGCCAAACAGAAAGGTACATTGCCATGCGCTTCACTTACCGCGCCGTGCTAGGCTTAATTATCTTCCTTTTGACCCTACTGGCGACAGTAGTGGCATTGCTACAAATTGGCAAATCAATGCAGTTTGAACGGCCTAACTTCAGCGGGCGAGATTTCGAACGAACCTGGAGCGTCACCACCCTTTCCTTACAGAAAAGCACTGTGACCCCGTTCATCGAGGGGTTTGGCACGATTGTGGCCCAGGATGTTTCGACAGTTCGCCCAGCGGTTGCCGGCGTCACTCAAAGTAAGCCATTTACCCTACGTAATGGTAGTTACGTGACGGCAGGAGAGCTGCTTTTTGAGCTTGATCCATTCAGCTTTCAAACCTCAGTCAGTGAAGCCGAAATCACCCTCGCCGAAGCTGTCAACAACAAGCGACGGTTACAAATTGATCTGAAAAACGCTGAGGCACAAATTGCGATTGCTGAACGAGCAAGCCAGCTCGCCCGCCAAAACCTGACGCGCCAGCAGCAGCTACAAACGCAAGCTGTGGTTTCCAGTAGCGCTGTAGAAAACGCTCAAAACAATCTGCTTACAGTCAACTCAACGCTTGAATCGCGACGCTTAGCTGTTGAGACCGCGCAAACCCAACTAACCGCGCAAGACCTTGTGATCGAGCGTGCCGAACTATCACTCGCACGCACCCTCAAGGCTCTTGAGGATGCCAGTATTAAAGCGCCAATTTCCGGCATTGTGAGTGAGTTGAACATTGTTGTTGGCTCACCAGTCACTCAAAATGAACCTCTCTTGACCATCACTGATCCAAGTACATACCAAGTGAAATTTCAACTCTCAGATGCGGAATACGGACGATTTTTTAATGAGGAATATGGGCTCATTGGCCGTCGAGTGACAGTAATTTGGGAAACTGGCTATGAGTCCATCAGATACAATGCCACAGTCGCTGAAATCTCCGCTGTGGTCGAGCAAAGTAATGGCGGTATTGACGTGTTGGCTGACCTAGAAGGCCTCGAGCGAGAAACGCCGCTGCGGCAAGGAACGTTTGTATCTGTCCGTATCCAAGAAAAAGATTTGATGGACGTCTATCAGTTGCCAACCGCGGCAGTTAGCGAACAGGGTGGCGTGTTCGTGATTCAAAATGGCCGGCTCAAGGAAATCTTTGGTACCATTTTGCGCCGCATTAGCGACCAAATCATTATCGATCTCCCGCTGGCAGAAGGCGTTGAAATCGTCGAGAAACGCTATGGCCAGCTAGCACCAGGTATTCGGGTCGAAATCATCAACCCCAATGAAACAGAAAACAACATGGATCCCGCCGTTGCTGGCACACCATCTGTCATGGAAAGTAATGATACTGATCGCTATTATAGAATTACACCCGACCAAGCAGAGCAAGCGCGAACAATATTGGCCAACGTGCCGATACCTGAAGAGCGAAAGGCTCTCATCTTTTCGGCACTTGATCAGCTATTGATGCCAGAGATGATGGCTACCCGTATGGGCTCAAGATTGGGCATTGATGTCGCGAATGCGCAGGTTGTTATCGGCTTATCTGTCGACCTCCAGAATTCCGCAACGAGTCAAAATGACGCCGCTATCGGTAATGTCGACGCTCGGCCCGCTACCGCGGTGCCGACCTCCCCCAATCTTATCGACATCACACCGGAGCAAGCCGCCAGAGCCATCATTTTATTGGAAACGCTGCCGATCCCAGAAGAGCGGAGGGCGACAATTTTAGAAGCCCTACAAGCGAATACAATTCCAGAGCGACTGGCTATGCGCATCGCTGATCAAATTGGTCTCTGACCGGAAGACAAATGGACGTCAAAATGCCTGAATATCGTTTCGAACAGCCCAACTCTAAGATCGACCGCAAAGCATCCCAAGGCGTTTTTGCATTATTTGCGAACCATCCAACTGCGCCGAATCTGATCATGATCATCATGGTCCTGGTTGGTTTCTGGTCTGCTTACAACATTCCTGTCCAATTCTTTCCGGAAACAGTCATAAATAATGTAACGGTCGTCATGCGCTGGCCTGGCGCATCTCCCGTCGATGTAGACGACAGCCTCCTTGAACCAGCGCTACAGGAAATTGAGGGCCTCGAAAGTGTCGATCGCGTTCGTTCTATTGCGTCAGAAGGTGTGGGCTACATTACCATTGAGGTAAAAGACGGTGAGGACATGGAGGCTGTCCAGGCCGAGGTTACAACCACAATCGATGCGCTTGATCTGCCCGATGACGCTACGGATCCCGTAATACGCACGCGTGGCTTCCGCGACAGCGTCGCCCGGATTTTGGTTTCTGCTCCCTTATCGAAAAGCGACCTGGTCGAGGTCGCAGAGACGTTGAAATCGGGCCTTGTTGGCGCAGGTGTGATTGACGTCACCGTGACAGGATTACAAAGCCCTATCATTGAAGTGATCCCTGATGAACCAAAACTGCGCCAACTGGGCATCACAATTCAGAATATTAACAGCCTGGTTACTTCTCGATCGACTGACGCGCCTGCCGGGAAATTGGCAGAAACAGGCACTTTGGTACGCAGCATCGGCCGGGCTAGCAGCGCAGAGGACATTCGTAACTTACCCGTTTTTACCAGAGCTGATGGCACGAGTATTTTTCTTTATGAAATTGCAACGGTCAACGAGGTATTTCCAGATACTGGCCGCGAAGTAAGGCGCAACTACAACCCTGGGGTCGAGCTCGTTGTCAACCGAGGCGAAGGCGAAAACGCCATCAAGATAAACGACATCGTTCAAGGGTACATATTAGGCATCACAGGGCAACCAAATCCCGAAACTGGCATCGTTTCAATTGCTGGACTCGACCTGCAAATCCCTTTCTTGCGCAATCGCAACCTCGAAATGGCTTGGGAAGAAGGACGGAAGAAACTGGTGTCAGGCAATGTCAGTGTCGAAACCTACGCGGTAAGAGCCGACATTATTAAAGCTCGGCTACAGTTACTGTTCGACAATGGTATTTTGGGTCTTCTTATTGTAATGGTCTTGCTAGCCATCTTTCTAAATCTCCGCACGGCTTTTTGGATTGCAGTCGGGATCCCTGTGAGTTTTGCCGCAACGTTCGGTGTCATGTACCTAACCGGCCAAACCTTGAATATGATCTCGACTTTTGGTTTACTAATTACTCTGGGAATCATCGTTGATGACGCCATTGTTGTCGGCGAGCACGCCGATGAATTGGCTGGTGGCGGTTACAGACTCCCAAAAGAATCAAAAAAGCGTTTGCTGGTCCGGTTTGGGACAGGGCTCTTTACCTTATTTTTCGTGGTTCTTTCACTGCTTACTTTCCTTGGCGCTATCCCTGGTACTGAGGCAATAGGGGGTGATACTGGGTTCATCAATTTGGTTGGATGGTTAGCTGATACAATCAAAAACTCATTTGCTCCGCTGCTGATTATTGCCAGTATTGGATGCATCGCGGCTGCTATTTTGGTTGGCAGCGCAATCATTAAGGACATTCTGCCTGACAATACTCAAGTTTTCAAACCGCGCACTGCCGCTGTTTTGGCAGCGGAGCGCATGGTTACACCCGTCAGTGCTGCGGCCATCACGACACTCTTGGCCTTTGCGGCATTGATATTGATCGGCGGCCGGTTTGCCAGCATTATTGTCGCTATCCCATTGGCGGTAATGGCCGGCATTATCGCCAGTTTAATTGAGTGTTTTTTTGTTCTCCCCGGTCATATGCGCCACGCACTGGAGGCGCGACACAAGGACCAGCCATGGATATTTTCAGCGCCGATACGGTACTTCCGACTAGGATTTGATACCCTATTCGATGGCTTTCGCTATGGAATTTTTCGGAAAACAGTCCGGCTTTTTGTATTCTTGCGCTATCCCCTCGTCGGCATTTCGATTGTTCTATTCGCTTGGTCCTTTAGTCAAGTAAGCAATGGCAACCTGCGATTTACATTTTTCAGAGGACCTGAGACTGGCAGTTTAGATATAAACTATCAACTCGTCGAAGGTGCCACCCGAGATCAAAATCGTGCGATTATTGACGACGTCCAATCGGCCGCAGCCGAAGCCTTCAAAGCCTCAGAAGTCGACATGGATTATAGTGACGCAATCGAGATGATTGTCGGCCGGGTTGGCAGCCAAATTGCGCGTCGTGGCAGTGGACAGGCCGCGGAGGATGTTGATCCCAACACAATCGGATCCGTGAGTATTTACCTCAGCGAGGGCTTCCTCGACAGATTAAACGACCGCGCACAAACAATGGGACCTCCATATAGCTTTCTTGGCGGTGCAGGACTGTTCCAACGGCAACTCACTCAAGCCATGCCAACAAACCCGCACCTTGCAAGTTTTGCTGCGCGCTCTGGGCGGTTTTCATCGGGTGGATCCGATGTTGATGTCCGAATTTTAAACGGCGACCCCGCCACCATGAAAGCCGCCGCAGAGGCCGTCACCGCGGCATTAACCAGCATCGACGGGGTCGAAGATGCCGAAGACGACATGCCATACGGTGAAACAGAGCTTGAATTGCTGTTAACCGAACGCGGTCGCGCGCTCGGCTTAACCGAGACTGATCTCGCCAATCAAGTTCGTTTGGCGTTGACAGACAACAATGTTTTTACCTTCAACGACGGTGGTCGCGACGTGGGTGTTGTTGTTCGGTTTGACGACGCCAATCGCAATCGCGGATACTTAGAAAACTTTCGCTTAGTCACGCCGAGCAATGCGTTCATTTCTTTGGGCGAGGTGGTAGCGATCAATCAGACCCAGGGATTTGGAACCATTCGTCGGGAAGGCGGAAATCGTCAAGTCAGTGTAACCGCGAGTATTGCCGAAGATAGCCCCAATAGCAGCCGACAAGTTGTCGCCATCCTTCAGGACACTGTTGTGCCCGAAATCGCCCGCCGCTTTGGCGTTGATCTTACCCTTTCGGGGAGTTTTGAAGACCAGCAACAGTTTTTCGATAGCGCTGTCATTGCAGCACTCGCGGCACTCGGTGGCATTTACGCTGTTCTCGCGTTGGTCTTTGGAAGTTTTTTCAGACCGATTGTGATATTGCTGATCATCCCTATGGGTTTTGTCGGCATGATTTGGGGCCATATCCTTCATGGCGTTGATTTAACGATGTTTTCAGTAATCGGGTTCCTGGGATTAAGCGGTATTATCATCAATGACAGTATTGTCTTGGTCAACACAGTCGATCGTCGTCGTCAGGCGCAATCATCATGGTCTGCCGCCGTCGATGGTTCTGTCGACCGCTTGCGTGCAGTGTTACTGACATCAGCCACTACCGTTGGTGGACTCATGCCACTGGTATATGAGAAATCACCCCAAGCTGATTTTCTTTTGCCCACAACTTTGACAATCGTCTATGGGCTCGCATTAGGCACGTTTTGGGTATTGTTTCTAGTGCCAGCACTCGTCACCATTCAGACTGATATCGCCAGCGCAACAAGCAGCTTTTCTCGAATGGTTCGGTTGGTGTTAATTGGGGGACGCAAGGGGTTTTCAAAAAACAAAGATTCCAATTAGCCAAGACGCAACTTGATAGACATTTTCTAATCGAGGTATCGCCCAGGCAACTGACTGCTGATATCCCTAACATTTGCAACCACGCCAGTCTGATTTAATGCGACTGCGTGTTTTGTCATGGCCACTTGCGGTCGTGACCTCATTCAACAATCGTTGAAGCTGGATAAACATCAATTACAAACATCTATTTTGTGCCGTATTTTTGGCGTTTTTTATTTCTATTAATGGCGTGTTTTTTCAGTAAATAGCAAAGTAAGAGCCAGCCAGCCGCCTGCTCTTTCATGCTGACTGTTAGAATTTCGTTCCAAAAACTGAGGTAAAATAACGTGCGCTTCACCTATAGAGCGATTATCGGATTTATTATATTCGCCTTAACGATCATCGGCGCGGTCTTTACCCTAGGCAAGATCGGTGAATCC
>CAXBRM010000107.1:0-6912 GCA_963978305.1 uncultured Rhodospirillales bacterium
GCTTCATAAAGCAGTGCCGTCTGTGGGCGTGGCATGGTGCTCAAAACAGCTTGGAAGGATCCACAATCCTGTCCTTTGTCGTCTTTCAGATGCCAAAACGCGGTATCAGCATCCTGATAAATTTGCTCAATTTTCGTGCTTAACCGAATATCAAGTTTTCTTGCGAGCGATTTGGCAAGCTCGCTCATCTGGGGCACACCAACATAATAGGGACCACTGGTCGACTGCCCAATGTCATCGCCACTAAAGCGGCCACGCCAACGCCGCACCAACCCCCAGGCTTGCCACGCACGAATCTGCTCCATGAACTCCGGGGTCGACGCCGTCATCATTGAGGCCCCCATATCCCACTCAAAATCATCACGTCGACGCGTCGTGATTCGACCACCCGCAGCTCTAGCTTTGTCAAATACGACGACACGAAAACCCGCTTTGCTCAGCTCTTGTGCACATGTCAATCCGGCCACGCCTGCACCGATAACCGCTATTGGTGCGCGGGCTGACGCTGCGTTGGCAGCGTTAGTTTCCTGCGCATGAACAGTAGCACTTGGTGGGTGATTGAGCTGAGCGTTCATCACTGTCTTTCATATCAAATATCAGTTTCAATACAGGTGGATTTTTATGTAGCGCGGAGCATCGCGCAAACCCAGCAAATCTCATGATACACAGCAGCTAGTGGCGCCATTGTCACACGGCTGTCACTAGCTGAGTCATTCCAGGCACACTCTGGCCAGCTCTCTGCAAGGATCAGAGCGTTTCAACAGTTCTAGTTGCAGGCTTTTGGTGTCGATTGCTAATCCAGACGCATAAAATTTGACCGAATAGATTTTTAATACGTGTAAAAAATTTCTGCCATCACAAACCGACATCCCGAAATTAATATGGGGCTGCGGTTGGCATCTGATTTGAAACAGGACTTTGATGACAATTCAATTGACACCCAAAGCAGTGGCACTGGCCTGCCTCAAAGTGTGGGTTCTATCGTTACTGATGGTCGTTTTGGCCAGCTGCTCGTGGATCCACAGCATGCTTCATCCCATTGAACCGCCCCAAGGCGTTTCTCTTTACGATGATGTAACCAGCACGTCACATGACCAATCGGCAATCTGGGGAATCCCACAGCGTGGCCTGTTGATTGAAACCGCTCTTGGGCCCGTTCCGGCACAGTTCACCGCACGAACAGTGGTCAACAACCCGAGCCGTTGCGCCGCGTTGAACAACTACTGGTGCGTTAAAACACCAACCGATGGTAAACGCTGGGAAGGTCAAGTTGGCGAAGATCGCAGTGGCCACGCGTATTTTAGCGATCCTGTTTACAGCGCCAGAGCTTTTGCGCGAATTATTCGCAGCTATCATGTTCGACGGAACATTCGCAGCATCTCAGGTATCATTAACCGTTATGCCCCATCCAGCGACTGTATTGGATCACTCAGCTATTGTCCGATCAACGGCACCGACATTCAGCAACACTCTGCAATCCAGACAACGGGCCGGCTGGGAGATCAGTATGTTTTCTACACAAGTCAGCGCCCGAACAGCAGCCAGTTTTCTCGGGGCACCAATTGTCAGCAAATCCTGATGTATTGCCCACGCGGTCGGAACCAAAGTGAAGAGTATGCCGCCGACATTGCCCGAAGTCTCAATGTGCCAGCGACAAGTGATTTGGGCCTTTTTGATCAGCTAGGTCGCGTCCACTATGATCAAATGATGACGCTGATGAAAGCCATGGCGAAATGGGAGTTGGGCCGTCAATACAGTGTCGACGAGTCGCTGATTAGGGAAGGTATGATTCTGGAAGTCAACGACTTCCGCCAAACTGATCCGAGCAAATGGCCCGGGATTGAGCCGCGTGCTTTCTCACTGTAACTGCTAACAACATTCTCGACAACCGGGTGCCAGCATGTCAGCGCCTCTGAACTATGACTTCCAAGACCACGACCGCAGCATGAGGCTGGACGTCGTGTTGGCGCGTGAGTTCCCAATGCTCAGTCGCACACGGATCAAGGGCCTGATCGCCACTGGCAAACTGTCGATTGATGGGGTTTCAATCGATTTTCCTGCTTACAAAATAAAGGGCAAAGATCTCGCTTTGGCGCTAACCGTACCACAGGCCCAAAGTCTGGACGTCATTCCTCAGTCAATGCCTTTAGCGATCACCTACGAGGACGACCAGGTCATTGTCGTCAATAAGCCTGCCGGGCTGGTCGTCCACCCGGGTGCAGGTGTGCCTGACCAAACACTGGTTAACGGTTTGCTTCATCATTGTGGAGACAGCCTGAAAGGCATTGGGGGTGTTCAGCGACCTGGCATCGTTCATCGTATTGACAAAGACACCTCCGGGCTGATCGTTGTTGCCAAAACAGACATGGCGCACGCCCATTTGTCGGCACAATTTGAGTCTCACAGTATCACAAGAGAGTATCAAGCACTGATATGGGGGGTGCCCTCACCGGTTCGCGGTACTATTGACGCCCGTATTGGGCGTGACCAGCAGAACCGACAACGCCAAGCGATCGTCCATGATGACCGCGGCAAACAGGCAGTCACCCATTATCAAACACAACAAAGCTTTGGGTTGGTCGCCAGTTTGGTTTCCTGCTGGCTAGAAACCGGTCGGACTCATCAGATCCGTGTCCATATGAGCCACATTGGACATGCTTTGATTGGCGATCAAACTTACGGTCGAACAAGCAAAGCCAGACGCAATGCCCTGGCTGATACGGTGCGCGCCGATGTCCTTGAGTTTCAACGGCAAGCCCTACATGCTGCCAGATTAGGGTTTGATCATCCGACCGACAATCGGCGGGTTGAGTTGCAGGCACCAATGCCCAAAGACATGGCAAAACTCATTGAGACGATTAAATCCACCCATGGTTCCTAAAACCGTGGATAAGTCTGGCCAATATGATGATCCAATCCGCCTAGCTTTTCATCGATAACAAGGGGTTCATGACCCCAATTAGGCACATTTTGGTCAACAAGCCCTTGAAATTGTCACAAATCATCCGCAATTTACAGACAGCGAGGCTTACAGTGTCAGTTGCTTCAAAGAAGGACCGACAAGCAAACGCGCTCCAACCAATGGACCCGAGGGACCAAAATTTATGCCGAATACTACAACCATTCCTGTTCTCAGCGGCGAGAATAATTTGTCTCGCTACCTTTCCGAAATCCGGCAGTTTCCGATGCTTAGCGCCGATGAAGAGTTCGCCTATGCGCGCGCCTGGCGCGACGATGAAGATGTTGAGGCAGCCCACAAAATGGTAACGAGTCACCTTCGGCTCGTGGCGAAGTTGGCGATGGGTTATCGCGGTTATGGCTTGCCAACATCCGAGTTGATCAGTGAGGGTAATGTCGGTCTGATGCAGGCTGTCAAAAAATTCGATCCGGAAAAAGGGTTTCGCTTGGCGACCTACGCCATGTGGTGGATTAAAGCATCAATCCAGGAGTACATCCTTCATAGTTGGTCGCTGGTCAAAATGGGGACGACCGCGGCTCAAAAGAAATTATTTTTCAATCTGCGCAAATTGAAGAACAAGATGCAAATGCTTGAGGATGGTGATCTAACGCCCGAGCACGTCGCGACCATCGCAACGAAACTTGATGTCAGCGAGCAGGATGTTGTTAACATGAATCGCCGGATGGCTGGCGGTGACCACAGCTTGAACGCACCGATGAAAATCGACGGTGAAGGCGAGTGGCAAGATTGGTTGAAAGACGACCATGCTGTCGATCAAGAAGCGTATGTGGCCGAACAAGACGAAGCGGACAAGCGGCGCGATATGCTCGCGCTAGCTCTTGAAGGACTCAATGAGCGCGAGCGGCATATTTTGACAGAGCGGCGTTTGCGAGACGAGCCCCAGACGCTGGAAGACTTGTCTCAACACTACAAAGTGAGCCGAGAGCGAGTGCGCCAAATTGAGGTTCGAGCTTTTGAGAAGTTGCAATCGAGCGTCAGGCAAATGACGCTTGAGCAACAAAAAGCTGCCGACGCTAAGCTGATTGAACATCAAAGCGCTCGCTGACACGGCCAAGTGTTGTTCTTGGTTGATAACCAAGCAGCAGGCTTCGTTGACGTGGGCGGGTCGTGTGGGCCAATTGTTCGGACACCATTTCAGAAGGTGTTCGTAACGAAGTTTTGTTCGGTTTTTGCACCGGTGACATTTGGATAATTTAGCGATATTTTCGCCAAACAAGATCGGGATATCAGTCTGCAGCGCTGACAATGTTCTGTTCTGTTCTGTTCTGGTCCAGCGCAGGCCAAACACCCTCGGCTAGGCTTAAATTCTATGCGACGCTTCATTGGCTCTCTGGCTGTTGTTCTCCTACTCACCATAGCAATTTGTATCGCTATCATTCTTGGGATGCCTCTGATTCCCCTAGAAAGGCTGAGCCCACAAATTGAACAGCGCGCCAGTTCTTTTTTAGGACGTGACGTAAAAATTCAGGGAGCTTTACGGTTGGCGGCCCTGCCATCTCCAAGATTGCAGGTTGATAATGTTTCGTTGGCCAACTGGACTGACAGCGAAAATCCTGATCTGGCGACGATTGGCAAATTGGACTTAATCATCGATTTAGCCGCTTTGCTAAGGCAAGAAATTCGCATCCAACGACTGATCATCAAGCGACCACAGCTTCATCTTGAGCAACGAGGCAATCGGTCAAATTGGCAGTTGGATTTGGCATCCGCGGTTGAGCCATCAACCACGCCGACACCAGAATTCGATAGGACCGTCGAGACGAGCGGCTTTACTTTGACTGATTTTGCTGTTGAGACAATGGAAATTATCGATGGCCAGGGTTCTTACGTGAATGATCAAGGGGCATCCGAGACTTTCCATGACCTTAATCTTGCGATTGAAATGCTTGGCTTAAGCCAACCCTTTGATGCCGAAATGTCAGCGCGCTGGCATGATCATGAGATCGCTTTTTCTGGCCAGTTGATGTCAATGGCCAGCATCTTGAGTGGCGAGGTTTTCACCGTAAACGGCAACATAGAGCTCGACGACCATCGCGTCAGCGCCCAAGGAAGTGCCAATCTGGGTCATGGCAAGCTATCCGTTGCTGGACTTGAGCTGACCGCCGAGGGCCAAAGTTTGAGTGACCTTCTGGACATTATAAACATGCCAGCGGTAATTGATCCCAGGGTATTGGCGGCATATCGTCTTTCAGGACAATTTGACTATGCAGACGATCTGCTCAATGCCCAAGCGCTCTCCGTCAAGATCCAGGATCTTGAATTCGAGGGTGATTTTCTCACAAGCTTCAAGGGCGGCTTTTTTGCTCAATCTCGCACCCCGGTGATGCTTCGGGTTGGCAAACTGAATCAATGGTTACAAGCGCTCCCTAACCCACCGCTGGCTTCTCGACCTGAACTGTTCGGCGAAATGCTTTTTTCAGGTGCCCTGGCAATTGCACCGCAATCAATCGATGTTTTTGAAGCAGATCTTCAAGTGGGAGGTTTAGAAGTTTCAGGTGCGGCAACCCTAACCCTGCCCTCCAAACCAATGGACGATTTCACCTTTATCACCCATGGCCCGATTTCCGCCAGTGTCACCGATCTAAATGCCTGGTTGGCGGTGATGAACAACCCGTTGATCCCCAACAACCCCGATCTCTTTGGCGAACTTCGTTTCAATGGCGAACTGGCGGCAACGCAAAATAGTTTTTCGCTGCAGGAGGGCAGCATTCAACTTGAGGATCTCAGCTTCGAAGGCGGCATAGATGCTCTGTTTGACACCCAGCGTTTCGAATACCGCAGCCACGGACCTCTAAAATTAGAGATTGGCAACAGCAATCGGTGGCTAGATCTGCTACCAGATCGCCCGCTCCCTTCAGCCCCAGATCTTTTTTCAAAGCTTACGATTGCTGCTGGCATTAGCGGGTCATCGACTGAGTTGGATTTGGTTGATATCCAACTGAGTTTGGGCGAAATTCAGGGTGTTGGCTCTGTCCGCCTTGGCCTTGATGGCGAAGCGATAGAGGTTCAGAGCCAAGAAGGACTACGGCTTTCAGGACCAAGTTTTGATCAAATCGCGCAGGCTTTTGATATGCGTCTGCCACGCGTTGCGCCAGACGCCTACGGCGCCTTTGATATTCAGTCGAAACTAAACTACTCAGCTCAAAATCTAACGATGACTGACCTTGAGTTCCAGATGGATCAAACAGCCATTGCTGGTTCGCTCCGCGTTGATACGGCGGCCCAGCCTGTTGCGTTTGACGTCCAGCTAACCGCGGGGACCATCGATACGCGACCTTATATCAACGTTGAAAAGCAATCACCCAGTGGGCGGGAGACGGTTGCAGCTGCCAACCCACAAGCGCCATGGGGCTCGGTGCCAATGACGCTCAATTTCTTGACGGCAGCCCAGGGCCAGGCAACCATCCGGATGGAGCAAGTGGTGACTGGTCTAGTCGATTTGGGAGCAACTGCCGCCCAGCTGGATTGGCGCAACAATGCATTGACGGTCGATTTTGCTGGCACCCAGCTCTATGGCGGACAAGCGCGCGGTCAAGTTGGATTGACGAGTCAAAATACGACCTCCGGTCTGGCGGCGAATTTATTTTTCAATGGCGTCGACGCTGGCCGCATCCTAGCCGACTTCTTAGGCGTTGATAAAATCCAAGGGGTCACAGCATTGAGCTTACAACTCGCCACGGAAGGTGAAGTACTACAAGATTGGATGAGCGTGCTTAATGGCCGCTTCGATGCCCAGATTGACCCGTTGGCGTTCTTAGGTATCGATTTGTTGGCAAGCTTTGATAATTTAAAACAAGGAAGATTTGCGACGGCAACAGGCCCTGAAGAGCGCACGCGCCTTCAGCAGGTATCACTCAGCGGTCAAATTATTGATGGGGTTGCCAGCATCAACGACCTCGAAGCTGACTTGGCGGGTATAAATGTATTAGGCA
>CAXBRM010000108.1:0-6906 GCA_963978305.1 uncultured Rhodospirillales bacterium
TGCCACCAGAGCACCACCCAAAGCTTGCTCTAAGCTGTACAACCGACCAACCTGAATCAGCGGATTGTAAAACTGCGACGCACGTGCCGGATCCGCCAAGAGGTAAAGGTTGCCGCTGTAAACCGCGTCCAGGTTGCCGCCTAAGCCAGCATCTTCAAGCGCACTCTGGGCAGTTTTGCCCGCATTATCGGTCACCCCCGGAGCAAATTGGACATCCAAGACATGACCGCCCAACGCCGCCAAACCATCCGTCAACTGGCACGTCTCAGTCAAAGGATCGCTTAGCACGGCCTTCGCCTTTTCGAGGTCAAAATCTCCACAAACCTTAAGGCGATAGCTTGTCCCAATAAATGGAGAATTTTTTGGGTGAAAATCGAGCTTCGGGAGAACGTCGATACGGTAAAGTTGAGCGCCGCTCATGGAATTTACTGGCCAGGATACATCGGAACTTCTGCCGATTGGGTATTTCGGAACGCCATCAGGCGCTCGGCATGCTTGGCATCGGTTAACGCAAGAATTTGTAATGCCATAACCGCAGCGTTGCGGGCCCCATGGCTACCAACGGCAACAGTCGCAACACTCACGCCCGCGGGCATTTGCACGGTGGACAAAAGAGCGTCCAGACCTTCAGCAACGCCGCCTTTCATTGGCACACCCAAGACAGGCAAGTCAGTTACTGCAGCAGTCACACCAGCGAGATGTGCGGCGAGGCCAGCAGCACAGATAAACAACTTTGTGCCACGTTCTTTCGCGGCAGAGACGTAAGCCTCATGCCGTCCTGGGGTGCGATGTGCCGAAATCACACGTACTTCGTGACCAATACCGAAATCGCTCAGCCATTTATGAGTGAGTTCCATTGTTGACCAATCCGAGGGACTGCCCATCAGGACCGCGACCTCTGGCACATCACCAAAGTCATGGGGTCCTTTTGCAAAAACATCTTCAGCCATTGTTCTTTCCTATTTTGCTGTGATTAACCGCGGAAGCTTTCCGTCAAACGACTGACAAGTTCATATTTTTCCGAAACCATTGCCAGGTCTTCGCCGTCACGAAATGCTTGTTTATCGAGCTGGTTCTTGGGATCAGCACCTGGCCAAACCCGCCAGCTATCATTATCGATAACATCCGCCAAAAGCAGCGCGCCCGTTTCAACATCTCGACCCAATTCAACCTTCATATCGACCAGCTGAACCGGGCCATGGGCCGTTTCAACCTTGGCCCAGGCCGTCTCAAGCGTTTCAAAACAAGGGATCACAATGTTATCGATAACGGCGCGCAACTCATCGGCTGCTAAGTCTGGCGACCGTGTCAACAGAGGTGTTCCTTCAACAGGCGCTTTGGCGGAGTAAATGCCCCAAACCGTCGGATCCGAAGAGAAGTCCACGTACGGATCGGTATAAACGCCCTCCGCCCACTGACCGTCGACCAAAAACCGCTGTCGGGCTTCTCCTTCATCCATTTGCATGGGGGCATCCACGAGCGGCGGGACGACCGCAGACTCTTTATGAAACAATTCAAACAGTGGTGCGTCAAAGCGGTGGGGTCGACCGTCAGGACCGAGTTGGCTTGCCGGATCGCCAGCTTTCAAGCGCTTTAAAAACGAGCCAAAGCTATAACGGCGCACAGCGAACTCCAATGCAAGCATATTGCATCGCCGACACAGCAAGCTGGTCTCACTTTTTTGCTCAATAAAACTTGTGTTGACGCCGGCGTTGTTCAGCAGCGTAAAGACGTTCGCAGCTTGACGCGTTTTATGACGACCAATGTCGCTGATATCAGCCACCTTTGCGGCATCGCCACCTGTCAGGCGGTCAACGGCCTGTAGTTCGACTTCACCTGGATGCTCGGTAGCAACAATGCGTTTTGTTTTGCCTTCGTTTAAGACCTTGGTCACGGCTTGTTTACTCCTCTTGTTTGCCAATGTCGGTTCGAAATTGTGCGGCTTGCCAGCCATACGCCACAATAGCATCGTATGCACGCTGTCGCGCCTGTTGGTGGGTTGTGCCCAACCCAGTAACGCCAAGCACTCGGCCGCCTGTACTGATCCAGGCGTCGCTACCCTCAGTCCGCCTGGCGCCAGCTACAGTAAACCGAACTGTCTCTGTGTCCATCGGCAGTGGTGGCATTGGCAGACCTGTCTGGGGTTTCACCGGGTAGCCTGGTGCGGCGAGCACCACCGTGACAGCATGACTATCATTGAAGTCGACGCTTTTGCCAGCGTCTTCATTCATCAACAACGCCAACACGTCAGACTGAATCAGAGGCATCAGGCTCTGCGTCTCCGGATCGCCCATGCGGACATTGAATTCCAGCAATTTCGGCCCGTCTGCGGTTAGCATGATGCCGGTGAACAAAAAACCATCAAACGGGTTGTCTTGGTCATCAAGTGCCGCCAACGTAGGCTTTACAATCTCTTGCTCTACGTGATGTTGCAGCGCTGACGTCCACAAAGGGGTCGGCGAAAAAGTGCCCATGCCGCCGGTATTAGGCCCAAGATCGCCATCCAGCTGACGTTTATGATCTTGAGCAGCGCCAAGGAAAGTCGCCTGTCCATTTTTAACCAGATGGAATACACTAATCTCCGGTCCTTCAAGACATTCCTCGATAACAATTTCTTCGCCTGCCGCGCCAAAAGCATGGTCACGCAATGAGGCGCGCACTGCGCCTAAGGCGTCCTCAACTGTTTGGGCAACCACAACACCCTTGCCAGCCGCCAACCCACTGGCTTTGACAACGATCGGCGCGCCTTGATCACGAATGTACTGTTCAGCATCTTCGAGCTGATCGGCGTTGAATTGTCGATAATCGGCAGAGGGGACGCCCGCCGCCCGAACCAGGCTCTTCATAAAGGTCTTGCTGCCTTCAAGCTGAGCCGCAGCTTTACTGGGACCAACGACACGGCATAGTTTCGAACAAGCCTCGGCTTCGCCGTCGACTAAAGGTTGTTCAGGACCAAAAACAACCAGATCAATTGCGCGCTGAATGATGTGCTCCACGATTGACTGATCATCCGATAGCAGCTGGCACTGCTGTTCCATCCCCTCGTTGCCAGGCAGGGCATACAGCGTTTGAAGCAAGGGTGAGGAGGCGATTGCTTTCACCAGAGCATGCTCGCGTCCACCGGCACCGACGACTAGAACGTTCAGGCTATTGCTCATCGTCAAAGCAGCGGTCCCCCGGCGTCAGTCGCAAAAAGCGCACTCGTCCCTGCGAGTTTGTTTTGCATGTGACGATCCACTAGGGGCACTGGGTAATTGCCAGTGAAGCAAGCATCACAAAACCCAACTTCTCCGTGGGTACCATTTACTGCAGCACGTAAACCCTCAGCACTAATGTAGGCCAGGGTATCAGCACCAATGAGCTGGCGAATTTCTTCGACGCTATGGCTTGCCGCAATCAACTCTTTACTATCCGGCGTATCAATGCCGTAAAAACACGGGAAAGCAAAAGGCGGCGAGCTAATCCGGATGTGCACTTCTTCCGCCCCTGCTGCGCGGACCAATTCGATCAGCTTTTTCATTGTGGTTGACCGCACGATGCTATCGTCCACCAAGGTTACACGCCGACCTTTGATACGTTCTTGATCGACGGAAAGCTTCAATCTGACACCGAACTGCCGAATGCTTTGGGTTGGCTCAATGAAAGTCCGGCCCACATAAGGGCTTTTCTGGATTGCCCAACGGAACGGCAGTTTAGCCGCTTCAGCATAACCAACCGCGGCATGGACACCACTTTCGGGTACAGGAATAACGATATCGCTTTCGGCGTGACTTTCTTCGAAAAGTTTCGCGCCAATCCGTTCCCGCACGGTTGCCGCGTGACGGTCACCAAAAATCGTATGAGGGCGCATGAAATAGATATACTCGAAAACACATAGTTTTTCTGGTTGTTTTTCCATGTGGCTGAGCTGGCGACTTTCAATCCCCGCATCGCTGATCACGACCATTTCGCCCGGCCGGACATCACGGATCACGTCGCCACCCACTGCTTGAATCGCACAGCTTTCGCTCGATAGAATGTACATACCATCCAGGCAGCCAATCGTCAGTGGACGCATACCATAAGGATCTCGCACACCAATCAAAGCATCCGGCGCCAGCAATAAGAATGAATAAGCCCCTTCCAAATCGCCCAAGGCATCGTCAATGGCGTCAACATTGCTTTCTCTATCGCTGCGCGTGATTAAGTGCATCGCGACTTCGGTGTCGCTATCGCTATGAAACAATGAGCCTTTGTCTAATAGCTGCTGGCGTATCACGTCGGCGTTGGTAAGATTACCGTTGTGAGCCAAGGCAAGAGGGCCGCGTTTGGTTCGCTGCAAAATCGGCTGTAAATTTGACACATCATCCGATCCTGAGGTTGCATAGCGCACATGGCCAATCGCCGAACCACCGGGCAAGCCGCCAGGATCGACGCGTCCCGCCGAAAACACATCACTCACCAGCCCCGCGTCGAGCTGGGCTGCAAAATCACCACCGTCATTGGTCACAATCCCGACGCCCTCCTGACCGCGATGCTGCAGGGCATGGAGTCCTAAAATTACAAAAGGCAAGGCATCATCGGCACATCCCCAGACACCAAAAACACCACACTCTTCGCGCAGCCCCCACGGCTCAAAAGCCGACGCAATCGAGGTTTTGTCGGTAGTCACGATCCAAAACCTCGCGCTCTCAATTTTTCGGCATAGTCGGCGACAGCCTTGGGATATATCACATGCTCGACGGCAAGTATCCGCGTTGACAAAGTGTCAACTGTGTCGTCAGGCAGTACGTCAACATGTTCTTGTGACAATATTTCCCCAGCATCAACATCCTCATTCACCAAATGAACCGTCGCACCCGCCCGAGTGTCGCCAGCCTTCAGCGCTTGCGCCTGGGCGTGCAAGCCTCTGTGCTTTGGCAATAAGCTAGGATGGATATTGAGCATGCGGCCAGTCCAACGGTCCGTCACGGTTTTGGGCAAGATTCGCATATAACCCGCCAAACACACCAAATCGACATTTAAGTTGTCGAGTGCCGTAGAAATACCAAGCGCATCAGCTGGATCAATGATCTCTATCTCAAAACCTTGGGCTTGCGCCCAGGCCAGACCCGAAGCATCCGGCTTATCACTCAATATATGCGTGAAAGCCACCGGATAAGCCGGATCAGCTGCGGCATTCACCAACGCCATCATGTTGCTTCCACGCCCTGAAATCATAATTGCTGCTGTTAGCCGACGAGCTGACATGGCTCACCCTCTACCCGATCAACCAGTTCGCCGACCAGCACCGCACCCTTCGGGATGTCAAAACCGTCACGCAACACCGCAACCATGCCAAGGCCCATGTTAAAGGCACGAAAAAGTTCGTCACGCTCAACCAATCCCTCAGCCAGCACCCATTGAAAAAATGGTGGGATCGCCCAGTTCGAGACGTGAAGCTGAGCGGATAAATGGCCGGGCAGCATCCGGCCAACATTGCCGGGCAAACCGCCACCGGTGATGTGGCTTAACCCCAAAACAGCCGGCAACGCCGCCATCACATCAGCGACATACAAACGGGTTGGTCGCATCAAATCCGCCGCAACGCTGATGTTACTGTCAGCCCAAGGCGCCGGATCTGGCCAAGCCAAATTTTTAGTCTCTAAAATTTTGCGAACGAGGGAAAACCCGTTGCTGTGCACCCCGTCACTTTGCCAGGCAATCAGTCGCAAGCCCGGCGTCATTTCGCCTGGTCTCGGCAAAATCGCGTCCCGCTCAACGGCGCCGACGGCAAAACCGGCCAAATCGAAATGCTTGGGCTGATACATCTGAGGCATTTCGGCTGTCTCACCGCCAATGAGCGCACAACCGGCATCTGCGCATGCACGCGCAATACCCTTAATCACACGTGCTGCAAACTCCGGCTCAAGTTTGCCAGTCGCAAAATAATCCAGAAAAAACAATGGCTTGGCTCCCTGGCACACAAGGTCGTTCACGCACATGGCAACCAAGTCCTGCCCCAGCCCATCAACAAGGCCACTTTGGATACCACCAAGCAGTTTGGTGCCAACGCCATTGCTCGAAGTGGCGGCAGATTTATATGACGATGACGACCATGTGGCGGCGATCAGGTCTTATTACAATGCGAATTTTGACATAGCGGCGGCGTATTTGCGCATCACCCCGCCAGAGGGTGGGTTTTTCCTATGGTTGAAAGTTGATGATGATATTGATTTTGTGCAACGTTTGATGGCGGAACAAGCAGTACGCGCCCTGCCGGGCAGTTTTATGGCGGTGGCGACAGAGGCCGGCAATCCGGGCAGTGGCTATGTGCGGTTGGCACTGGTGCATGACGCAGACCGCACCGATACCGCGATACGCCGCATTGCTGAAATGTACCAGCGGCCATAATCAGCATAAAGGGTTTTTGATTAGATGGCAGTGAGCGACGATAAAAAGCCTGTTTTATCACCGGCATTGGCGCAATTTTTGCGGCGGCGGGTGATGGAAATAGCCGGGCTGGTGCTGGTGATCGTCGGTGTTGCGCTGTGTGTTGCGCTGGCTAGTGCCGGTACGCATGACCCATCATTTAACCGCGTTTCGAATGCGCCGGTGTTAAATTTGCTGGGCAGTGCCGGTGCCAATGTCGCGTCATTGTTATATGGCGGGGTTGGCTTGGCAGCATTTTTGCTGGCCATCACGCCAATTTTCTGGGGGATGCATTTATTACGAAAGCACCCCCTCACCCGGCCTGAATGGCGCTTGTTATTATGGCCGCTGAGCGTGGCGCTTCTGGCGGCAGGACTCTATGGGTTTGATGGCGGCGATGTCAGTGATAATGGCGGTGCGGTCGGTGCCGTTCTGGTCGGCATCACCATGCGTTTCCTGCGTCCGGTGCCACCCTTTATGGGGCTAGAAACAATTCATTATGTTGGCGCCGGCTTT
>CAXBRM010000109.1:0-6882 GCA_963978305.1 uncultured Rhodospirillales bacterium
GCCAAGAAAAAAGCCCGTTTGCAGCACTTTTTCTCCGATCGTGAAGCGCCCATCCCGACTCTCGACCACGGTGCCGGCAAGATCAATACCAGGTACATGGGGGTAGGTTTTGACCAGTTTACCCATGCCCCTCATGACAAGCGCATCTTTATAGTTCAGAGAACTATAGTCCACCGCAACCAACACCTCGCCCGGCGCGAGCTCTGAGAGCTCAACCTGAGTTATCGACGAGCGAACCTGGCTTTCCTGATCAGCCTTTGTTAACAGCAGCGCTTTCGCCATTGGCATTGCTATCGCCAGCCTCCAACCTAAAAATCCCAGTCGATAAAGACCGTTACTCAATCAAGCAAACCGACCGAAATCCTATCGATTAGCACGATGCTCAATCAAATCGTCAACCACACTTGGGTCAGCTAAGGTACTGGTATCGCCCAAGTTCCCAAAGTCATCATCCGCAATCTTTCGAAGAATTCGACGCATGATCTTGCCCGACCGCGTTTTGGGCAATCCCGGTGCAAACTGTAGCAAGTCAGGGGTTGCGATGGGCCCAATTTCTTGACGTACCCATTGCACCAATTCTTGGCGTAGGGCGTCATCCCCCTGACCTTGAGTCTCATCAGCCGCGTTCAGCGTGACATAACAATAGATTCCCTGCCCTTTGATATCATGGGGAAAGCCGACCACCGCCGCTTCCGCCACCCTTGGGTGCAAAACCAAGGCACTTTCGATCTCTGCGGTGCCAAGGCGGTGGCCACTGATATTCAAAACATCGTCAACACGACCCGTAATCCACCAATAGCCATCTGAATCAATCCGCGCGCCATCGCCTGTAAAGTACTTACCGGGATAAGTACTAAAATAGGTATCGATAAATCGCTGGTGATCGCCATAAACTGTACGCATTTGGCCGGGCCAGCTTTGGGCAATACACAAATTACCACTTACTTCCAGCCCAGGCTGCCAATCGATAGCAGCACCATCGTTGTCAACCAGCACTGGCAGCACACCGGGCAAAGGGTTTGTTGCTGAACCAGGTTTCAAATCTGTTGCCCCTGGCAGAGGCGCTATTAAAATGCCGCCAGTTTCTGTTTGCCACCAGGTATCGACGATCCCGCAACGCCCTTCACCAACAACCTCATGATACCAGCGCCATGCCTCAGGGTTAATTGGCTCACCGACTGTGCCCAAAAGCGTTAAACTGCTTCGATCAGCTGCGTGGACGAATTCGTCTCCCTGTGCCATCAGCGCGCGGATTGCCGTTGGCGCCGTGTAGAAAATATTCACTTTGTGCTTTTCAACCACCTGCCAGAAGCGCCCAGCGTCGGGATAGGTAGGCACACCCTCAAACATTAACGTTGTCGCCCCATTAGCTAATGGTCCGTACACGATATAACTGTGACCGGTTATCCATCCGACGTCGGCCGTACACCAATAGATGTCACCATCTTTGTAATCGAACACATGTTGATGCGTATAACTGGCGTACAACAAGTATCCAGCAGTGGTGTGCAAGACGCCTTTTGGTTTTCCGGTCGATCCGCTTGTGTAGAGAATAAATAGCGGATCTTCCGCGTTCATCGGCTCTGGCGCACAGGCGGCGTCCTGATCGTTGACGAGTTCATGATACCAAACATCTCGATCAGCATGCCAATCAACAGGTTCACCAGTTCTTTTTACCACTAACTGGCGGACATCACGCCCTGACAATTCAATAGCACGGTCAGCATTGGCCTTTAACGGGATTGGTTTTTGCCCGCGCAGCCCTTGATCAGCGGTAATCAAATAGTCGCTATCGCAGTCGGCTATACGCTGGGCCAATGCTTCGGGACTGAACCCCCCAAACACAATTGAGTGGACAGCACCGATCCTCGCGACAGCAAGCATCGCAAATGCCGCCTCGGGGATCATCGGCATATAAAGCGTTACACGATCACCCTTGGCAACACCCATTGCTTTGAGCCCGTTGGCCAAGCGACAGACCGAGTCAGACAATTCCCGGTAGGTGATGTTTCTGTCTTCGTCAGGGTTATCCCCCTCCCAGATAATCGCAACCTGCTCTGCACGTGTCGCCAAATGGCGGTCGATGCAATTCGCTGACACGTTTAATTCACCGTCTGAAAACCAGTTGATATGCACATCCGGCTTCATAAAGTTTACGTGTCGAATTTTAGTAAATGGCTTACTCCACTTGAGCCTCGCTGTCGCCTGTTCTGCCCAGAACTGCTCGTTGTCGACCAAACTTTTTTGGTAATTTTCCTCGTACTGCCGCTTGTTCATCAAGGTACGGGCAAGACGGTCCTGGGTGACAGGGTATAATTCTTTCGTCATGTTTCAACTTTTTCAAAAAACAAAATTGCTGCCACAGCGTTCGATTGGCTCACAGCTGGCGTGCTTCCTCTTAATCCACACGGTTTGCGATTTACCATCTCTTAGCATCACCAATTTTACTCAGACACACCTAAGACGATCTGCCAAGCCCCAGCAGAATATGATGCTCTGCCCAGAAAAGCTACTGCACAATTCTTTAGTTCAAGAATCGCACCAAACCTAACGTCAAACCCGGGAACCCGACCAATAGCCCGACGCGAATAATGTCTGAGATAACGAATGGAATCGCACCTCGATAGGTCGCAATCATCGGAATTGATTTGTCGAGATTGTTGATAACAAACAAATTCAATCCAACCGGGGGCGTGATTAAACCGACTTCAGCGGCGACAAGCACCAAAATACCGAACCAGATACCGACTTCAGATGCAGGCAAACCAAAATCCAGCTGACTCACAATCGGCACAAAAATCGGAACCGTCAATAAAATCATCGCAATTGAATCCATGACCGTCCCAAGCGCCAAGTAAAGAAAAAGCATACCAATCAGGATCAGCCAAGGATTAAGCGCTGCGGTCAAAAAGACTTCAGCCAACGTCTGTGGTACTCTGGCCAAACTCAAAAACGAATTGAAAACGCCCGCCGCTACGACAATGAAGAAAATCATTGCTGACACTTTTGCTGTGCCCAGCAGGGCGTCTTTCATGGCAGCAAGCCCCAGCCGCCCCCGCAACCAAGCGACAAGCCCGGTGGCCGCTGCCCCAATTGCAGCCGCGGCTGTCGGCGTAAACCAGCCCAGATAGATTCCCCCGATGACCAGTAGAAATATAGCAAGAACAGGCCACACTGCAGCCATCGCCTTAAACCGAAGTGCATAAGGTAACCGCTTCCGCCTCACTTCAGCACCGCTCACCACTCGAGTGTAAATGCCGACCGTCACCATATAGCCAGCCATCGCCAAGAGCCCTGGCAGTAAGGCTGCTTGAAACAACTTTTCAATATTTTCCTCGGCGATGATTGCATACAGTACCAGAACAAGAGATGGTGGGATCAATATCCCCAAGGTTCCCCCTGCCGCCAAAACCCCCGTGGCAAATGCGTTTGAATAGCCGCTCCTTTTCAGCTCCGGCAACGCCACCTTTCCCATCGTCGACGCGGTCGCCAGCGATGACCCACAGACAGCACCAAATCCCGCCGAAGCGGCAATGCTGGCCATCGCCATGCCACCCTTACGATGCCCCAGCCACGCCCCTGCACCATCGAACAACAGACGCGATAGCCCACCGCGGGTCGCGAACTCACTCATCAATAAAAACAGAGGGATAATAGACAAAGAATAATTATTTAAAGTCCCAAAGGTAAAGGACTTAAGCTGGCTATCCATCAACCGGGTGTTGCCTGCGACAAGAAACGTGCCAACCAAACCAACGATGAACATGGCTGGGGCCAGCGGGACGCGCAAAGCGACCAATAGCAGCAGAATAGGAAATGATAGCAGACCAATTTGTAAGTCAGTCAACGACGCGGATAGCCATTCCATTGCTGCTCGTTTCCTTTTTGCTAGCGGTATCGATTGAAAGCAGCATGCGAGGGCTTAAAAACTGATACGAAACTTCGAAAAGAACAATACATCGCAACAATAAAAAACAGCGCGATGCAAAACTCCGCGAAAACGTAGAATGGCCATAGCTTAAGACTAAGAATTTGGGTCTCATGATTTTGTTGAATGCGGCTGAAAACCGTAGGCCAATCGCCAGTCAAAACCAAGTCAAGTAAAGCATCTTGAGTGCCCCGCGCTTTCTTAAAAATTAAGAACCATTGCCGCGTCATAATCATATAAGCAACAAATGCAAGTGACGCATCGGCAACGAAATTGAGCACTCGGTTCATCACCCTTCCGAATAACGGCTGAAAGATATCAATCCGAATATGGCTTTTTGCTAGCATCGCCCAAGGTAGGGCAGAGAATAGCGCAATCCCAACAGCATACTGAACCAGTTCCTCCTCACCCAAAATGGGCTTGATGCCTTGCCAGTTAGCACTGTCCAGAAAATTAGCGACCAGCGCATCCAAGGCACGACGAGTGACTTTAAACGCGACGCTCACGCAGGTCACAAGAATAGCCACCAAAAGCCCAAGACCGCCGACAACCGCTAATCCTGAGGTTACAACTGTTAAGAGCTGCTCAAAGGGATTTCGAGGTTGGAAACCAGAGGGGTCAGGATTGCGCCTTGGCCTGACAGCCGGTGGCTTCTCGATATTAGAGGTCATGAACTTATCTGGTCTCGGTGACATGGCCAACCAAACAACACTATCAAGAATGTCTCATAGCAAACGCTTTACGTTTTTGCGACCGCCAGCTTCTCAATTACAGCACCAAAAGCATCGGCGTACTGCGCTTCATTCAAAGCCGCCAACAAGTCCTTTTTTATTGATTGCGATCCATCAATTCTTCCGCTTGTTCGATTGCAGCTTGACCGTCAAAACCTTTCTCGCCGGCTCGCTCAATCCAGCGAGCATAAACTGGTTGTGACGCTGCCATCCACCCCGACACTTCTTCCTCGGAAAGCACGATGATGTTATTTTCTGCATAGATAGAGCGGCCAACCTCATCGCCATCGACCATCACTTGGGCAACACGCTTGGAAAGATCTTTCCCAGACATTGAATCCAGAAGCGTCCTCAAATCATCCGGCAGAGCGTCGTAAGAATCCCAATTCATCGCCAGAATAAAGGTTGCCGTGTAAAGGGCACGCTCACCGCTAAATTCGGTATGATTGCTCACCAACTCGCCCAGTTTGATCGCTGGCGTGATTTCCCAAGGAACCACAGTGCCATTGATGACGCCTTTCGACAGCGCCTCCGGAATCCCTGGCAAGGGCATGCCGACCGGTGTCGCCCCAAGCTCGCCAAGTAAATCGGTAATTACCCGCGTTGGCTCGCGGACTACCATGCAATCGATATCTTCTAGTGCTTCGACTGGCTCCTTGGTGTGGAGCACACCAGGACCATGGACCCAAGCAGCCAGGATCTTGACGTCAGCGAACTCACTGGCTTGCAGTTCTTCGCTGATCATATCAAAGTAAGCAGCAGAAGTGGCGATTGGATCACCCATCATAAAAGGAAGCTCAAACACTTCTGACTTATTAAAGCGACCTGGTGTGTAACCCGTCAGTGTTAGTGAGATATCAACAGCGCCATCAACCGCTTGATCAAACAAATCACCTGGTCGACCACCAAGTCCCATAGATGGGTAGAGTTCTACTTTTAGCCGACCATCGGACGCTACATTGAGCTCCTCTGCCCATGGAGCAAAAGCATTTGCATGCAGCGTGGCAGGCGCCGCCATAAAGTGATGCAGCCTAAGGGTTACGTCTTGGCTAAACGCTGTCGACGCTGACCAAAAACCGAGGCACACAACCGATAAAAGTCGCGCTAATTTCATTGTACTTCCCTTCAATAAACATTTTCAAAAAACGAGATACTACCGACTAAGGAAGCCATCATTATTTTTTAAACCGACTCTCTAAGGCCATTGCCAGTCGCGTGATTCTTTGGGTTAGCGAACTCCAATATATGCATCAAAAAATCTTTATAAACTATTATTCCTTCACAGAACCATCCAAATCCAACAAAAACTTGCTTTACCTTTGCCTCTCTTGATTGTCTCTAAATCATATTTTAATGGTATCAAAACAGGCAACCCTGTGAACTTGTAAAGCGTCGATGCTGTCAGTTGGCACCTTAACGCCAAATTGAGGCACGCAATCATCTATCGAAGGTCCCGATAAGCTTGCAGATAATTTTGGATCTGTGTACTTGAAGACTGGCATGTTCTCTGAGTTAAGGACTACCTCTTTTATGGTCAATCATTCCTTCTCGACTTTGCGCCGCTATATTCAAGCGTTAGCGGTTGTTGCGATCATGTTAACCTTACCCTCCACGGCTTTCGCCCAGCAGCAAACCCTTGGATCGAGTTCCTCCACCCCATGTCGTCCTATTGAAATTCAGGTCACACCGACACTGGAGCGGATTTTCGACGTTAATTTACGCCAATTTTGCAAATTGAATTGCTGAACAATCAATTTAAGCCCGAACGACAAGCCGGTTGTCGTTTGTTTACAATCACGCCGGCTGACAGCCCAATCTTCAGCGTGAGCGGACCCTGGCGGGCGCAAGATAGATATGATGCGACATTGGTCAACGAGACCCTAACCATAACAGCTGAGATATCAGCGACTGCTAGCCTTTCGATGGTGAAAGTTTTGGTGCCATTGTTATTCATTATTTTTGCTTCTATGTCAGCCAACTTACTGATCGGCAAAGAGTCTGACTTAGCCCGCTGGAACATTGCGCAAATCACTTTATATCTCGTTCTGGTATCATGGCGTTTCCCGACAGCAAACACGACGATCAAGTCGATGCCTATTCCCGGTTCGCTCACTATCTGTCTTCAAAAGGCAAAACCTGTCTTCAAAAGGCAAAATCCTGGAGACCACAGATTTTACCACTGGCCGTCGTAGCGTAAGGCGTAGATCCGGTCGCACCCGTTAA
>CAXBRM010000110.1:0-6824 GCA_963978305.1 uncultured Rhodospirillales bacterium
CCACGTTCTTGCCAGTCAGGGAATAGTTCTGCCATCGCTCGCGGCTCCATCACCGCGCCAGAGAGAATATGAGCGCCTACTTCCGAGCCTTTCTCAATCACGCAAACGCTAATCTCTTCACCCTGTTCGGCGGCGACCTGCTTGGCTCGAATGGCAGCAGACAGACCACTGGGTCCGGCGCCAACAATCACCAAGTCATATTCCATGCTTTCGCGTTCAACCATTTTGTCGCTTTCCTGATCTCGTCTAAATTTTTGGCTTTATTCGTTGTTTTAGAGCCCATGTCGCTTGATAGCAAAGCAGAAATCGTCATAACTTGGCGCGGGTGCGACAAAGACAAGCAGCAGTCATGGAGCATATGGCAACAAACGACCGACGTATGGCCGCTATTGCGGAGATTCTGCGCTATCAGAATGATATCGGCGTTGAGTCGCGATTGCAGTCTATGGGAGTCGATCGTTTTGGGGAGCCGACTGCGCCAACGACATCTGAAGCTGCAAGCAGCACAGCGCTCAAAGAGTCTTCGGGCAACCGCTCCGTCAAAATTCAAAATACTGGTGGAGCCATTGAGCGTGCCACTAGCGCTGCGGCGCAAGCCACCAGCATCAAAGATTTGGAGAAAGCAGTCTGTGACTTTGATGGCTGTCCGCTCAAGGAGACCGCGCTCAACACCGTGTTTGCAGATGGCGTCGCTGGCGCCAACGTCATGTTGGTTGGCGAAGCACCCGGGAGTAACGAGGACCGTGTTGGCAAGCCGTTCGTTGGCGTCAGTGGTCAGCTTTTAGATACAATGCTTGGCCACATCGGCCTCATCCGAGAGAAAAATTTCTACATCACCAATTGCGTCTTTTGGCGCCCGCCTGGCAACCGAAAGCCCAACCCGGCTGAGGTCGCGGCTTGTTTGCCCTTCACCAGAAAGCACATCGCGTTGGTCAGGCCAAAAATTCTGGTGCTGGTTGGCGGCTTGGCGGTACAGACCCTGATTGACAGTTCACTCAAAATTACCCGCGCACGGGGCCAGTGGTTTGATTATCTGTTGGACGATGGCTCAACCATTCCGGCAATACCGCTGCTGCATCCGGCCTATTTGTTGCGAACCCCGCTGAGTAAACGGGAAACCTGGCGCGATTTGCTCGCCCTGAAAACCCGTCTTTTAATGCAAGACAATTAGGATACCGCCAAAGACGGCAAGGGCAGATCCGCACCAAGCACCCAAAGTTGGGGCTTGGCGTGTGACAATCCAGAGAATCGGCAGTTGTATCAAAGGCGACGTGCTGGCGACGGCGGCGACAATACCAGCGTCACCGATGCTCAATGCCCAAATGAAAAGTGTCATCCCGATTAGCATGCCCAAGGTGCCGCTCAGCGCAGTCAGTGCCGTCATGCGGGGCGTGTACGGACCGTGATCCTCTGCTCTGGTGATAGCTGCAGGAACAAGCATCAACACGCCATAGGCAACAACCGAAACCAGAACACGCCAAGCGGCGCCCGTGAATGGATCCAGACCGGCATCAAGCACGGGCTTGGCAATGATTGTCCCGAGCGCTTGCAAAAAAGCAGCGCCGAACATCACAATCAGACCGAGCCATAGCGGACCGGCCAGGGATTCCAACTTGTGCACCGGCCCGTGGCGCTTGCCGAAGAAAATTGCTGTCATGACGCCTGCTGAAATCAGGAAAATGCCTAGAACTTTTGTGGCGTTAAATGCTGTACCGAGCCAAATCCAATTCATGATTTCGGTTATCGGAGCGGCAGATGAAAAGATGACTGTACCCAGTCTTGGCCCTAAACGGGCATAGCCTGCAAATAGGAGGGTATCCCCTAAAAAGACCCCACTGAGCCCGGAAAGCCCCATCAAGAGGTAAAAAGACAAAGACCAATTGCTCCAGTTCCCCAAGAAAAAGGAGAGCAGTAACATTGGCGCGAGGACAATCAGGTAGCGAGTTCTGGTGAATCTAATGGCACCAAAATGGCGTGTCGCTGTGCTACTGATAATCGAGCTAAGCGCCCAGCAGGTAGCGGTACCAAGGGCGGCGATGCTTGCTAGAAATATCATTTTACCGGTTATCCTATTGTTTCCGTCTAAACGGTGGCGTACCTGTGAACCATTGTCACGCCTCTTTTTTGCTGTCTTTGATGTGTTGGAGCGATTGTTGCCTTGCCAATTCCAGAGCGATTTATCGATGAATTGAAATCTCGTTTGAATGTCTCAGACGTGGTTGGCAAACGTTTGCGACTAGAACGCAAGGGTCGTGAGTTCCAGGCGTGCTGCCCTTTTCATAAAGAAAAAACCCCGAGTTTTACCGTCAACGATGCCAAGGGTTTCTATCATTGCTTTGGCTGTGGCCAACACGGCAATGTGATCAGTTTTGTGATGGAGTACGATGGTCTCAGCTTTCCTGAGGCCGTCGAACGACTGGCCGCTGAAGCGGGGCTAGAGATGCCTGTTGAAAAGCCGGAGGAACGCCAGCATCGCGAGCGGGCAAGGTCTCTGAAGGAAGTTGTCGCTTTGGCTGCCACCCTCTATCATGAGCAGTTGTTTGCACCTGCGGGTCGAGAAGCCCTGGAGTACATTGAGGCTCGTGGCCTGTCAAAAGCCGCGATTGAGCGCTTTGGTTTGGGGTATTCCCCCAATGGTCGTGACTGGTTGATCAAGGCCCTGGCGGCAAAAGGGATCGACCTTGAGCCGTTGCTCGAAACGGCCTTGGCCAAAAAACCAGACGATGGACGGCCAGCTTTTGATATGTTTCGTGATCGTTTGATGTTTCCAATTTGTGATAGGCAAGGCAGCCCCGTCGCTTTCGGGGGACGTATTCTGGGCAATGGCGAACCCAAGTACCTCAATTCACCGGAAACAACGCTCTTTCATAAAGGTCGCTTGTTGTACGGGGCACATTTGGCGCGCAAGTCGGCCTATGACCACGGAGAAGTCATCGTTGCCGAGGGCTACATGGATGTGATTGCATTGGCGCAAGGCGGATTTACGCAGAGCGTTGCACCGTTGGGTACTGCGCTGACGGAAGATCATCTGGCCCAATTGTTTAAATTTGCGCCGGAACCGATCCTGTGTTTCGACGGCGATCGGGCGGGTCAACAAGCGATGGCCCGCGCTGCGATTCGCGCACTGCCGGTCTTGAAGCCTGGCAATGCTTTGCGTTTTGCAATCTTGCCGAAAGGAGAGGATCCGGATACTTTGATTCGCACCAAAGGTGCAACGGCGATGCGCGCTGTTTTGAACCGAAGCGCAACGCTTGTGGATGTGCTCTGGCGCGCCGCCCGGCTCAGCATGCGTTCTGATGGACCTGAGCAGCGGGCTGGCTTGTGGCGAGATCTACGCGATCAACTGGCCGTTGTTGAAGACCCGTTGGTTAAAGGAAATCTTGAGGCGGCACTCCACGAAAAGTTTGAAGGTGATTTTGGTTACACACCCTATGGAAAGCGACGGCCCTCCAAGAGCCAATATAACGCTAAAATGCCCCGTCCTAATTTTGGCAAAAAATCTGGGAAAGGGGGGCTCGGCGCCAGTGCTTTGACCAACCTTCGTAATGCAAGCGAAACATTAAACAGGCGGGTGACAGACGGTGTTCTCGCGTGCCTGCTCAATCATCCTGCTTTGATTGAAGACTATGGCGATATCATCGCCCAGATCGAAAATTTGGAAACGGATCAGCGCCACGTTCTTCAACTAATGATGCAATGGTGCGTCGAAATGGGGAACAGCTCTGCGACGGACACTGTGCCGCAGGCGCAAATCCCCCTTGACTCGGAGGCCTTGACGACTCATTTGAAACATCACGGGTTAAGCGACGTAGCACAGCGGATTCGATCCGATGCGACATATGTGCACGCAGGCTTTGCTAAGCCAACCACCCGATTGGAGTTAGTAATCCAGGGGCTCGAGCACCTGCTTGGCCGTCTGCACGAACCTGTGCTTAAGTCCGAGCGCGTTGCTGCGACATCTAGGGCAATTTCGCATCCCAGCAATGCAAGCTTAAGGGAATGGAAGCTTCGGGCTGCAGCAGATTTGAAGCGTGAAGGCAGATCAATCGATCTGGATGCCATTGACTCAGAGGAAAAACACAGCCGAGTGTCGGCGTTAAAGCCGTCGAGTGATGATTGAACAGCCTGATGCTGCTGCGGTGACTGCACCGTGCAGTGGTCAGACCTTAACGTGAATTGAAGATATTATGGCACAGACTGCGGCAGCCGCAAAAAGCACAGAAAAGACAGCCCAAACGGGGGCGAGTTCAGAAAAACCGATTATTGACAGCATTAACGCCGCTGTAAAAGCCTTGGTCAAAAAAGCCAAGGATCGGGGTCATGTTACCTTTGACGAAGTAAATGATGCGATGCCGCAGGCTGAGACGTCTGCAGATGCCATTGAAGATTTGCTGGCTGCGCTGACAGCTCAAGGCGTTACCGTTAGCGATGATGATGACGATCTTGATGACGATTCCGAAGCCGAAGAAGGCACTGAGCTTGAGGCCAAAAAAGTCGGTAACATCAAAGATGAAGATGTTGGTCGCACCGATGATCCGGTCCGCATGTACTTACGAGAAATGGGTCAGGTTGAGCTTCTGAGTCGAGAAGGCGAAATTGCGATCGCTAAGCGCATTGAGGCCGGCCGGGAAGACATGATTGTCGGTCTGTGCGAAAGTCCTCTGACATATCAAGCTCTTCTTATATGGCGCAACGGGTTAGAGACTGGTGAGATTTTTTTGCGCGATATTGTTGACCTCGATACAATGTATGCTGCCGTTAATACGTCTGCATCCACCGACGGTGATCGCGACGAGCATGGCGAATTTGTGGCGCCAGGCACGGGCGTTGAACCGGCCCCTGCTTCTTTGCCAAAAGCGAGCACAACCGAATCAGGTGATGAGGACGTTGCCTCAACTGGTTTGGTCGATGAAGATGATGACGAAGATGATGACGATGCGAGCAATGCATCGCTCGCTGCCATGGAGGCGGCGCTGATGCCGAGCGTGATGGTGACGCTTGGGGAGCTTGCTGAAATTGATAAAGCTCTTTGGGATTTACAGTGCAAGCGTTTCGACCTTGTTTGTGAAGGCAAAAACGTGCCAGCCAGCATTGAAAAGCAGTTTGACAGTTTACGGGCCAATGCCGTGGAAATTCTTCGGCGGATTCGATTGAGTAATCCGCGAACTGAGGCGTTGGTTGAGCAACATAAGGCGTTGAACAAAGAGCTGATTGCTGAAGAAAGCAAGCTCTATAAGCTCGCCGAACGCTGTGGTTTGACAAGGGAAGCGTTTGCGAACTTGTATGTTGGCAACGAACTTGACCCGACATGGCTCCAGCGTATGGCCAAAAAGAACCAAAAGTGGGCGCTAATGAGTGACACCTATGGTGGATTGGCCGACCAATACCGCGGTGGCGTCCAAGAAATCGCTGCAGAAGCCCAGTTGCCAGTGCAAGAATTTCGTCGGACTGTTGACAAAATTCAAAAAGGTGAACGCGATAGCAATCGGGCGAAGGATGAAATGATTGAAGCCAATTTGCGTTTGGTCATTTCGATTGCCAAGAAATACACCAACCGTGGTCTGCAATTCCTTGATTTGATCCAGGAAGGCAACATCGGCTTGATGAAAGCAGTCGACAAGTTTGAATATCGGCGCGGTTACAAATTTTCAACATACGCGACATGGTGGATTCGCCAGGCAATCACACGCAGTATTGCCGATCAAGCTCGCACGATCCGCATCCCGGTCCATATGATTGAAACGATTAACAAATTGGTTCGGGCTGGCCGCCAAATGTTGCACGAAATGGGTCGCGAGGCGACACCAGAAGAATTGGCAGAGCGGCTGAGCATGCCGCTCGACAAGGTGCGTAAGGTGATGAAAATCGCTAAGGAACCCATCAGTCTTGAAACGCCAATCGGAGACGAAGAAGACAGTCATCTTGGTGATTTCATTAAAGATGACAACGCTATCATTCCAGTTGAAGCGGCTATTGGTAGTAATTTGCGTGAGACAACCACGCGTGTCCTTAGCAGCTTAACAGCGCGCGAAGAGCGCGTTCTGCGCATGCGGTTTGGTATTGGCATGAACACCGATCATACACTCGAGGAAGTGGGCCAACAGTTTAATGTGACGCGCGAGCGTATCCGGCAAATCGAGGCTAAAGCGCTGCGTAAACTCAAACATCCAAGCCGCTCTCGTAAATTGCGGAGCTTTATGGATTACTGACGGATTGGGGGTCGCTGAATTGCGGGCCTGTGTTTGCCGTTGTCAACGGTGTTTGTTGGTTAAATCCTAAAGAGATTGTTTTGGGCCCTTGCATTGGTTGTTCGCGCCTTACTTTGATCGTTATTTGGGAGTTAAGGAACAAAGACGATGGGTTTGCTTGTTGAAGGGAAATGGGTCGACCAATGGTATGACACGAAGGCTAGCGGCGGTGCGTTCATCCGGACGGCATCTCAATTTCGTAGTGCTGTGAAAGCCGATGGCTCAACGCCGCATCAGCCAGAAAGCGGTCGTTATCATCTCTATGTGTCTTATGCTTGTCCTTGGGCACATCGAACGTTGATTTATCGGGTGCTCAAGGGATTGGAAAACCACATATCTGTTTCCGTTGTTAGCCCCTATATGCATTCTGAGGGCTGGACTTTTGAAGCAAATTTTCCTGGTGTCACTCTGGATCCTTTACAAGGTGCCAGTCATATGCACCAAATCTATACTGCGGCAGAGCCTCACTATACTGGGCGGGTGACAGTGCCCGTTCTTTGGGACAAAAAACTCAGCACCATTGTCAGCAACGAAAGTTCTGAAATTATCAGAATGTTTGATACAGAGTTCAACTCG
>CAXBRM010000111.1:0-6767 GCA_963978305.1 uncultured Rhodospirillales bacterium
GTTAAAAAGGCTGGGAACCCTTGGGGGCCACCCAAAGCCCCCGACAAACTGTTAACCCACGGACTTTTCGGCCTGTCGCGCCATCCTGGTGACAGTTGTATTTTTGTTTTTGGGCTTGCCTGGGGCTTGTTCATGGGCAGCTGGCTGATCATGCTCGCTATGATTCCGTGGGCGGCAACGGTGCATTTTTTTTGTCACCGCCGCGAAGAGCGCTTTTTCCGATCACAGTTCACGGATGAGTATGCCGCCTATGAAAAACGGGTTAAGCGGTACGGTTTGTTTTAGCGAAACGCCTCAACGCCTTTGGCGCACAAAGTCTGGATCAGATCAATGTGCTGGGGGCTGTCGTTCAAACAGGGAATATAGTCGAAATTTTCACCGCCCGATTCTAAGAATTCTTCTCGAGCCTCCATATTGATTTCCTCGAGCGTTTCGAGGTTATCAACACTGAAGCCGGGACAGATGACCAGCACCTTTTTGATACCTTCTGATGGGAGAGATTCTAAAGTCTTGTCCGTGTAGGGTTGCAACCATTTTTCGGGCCCAAATCGGCTTTGGAATGTCACTTTGAGTTTGTTGACAATTGCTGGTCTGGCCTCACCCAGTAAACGCGTCGTTTTAAAGCAATGGCAGTGGTATGGATCGCCTTCACGTAGATAGCGCTCGGGCGCACCATGATAGCTGGTTACAATGAGGTCGGGCTCCCAATCGATTGTTGCCAGTTTCTCATCAATGCTTTTCGCCAAGCTCTCCACATACGCTGGGTTATCATGGTATGGCGGCAATGTGATCAAACTCGGTTGCCACTTCATTTTCTTGAGCTGATCGAAAATGGCGTCATATCCAGTCGCTGTCGTGGCTGAGCTGTAGTGAGGATAGAGTGCCAATGCGACAATCCGGTCAACGCCTGCCTGTTTCATTCGTTCTAACGCATCTTTGGTGCTGGGATTTGCGTAGCGAAAGGCATAGTCAACCAAGACATCCTCACCAAAGGCCTGCTCTAACTTTTTTGCCTGGCTTTTGGCGTAAACTCGTAAGGGGCTATCGTTGGCCTCTTGATCCCAGATTTTGTCGTAATCCCTGCCTTTTCGACCCGGACGCGTGTTGAGAATGATGCCATACAGTATGGGCAGCCAAAACCACCTTGGATAATCTATCACGCGTTTGTCGCTTAAAAATTCGCGGTAGTAGCGCCGCATGCTACCAAAACTGGTGTCGTCTGGTGTGCCAAGATGTAAAATTAAAACGCCAATTTTCGGATGAGGCAGGGAGGGATGGTTTTCAGGAAGGTGAAACGTTCGCATTTGGAAACTAATCTTTTTTTGTGGCATCGGTTGGAACAAATAGGTCGGTGATGCCCTTCTGCAATCATCAAAACAACGAAATTGGCCACTGTTTTGGCTGTTTTTGGCTTTGTTAGCCTGCGCTACGATCTTCCGTGGCGATTTGCTGAAAGAAGCAGCTGCGCTTGCCTGTATGACAAGCGGCACCAATTTGCTCGACCTGTATCAAGATGGTGTCGCCGTCGCAGTCTACTTGCAGACTTTTTACCGTTTGGGTATGGCCGCTGGTGTCGCCCTTGCGCCAAAATGCTTGGCGGGAACGTGACCAATAGCAGGCGCGACCTGTTCGGATTGTTTCACTTAAGCTGTCTTTGTTCATCCAGGCCATCATCAAGACCTGACCTGAAATCGCGTCTTGTGCAATTGCAGGTACCAAACCGTCTGCATTGAATTTGACAGCTTCGAGTGTTGTTTGTTCATCGGTCATAGACAAAATTCCAGGGCAAAGTACGACTGAACAGGTCTCAAGATTTACGGGCGATATCGAGTGCTTGGTCAATATCACGACATAGATCCTTAGGGGCTTCCAAGCCAATGTTAAAGCGCAAAAAAACACCATCTGGCAATCCGGCACGAGGCCATTGACTCGCTGTCCTTATTTTTTTGGGTTGCTGGGCACTGATTAAGCTTTCAAAACCACCCCAGCTGTATCCCATTCCGAACAACCTAAGCGCGTTGGCAAAACGAGCCACAAATTGCTCGGATATAGTTGGATCAAAGATGGCACCGAACAAACCACCACCGCCGTTGAAACCCTGGGCGATATAGCGCTGATTCATGAGATCGGTGTCGAGAGCAGGATGAAGGATCGCTGCGATTTCTTGTTGCTGTTTTAAATGCGCTGCCACGATCTGGCTGCTTGCGAGGTGGGTTGGCATTCGTACAGCAAGGCTCCGAAGGCCTTTGATACAATCAAAGGCATCGGTTGGGTTGGCGTAAAACCCGTATTCACCCTGTGCTTGAGCCATTTTTGCAACCAGATCGTGCGGGCCGGCGACGACGCCCATCAACAGATCGCTGGCACCAGCGATATATTTGGTCGCCGCATGAATGACCAAATCAACGCCATATTGAGCTGGCTGATAGTGCAGGGGAGTCGCCCAAGTATTGTCAATGGCGGTAAGGATTCCCTTGGATCTTGCCAGAGCAGCAATGCCTTTGACGTCTTGTATCTCGAACGTGACGCTGCCAGGACTTTCCAGGTAAATCATTCTGGTATTTGCGCGAACGAGGATTTCCAAGTCATCCGGTGTTGCAAGGGGGTCGAAATATTCCACGTTAACACCCAGGCGCGTTAGCTGATTTTTGGCAAGCGAGCGAACCGGGCCGTAGACGCTATCGGTAATTAAGACATGATCACCCGCTGCAACAAAGGTTAAGAAGGGAATGGCACAGGCAGACATACCACTGCCGGTGGCAACAGCAGAGTCGGTGGCCTCCAAGTGTGCAACCATCTCTTCGAGTTGACGAACCGTATCGGTGCCATAAAGGCCATAGGGGTAGCGTTCGCCGTTTTCGCGAGTAAAGCGAGCGTTCATATCCTCGTACCGATCGAACAAAAATGTCGAGGCGCGGTAGATGGGCGGATTGACCACCTTGTTTTTATTGAGCACCTGACGATGCGAGCGATGCATGCTGGTCAGGTCAGTTGCTGGAGAGAAAGAGTTTCGTGGTGGCCGTGTCATTGGTTGGCAATGCCTCCGTGCACTTTTTAGAGTTGGTCAGTTACTTATTGTAGGTCGTGAAACCACAAAATAGCAAAACAACTTATTGGTTAAGACCCAATAGCGAGTCGGTGTGGTGGTAGGTCGGGTAAGATCTGATGGGCGCAAATTATGCGTGTGCTGTGCCGTAAATTTCATCTATCATGATAAAAGGGCCGTTTTCCCCTTGCCGTCATGATCGTACAGTTTATATTCTGACAAGCTTCCGTGCGCAATTAGCTGGCATGCAAATTGTGAAACAGTGGCTTCTTTCTGAAGAGAATCTTCAATTAAAAAATACCTAGGGAAGGTAATATCGATGAAAAAAATGCTTTTGGCGGCGACGGTAGCCGTCGCAGGCGCGAGCGCAGCTTTTGCGGATGGTCACTCTGCTACCCTCGCTGCAACTCTTGAGCGCGGTACGGTTAAGTGTGGCGTAAACACAGGTGTTCCTGGTTTTGCCCAAGCTGTAGATGGTGTGTACCAAGGCCTTGACGTTGACCTATGTCGAGCTGTTGCAGCAGCGGTTCTGGGTGACCCAATGGCCGTTGAGTTTTTCCCGGTAACCTCGGCTGAGCGTTTTGAACAGTTGAACGCTGGCAACTACGACTTGTTGTCTCGCAATACGACCTGGACATTTTCACGTGACGTGGATCTTAAGTTGAGCTTTCAGGGTGTAAACTACTACGATGGTCAGGGCTTCATGGTTCCTGCGTCGCTTGGCGTAAGTTCTGCGACTGAGCTAGATGGCGCAAAAGTTTGTGTTCAGGTTGGTACAACAACTGAACTGAACCTGGCTGATTTCTTTGCCGATAATGGCATGTCTTACGAGCCAATCAACGTTGCGACCTCAGCGGAAACAAATGATGCGTATTTGGCTGGCCAGTGCGATGTTTACACCACTGACGCGTCGAACATTGCCGCAAACCGTGCTACGTTCCCAGATCCAACTGCGCACGTCATTCTGCCTGAGATCATCTCGAAGGAGCCTTTGGGCCCAGTTACCCGTCAGGACGATGAAGTTTGGGGTGATATTGTTCGTTGGACGTTGAACTCGATGATCATTGCTGAAGAAATGGGAATCACAAGTGAGAACGTTGCTGACGTGGCAGCTGACGCGGATGCTTCTGCTGGCGAAAAGCGCCTATTGGGCGTTTCTGGTGGCTACGGTCCAATGTTGGGCTTGTCTGAAGATGCCTTCTTCAACGTTATTGCGCTGGTCGGTAACTATGCCGAGAGCTTTGAAGCAAACATCGGCCCAGACACGCCAGTCGCGCTTGAGCGTGGCTTGAACGCGCTTTGGACTGATGGCGGTCTTCTGTACGCACCACCGTTCCGCTAAGTTCGCGGTTTGCGGTTTTTTGCGAGGGGTGAATAGCCTCTGGTAAAACATTGAGTGATTAAAAGGCGAGCAGCGGCTATTAGTTTGTGGACGTTGCTCGCCTTTGTTGTTGTAGGGCTGGTTGTTTTGTGCAATCAGCGCCGTGTTTAGATTAACAATTAAGCTGGCGAAGAAATCGGTGGATAAGCAAAGATGACTACGCTAGGGGTAGTATACCAAAAATTGTCGTCTTGAGACATTAATGAGTAGTGAGGATGACAGAGGTTTCTAGTATTTCGGCTACGACTCGAGAGATCGTTGATAAGCAAGCACGTAACGTGTTTGCAGAGCGGCTGGTGCGGGACATTGTTGTACAATCCAGCCTCGTGATTGGGCTGCTGTTTATTGTTTGGTTTTGCACAACCAACTTCATCAGCCAAGGCAATGATGTGAACTGGCGATTTCTGGTCGAAGAAAGCAAGGTTCAACAACCGTCGCCGAACCTCTTGCCAGTTGACAAAGATTCAAGCGTCCTCGCAGCTTTCGGCCAGGGGGTCTTGGCGACGATTTTGGTGGCAGTGGTTGGTATCGTTTTGGCGACGGTCTTGGGTTTTGCTATCGGAATTATCCGCCTCTCCAATAACTTTTTATTATCTCGGCTTGCGCAGGTTTATATTGAGTTTTTGCGGAATATCCCCCTAGCGGTGCAATTCCTCTTCTTAAACGCCATTCTTCTGACATTGCCGGGTATTACGAATGAAGCGCCGTTAAATGTTTTTGGCATATTGTTTCACAACTTAAGCTTCGATGGCGCAGCCATGACGTTTGGTGATGGCACTGGCGGTGGGACTTGGCTTGGTATCGTACCCTTTGACTACAGCTTCATTCCGTCAATTCAGACTGTTGAAGGTGAGGTCATTTCGCGCTGGTTTGTGATCATCCTCAGTATCGTCATTTATCTAGGTTTGGTTGGCTTCACGTTTGTCCGTTTCATGCCTTGGCTCAAAACGTGGAGCGACGCTGAGACACAGAATGGACGTTTCAAGAATCGGTCGCGAAAAACAATTGCCAGCTTTATTCTTTCGGCCGTGTTTACTAGCCTGATTTTGTTATTTTTTGCGTTGCAGACTACCTTTCCGCCGTTGATGGGGTGGAGCATGCTGGCCGTCTTTTTTATCGCGGTCCTCTGGGGTAACTCGGTGCGTCTTGCCCTGATAAATTGGGCGGATGATCGCTTAGATTCTACCGGTAACCGGCCGAATGTCGACGGTTTGTCTTGGCTCGCGATGATTGCGATTGTCGTCGCGTTTTTCTGGCTGGTTGGTGGCCCGATTGGGTTTGAGAGCTACGTCTTCAATAGCAAAGGCCGTGCGGTATTTGGATTCAGTGTGCCAGTGAGCATGGTGGCGCTAACGGGCGCCCTCGCAATTTACACCAGTGCGTTCATCGCCGAAATTGTTCGCGCCGGCATCCAAGCAGTTGACAAAGGACAGCGCGAGGCGGCGGCGTCGTTGGGACTGCGTTCGGGGCTCATTATGAATCTCATCATTATCCCGCAAGCCTTGAAAGTGATTGTGCCGCCATTAAACAGTCAATACATGAATTTAGCAAAGAACAGTTCGCTGGCGCTGCTATTGAAATATCCAGACTTGGTCAACGTTTTGAACACGACTCGAAATAATACAGGGCGGGAACTGGAAATCGCGATTATGATCTTGCTTTCATATCTCACAATCTCATTAACAATTTCAATTGCGATGAACTATTTGAATGACCGCGTTCAAGCGGTGGAGCGTTAATGGATGACTAATAACTCGGGTGTTGCCTACGTTCGATTAGACGATGATTTATTGTCGGAGCAATTACCACCGCAGAGCTCAGTGGGACTGCTGGGTTGGCTAAAAGCAAACTTGTTTTCATCATGGTCAGATAGGATCATTACTGTTTTGATCGTGGTTCTTTTCGGTTGGCTTGGTTGGTCGACAATTGACGATTGGTTCCTCAGCGCCAATTGGCGAGGTGATAGCCAAGATGAGGGTCAACTCGCAGAGATCATTAGTGATGTCGATGCTAAGCTAGACGACGCACAACGATTGTATTCCACTTGGCAGCAGCGCGCGGAGTCCGTTATCGATGATGAACAGGGAAACCTGGATCGGCTGGTGCGGGATATTAAGGCCACAGATTGGGCCAGTCAGCCTGTCTTAGAAAGCCGGTTCCGCGGCGATGAGCGTAAAATTCCTGACCGAATTGCCGAGCAGTTGGCGATTGCGCAGTCAAAATTGACGTTATCCTTAGTCGCTCGGATTGAACGGGTTGCACGACAACTTCGAGATCCACGGGTTGTCAGTGTGAATGATGTTGTGGGTTTGGATGAGTTGGTGATAAGCGAACGCGAAA
>CAXBRM010000112.1:0-6749 GCA_963978305.1 uncultured Rhodospirillales bacterium
AGCGGTTGCACGCCAACTTCGTCGAAATCCAGCAAATGACCAATCGCGATGGCGTCGACACGCTACGCTATAGTCTGCATGCCACGGCTATCGGCCTGCTTGTAATTGCCTCAACCTCGATAGGCTTATGTCATGTGGCATTTGTCGAGGGTGCCGAGGCGGCAGAGGCAGACTTAACACGACTGTTCCCGCATGCTTGCTTGCGCGCCACTGCGGATGCGCAACATGGCCGTGCTGTCTCCTTTATTAAGCAGGACACACAAGGACAGCAAGCCATTATGTTGCACGTGGCCGGCACTGACTTCCAGATCAATGTTTGGCAAGCGCTGTTAAAGATCCCAACGAGTACTCTTTGCACATACGCTCAGATCGCAGAAACGGTCGGTAGGCCCAAAGCCACGCGCGCGGTTGGGTCTGCTATCGGCGCCAATCCGGCGGCTTTCCTGATACCCTGCCACCGAGTGGTACGTGGCGATGGAGACATTGGCGGATTTAAATGGGGCCAAGAGCGAAAGTTTGCACTCATCGAACGAGAAACGAAGGAGTACGCTGCATAACAGAGCCCACTACTTGCTTCGCTCGGACTTAAATTCGAACGGCCCGCTGGAGCAGATAGCCTTGAAAACAAAGCGGGGCGATCCCGTGGAACCACCCCATATTTTGTGGGTTCAAAACCCTTGTTCACGGATGACCGTGAACTATCAAAAGCTAACATAGCTTGAGGGGTTGTGGGGCAATTGTCAAGAATATATTAACGAGAAAAATTTAATAATTTCGCGAAAAGGAGATGGATGTGTTCCGTTGGGCATTCGATTTAGGTGAAGCAAGTATTGGCTGGGCGGTATTTCGCTTAGATCCGAAATCAAAGGAACCCTCTGATCTGGTCGATGGTGGCGTTCGTCTTTTTAGCAACTCGCGACATCCAAAGACCAACCAACCACTCAATGCAGAACGCCGGCAAGCCAGAGGCATGAGACGCAATTCGGCACGAAGACTGATCAAAAAGGCAGAAAATTGTCAGGAATATTCTGGTAACAAACAGGCCGTAGGAAGCGTCGGATCGACAAGGTCCCGACCGACGTCGCGCCAAAATTCGTCGAAGCTGGGTAAGGCCCCCCGTGAACCATCGCGTCGGCGACCTCTACCCCAGTTGGAAATCCATTCGCCAAAATGCGCCCCGCTTTGCGCTCCAAAATCGGCATTAATTGCTGTACCTGTTCACGATCGCTGGATTCCATCAATAGCGTGCATGTTAATTGGCCATCCAAATTTTTAGCGACGGCAACCATTTCAGCGAAATCTTTCGCAACAACAATGAGGCCTAGGGGACCGAATACTTCTTCGCTTAAGTCATCATGCTCCAACCAGTTGCTCGCCGCCGTCGAGTAAACATTCGGAGTTGCAGATCGACCATCGCAATAGGTTCTCAGAACGGCTTCCACCCCTGGAAAGCGAGCCATTACATCATCACCCTGCCGATAGGCAGCTGCGATCCCATCTGTGAGCATCGTTTGCGCTGGTGTCTTCTCCAGAGCGCGCTTCGCGGCATCAACGAATGTAGCCTCGAGCCCCTTCAGCACCACAACAACACCTGGATTGGTACAGAACTGGCCAGCACCCATCGTCAACGAACCAGCCCAAGCTTCCCCGAGCGCAGCACCACGCGTTGCAGCAGCGTCAGGCAAAAGAAAGATCGGATTAACCGAGCCAAGCTCACCGAAAAACGGGATTGGTTCGGGACGCGCGGCGCAGAGGTCAAACAAGGCTCGCCCCCCACGCAAAGAACCCGTGAAGCCAACTGCCTTTATTAGCGGATGCTGGACCAGTGCCCCACCAATCTCATGACCTGCAGCATGCAAAAAAGAAAAGGTACCAGGATGTAAGTCACAAGCCTCAATCGCCGTCGCGAATGCTTCAGCAATAATCTCGCCAGTGCCTGGATGCGCAGAATGGCCTTTGAAAACCACCGGACAACCCGCTGCAAGAGCAGCTGCCGTGTCACCGCCGCCTGTTGAAAACGCCAGTGGAAAGTTCGAAGCACCAAAGACTGCCACTGGCCCAATCGGACGCTGGATGAGTTTTAGGTCTGGCCGGGGCGCGGGCTTACGATCTGGTAGCGCCTGGTCATGACGACGATCCAGATAATCACCCGCCAAGATGTGAGTCGCAAACAGTCTGAGTTGTCCTGTTGTACGGCCCCTTTCACCGTTCAAGCGCGCCTCTGGCAAGCCAGTTTCTTCCATACCAATTTGCGTTATGGATTCAGCACGGTTTTCGATTTCATCGGCAACCTTGTTCAAAAAATCGGCCCGTCGTTTATCCGTCGAATAGCCATAAGACCAGAAAGCCTCTTCAGCGGCCCCTACAGCCGCGTTTACATCGGCAATGGCCCCCGAAGAAAAATGGTGAGGCTGACCAAATGCTGGACTTGATTTAAAAGTGTCCGCATTGCTTGACCACTCTCCAGCAATCAAATGTTTTCCAATTGGGCTATAAGACATAGTGGTCTCCCGTTGTTTTAAGCCATTGGTTGGCGGTAGTGATTGGACCTGGACATCCGTACCAATAGATCAAAGGCCTGACGCGTAGCCCCAACATTGGCTTTGTTTTGGCCGGCAATATCGAAAGCGGTTCCATGCGCCGGGGTCGCGATGGGAATCGGCAAACCACCGGCAACAGTAACCCCGCGCTCGAAACCAAGCAGTTTGATCGCGATCTGACCCTGATCGTGATACATGGTTACAACTGCGTCCAATTCCTTATCGACAGCTTTTAAAAATACTGTATCTGAAGGCCAAGGACCTGTCGCATTGATCTGGTGCTTCTGGCACAGCTCAACGGCAGGAATAAGCGTCGTAATTTCCTCGGTGCCGAATTTACCGTTATCTCCAGCATGGGGATTCAGAGCGGCGATACCGATACGCGGGTTCGAAACACCAGATTTGACAAGAGTTTGGTGTGCCAGCTTTGCTGCCTTTAATACCCCCTCTTGATCAATGTGCTCGGCGACATTTTTGAGGGCAATGTGACTGGTTACACGTGTGGTCATCAGCTCATCAAGGACATTGATTTCGGAGTGGTATGCATCCCAGCCGATGTAGCGCGCCATATATTTGTGTTCGTCTTCGGCATTTAGACCTGCTGCCGTCATCGCTGCTTTGTTGAAAGGAGCAAACATGACGGCATCAACCAACCCTTCTAGGGCAAGATCCAAAGCCTTATCCAAACAGCGTAATGACGTAAAACCGCCCGCTCTGGTTATCTCTGCAAGCTTGACATCATCAGGATCAATTGTTTGCATTTCGATATGGGCGACATCAGTAAATGTCGATACGGAGTCTGGGTCAATCGTATTTAAAGCAAGCTCAAGATCAGCTTGGGCAGCGCCACGTTGCCAAAGGTGGCTATCGCCGACTAACAAAATATCGGCGGCCTCTTTCACACCGTCATCATGAAGAAGTTTAGCAATCAGCTCAGGGCCAATACCGGAAGGATCCCCGGGAACAATTGCGATGCGCGGCTTCATTATTGTTGTCCTACGAATGGCTATTCTGACGTTCTAAAAGTGCTTGATGAATGTTATCCTCAGCCGTCGTTAGGTGCTTTTTTAGTGCTTGACGAGCCAGAACAGCATCACGTTGCGTGAGTGCTTCAACGATTTCGGCGTGTTCAGCTTGAGTACTTTCACGGCCCACAAGACGTTGAGATGACATGAAACGAGCGCGCCATAATCTGGCATTGTACGTAGCGTGGGTTTTCACCAAGGGCTTGTTATGACTCGCCGCCACGATTGCGTTGTGAAAAGCCATGTCACGGCGAAAATCATCCAAAGGCTCATCTCGGCCCGCAAACTCAACCATTTCCTCGTTAAGGCGTCTGATGGTGGTAATTTCGGTGTCACTGGCCACAACACACGCCAACTCACCTGCCAGCGCTTCTAAGACACCCTGAACCCGCAAATAGTCAGCTATTTCATTAATGGATGGGTCAGCAACTCTGGGCCGTCCTGCGATACTATATTCAATTAAACCTTCGTTCGCCAACGTTTTCATAGCATCCCGCAGGGGCGTGCGACTAATGCCCATCGCCTCTGACAATTCGCGCTCAGGTAACAACCGCCCAGGCGCAAGCTTCTCCAGCAGAATCATTTCACGTAAAGATCCCGCGGCTATGTCCGCTAGGCTTGACGGACGCGATATCTTTTGCCCGGTGGATACAAGTGATTTCAGGTCGCTCTCGCTGTCCATTTATTTGCCCCACCGCAACACGACCGGATCCAATGGCTCAAGCAAATCGATCAAGCGCTGTTTAATCGCTGGATGCAGGGGAGCAATTGGATGGCGACAATAATCAGAACCAATCACCCCGCCTGCGACCATGGCGACCTTCGTAGACTGCCAGCCGCACTGACGGTTTTCGTGATTTATCGCCATGGCAACACGGCCATAGGCAGCCGTCGCCTCGTGGGTTCGCCCTGCTCGGTAATGCGCAATAACCGGTTTAATCTGATCGACGATCATGCCCGAAGTCATCGACCCCGTGCAGCCAGCGTCTAAGTCAGCCAAAAGGGTAATCGCCTCTTCACCGTCGAAAGGCGCTTCAATGGCTGCGCCTCCGAGCTCAATCAGTGTCCGGATCTTGTTTGCGGCTCTTGCGCATTCGATCTTGAACAGCTTCACCATTTCTATCTCTTTTGCCATCTTGACCAGCAAAGAAACTGGCAATTCGACCCCAGACAGAGGTGCATCCTGCACCATTATTGGGATGCCGACTTCTCCCACTTTGGCAAATTGATCAAATGTTTGTTCAGGCGTACCCTTCAGCAGAGCACCATGGTACGGGGCCATCATCATGACGATGTCCGCACCCAAATCTTTTGCATACTTCGCCCGCTCAACGACGATCTGGGTGGCAAAATGGCTGATCGTCACGATGACTGGTACACGCCCTGCAACATGCCCCACGCACAGCCGGGCTAATTGTTCCCGTTCAGCATCGGAGATCAAAAATTGTTCCGAGAAATTGGCCAGAATGCATATCCCATCCGCACCCTGATCGATTAAGCAGTCAAGGACACGCTTCATGCCGTCATAATCGACCGACCCATCGTCATGGAAGGGTGTCGGAGCAACTGGCCAAATTCCTGAATAGGTCTTACTCATTATTCCACAATCTCAAAGTTATCCAGATATTTATCCGTAATTCTGATGCCCAACCCTGGCTTGTTATCGTCGAGTTGCAGGAAGCCATTCTCTGCCTCTGGGTCACCCTCAAAAATGTAATAGAACAACTCATTGCCCACTTCGACATCGTGAACAGGGAAATATTCGGCGATCGGGCAGTTTAAATTGGCCATCGTTAGATGGTAATTGTGAACCTGTCCGGCGTGCGGAATAACCGGAACCTGATAGGCTTCAGCGATCGCATTGATCTTGCTGGCGGCCGTTATTCCGCCGACGCGATTGGTATCGTACTGCAGCACCGATACGGCCTTACGTTCCAAGAGTTGCTGACAGCCCATGATTGAGAATTCGTGCTCGCCACCGGAAATTGGCACAATGTTCATCGCATTCAGCTCGGCATAACCATTCAAATCGTCCGCGATAACTGGCTCTTCCAACCACCTGGGTTCGAAGGGAGCAAGCTTCGGAAGCATGCGCTTGGTGTAGTCAAGGTTCCAGCCCATGTAGCATTCCAACATGAGATCAACGTCATACCCCAGAACCTCACGTAGAGCCTCGACACGTTTCAGATTCTCACGCATTCCCGGCATGCCATCCCTGGGTCCGTAGCCGAAGCGGCTCTTGTATCCGAGATAACCATGCTTCTTCGCTTGTTCGGCTTCTTTTTGCATCGCCGGAATATCATCGGCATAAAGTTTGGAGTAGTAGACCGGGATCCTATCTTTGGTGCGTCCACCCAGCAGCTTGAACACCGGTTTTCCCGTCACCTTTCCCATAATGTCCCAGATCGCAATGTCCACCGCCGACATTGCCGTCATACCGATGCCCTTGCGACCCCAGGCATGACTGTGACGATACATATTTTCCCAAATGAATGCATAGTCGAAGGGATCCTGACCGATTACCAGCGGCGCGTACCAGTCATCAATCGCTTTTTTACACACGGTCGGCGCAAGAGCGCAATTACCAATCCCAACGACGCCGTCGCTAGTTTCCACTTCACAGGTTAGCCATTGGTGGAAACGGAAACTCGCCATTTTATCGGTCTGGCCTGCTTCCTTATCAAATAAGAGATCTGAAGCATTGGTGCAGAAATTCCCTTGTGGTGGAACGGTCGGCCCCTTCCAATTCCACACTCTTGTGCGCACTGTTTTAATTTTGCTCATATTAATCTCCTGAAATTTAGCTTTTGATTCATCACTATTATTATTTTTATCAGGATGCCATTTTCTTGATAATTTAAAATTGCTAAATAAAAATTGATATTTTGATTTAAAAAAATAGAAACTAAATCTATTAGTTAAATGAGTTTGGAAAAAACAGCAGATATGTATCTTGATATGACTGAAAGTGATATTGATAAATTATTATTGAATATAGATCTTGTTACAGATATGATTGATGATAAAGGCAATCCTATAGATTCTTTTTGTGATACTGATTATGATAAAAAGAATGGAGTAAATTCAATACATTCTGACTCATGTCTAAATTGTAAAAGTGAGAATTTAGTAAAAAATCAAAACGGAGAAAGAATATGTGAAGATTGTGGATTAGTAAATAGTG
>CAXBRM010000113.1:0-6749 GCA_963978305.1 uncultured Rhodospirillales bacterium
AACGCATCGCTATCATAGCAAAACCATACGCTAATCGGGTTGAAAGTGTAGCCCAGTACCCGTGGAAAACAGAGCACCTGGATTTTCGGACAACCCAAAACGATACCATGGCTTTTCAAAACTCTGTGACACCAGATTTTGAGGTCACTGCCGTCTCTGGCGCCGTGATCTTTGAAATGGAATGAAAAGATGTTCCACTTATTGACTGAAAAGCCAGCAATCTCATTGTTTAATTTTGTCAGCTCATCGAGATCGATCAATAAGCTGTAGACACCGTATCGAAATCCATGCGCCTTTGGTGCATTGCGTTTGTGAAAAACCGAGCCCTCATAAATGGCCGATAAGAGCTCTTTTCGGTCACTCATCATTCTGCCGCGTTTAAAATTTGCCAGTCGCCATATTGATTTTGCTCATTGCGTATTCGTCTTGCGACATCACCAAAATTGACGCACTGGCTTGCGGGGCTCATCGGCATGATGTCACCTGCCCACGGCACGCTACCCCCGAGGGCAGCTGCAACTGTTAGCCCACTTTGTAGGCCATCTTCGTGGAAGCCGTATCCTGTCCACGCGCCGGCGAACCAACGGCGACTTACGCCCTGTATTTCATGGATACGCCGCTGGGCATTAATGGCGCGCATGTTAAATTGTGGGTGCGCGTAAATAAACTCCTGGATGATTTTTCGTTCATCGATGGGGGCAAACGGATTGACCGTTACCACAATTGGCTCAGGACTCTCGAAAACCTGCAGGTCGTTCATGTAGTAGCTGATGGCTGTTTGTAGAGATGAAGCCGAAGAATCTTCAGCCAAATAATTCCAACTCGACCAGGCACTTCGTCTGTTTGGCAGTTGGCTCGGGTCCGTGTGTAACACCACTCTGTTTGGTTTGTACTCGATTGCGCCGAGCAATTCCCGTTCCAATGGGCTCGCCTCATCACCCAAAATTGCGAGGGCCTGGTCGCTATGGCAAGCAAATATGACGTGGTCAAACAGGTCTTGGTTGCCGCTATGGTCGATGACGGCAACGCCTTGCCCGTTCTCAACAGATTTGACGTGGCCCACTGCTGTGTTCTTGCGAATATCGGCGTGCAGCTCTTGTGCCAAGCGCTCTACATAAACGCGGCTGCCACCATTGACGGTTCGCCAGATGGGGCTTTCGTTGAGTGCCAAGAGGCCATGGTTGCGATAAAACCGTAAAAATGTTGCGACGGGATAATCGCGCATACTGAGGCTGGTCCCTGACCAGATGGCAGCAGCCATGGGCAGCAGGAATTCTGTCGCAAATGATTCGCTGAAGCGGTGCGTTCGCAAAAAATCACCTAGCGTAATGGTATCATCAATGCCCTCGAGCTGAGCAAGACGGCCCAACTTGAAGAATTTCAGGATTTCCAGAACCATACGAATATAGCCGGGATTGAAAAGATTGCGGCGTTGAGCAAACAAATTGTTTGCTCGGTACTCTAATTTGGGCTTGTGCTGCCAGCTACCGCCACCGCGACCGACGCTCACCCCGAATTCCATGTCCGTAACAGTGGTTGGAATATCAAAGTGGTTAAACAGGTTTACCAGGTTGGGATAATTATAGCTATTAAAGACAATGAAACCTGTGTCGACCGCTCGGTGCCACAAGCTTCCATCCGGGTTCTTCAGCGTGATATCGGCTGTATTGCTGTGTCCGCCTAGCCGAGACTCAGCTTCAAACAAAACAACTTGGGCACCAACCGGCGCCATGCCTTGCTCGAGGGACCATGCAGCGCCGAGACCGGTGATCCCCGACCCAATGACGGCAATCTTCATGGGTTGGGTAACCTTCTAATTAACTGCTTCATAATCCGCTCGTATGGAATCGTTTTTCAACCAAACAGGGCTGAACACGTTTTCAAACTCATCCCGTATGGTCAACAAGATGCACCTATTAGTTTGTGTAATACAGGCAAAGGTCAACTGCAAAAGACTAAATTATATCGGAATTGAGGAGTAAATTTGCCAGTGTGCGACGCAGGTTATTGAACCTTAGAACTGTTCATTCGAAGCAATCTAACCACCGATATTTTTTCTATCCACGAGGGCAGATCCAGATTATTCAACACACCGCTGTAAAGCCAAAGCCGTGTGCTCGTACCGCCCTGCATTAATTCATGTTAATTTCCATCTAGCCACACGAATTCAGGAAGCAGGCGATTTTTTTTTGATTGTCTCATAGGCATCTAGCGCTGTTTGCCGGGCTGTGTGATGATCGACTATTGGATGGGGATAGCCTGGCCCCAACTGGATGCCAGCAGCATGAAGGACGAGTGCTGGCGCTTCCCATGGCTGATGCACCAAGCGATCATCCAGGCGCTCTAACTCTGGCACCCATCGCCGGACATACGAGCCGTTTGGATCAAATTTCTCAGATTGCGTGATGGGATTGAATATCCGAAAATAAGGACTTGCGTCCGCGCCACTACCGGCGACCCATTGCCAACTTGCGGTATTATTTGCTGGGCATGCGTCTATCAACGTATCCCAAAACCATGCTTCACCGACACGCCAGTCGACCATGAGATGTTTGATCAAAAAACTTGCAACAATCATGCGGACACGGTTGTGCATCCAACCGGTTTGCCAAAGCTCTCTCAATCCGGCGTCGACAATTGGATAGCCGGTTTTTGCTCCCTGCCAGGCGTCGATAAACGCCGGGTTGTTCTGCCATGGAAATTGATCGAATTCGCTACGCCAATTTTGGCTGCCCAGTAACGGAAAGTGATACAACAAATAATGAGAGAATTCGCGCCAGCCAATTTCTCGCAAAAATGCCCAAGCGTTCCGTTCAATCCCTTTTTGAGGGCCATGGCTTTCGAGGGCAGCCAGAGTTTTGTGCCAAACTTGTCGCGGACTAATCTCTCCGAATCGTAAATGGGGGCTGAGGCGGCTTGTGCCCTCAGTGCCCGGCAAGTTTCGATCATCGCTGTAGCCATTGAAAATCGTTTCATATCGCGACTCCAGTTGGCGATGGGCGCCAGCTTCGCCAGGCGCATGTAAACGCCCCCAGCCCGTTGCCCAATCGACAGGCGTCGGGTTTAGCGGCAGGGAAGAAATGTTCATGCCAAGCGAAGTCGCTGAAAATGAGAGTTCAGGGATCGGGACTGGTGGGGAAATATGTTCTGCCGAGATTGCTTTCCAAAACGGCGTAAACACTTTGAAATTGCCGCCGGATTGATTTTTGACTTTCACCGGCTCATGGATCAAATTTGCGTTAAAGGTTTGAACCTTCAGTCCCCTGGCTAAGAGCAAAGCCTTGAGAGCGGTGTCCCGCTCCATGGCGGGTTCAGAGTAGATTCTGTTCCAACTCACTGCTGATGCTTTCGTTTTGGCAACAAGATCAACGATAATGGTTGCCGGGTCGCCTTGTGCGATCATCAATTGACCACCTTTATCTCTGAGAGACATATCAAGGGCGATCAACGATTGCTTTAGCCACCAGCGTTGTGCACCACCGAGAGGCCGCAGACCGGCAGTCGCATCGTCGTACAGGTACAAGGCGATGAGTGGCCCTTGCTTGGCGGCCCAGCTAAGAGCCGGGTTGTCTGCGAGTCTTAAATCGTCTCTGAACCAAACGATACTGGTCACGGCCTGTCACTCATTCTGTCTTGCGTATGACTTAATAGATGCACTCGACGTGGTTCAATGCACGCAAAGGTCAACATCAAACCCGGCGTATGGCTTGCCTTTGTCGTCGCTCAAGTCTGTCTTTTGATCACACTGTGCATTGTCAGCGGCAAAACGCGCCGTTGAGTGCACAGGAAAACCCGCATTTTTGGAGTAAACAAAGAAAAAATGGCTGGGTTATGCACCCAAAGCCCACCGGTAAATGTACCAAAGGCAGGTAAAATGAGTCGTCGTTCATCAGCAACAAATGCCGGTCCTGTGTAGCGACGCTTGCGGATAAGGGTTGTCGCTTTTGGGTGATAATGGCCGCTAATTTCGCCCGCTTTGACAAAAAGAGGACTCGCCTCATGACGAAAATGAAGCGCGTCAAAGCCAATGTCTTGGACAACCCGTCCGCCGAGGTGAGCGGGCATCTCCGGATCATGGTTCCCGGTGACCCATACGAGGTCTATCTTTGCACTTAATCGCTGAATTCTGGCGAGAGTGTCTCGATTTAAATGGTGGGCAACAAACCGATCATGAAAACTGTCGCCCAAGGCAATGAGCCGTTTGGGCTCAAAAAAGATAAGCAATTCGTCAAGTAAATCGAGCGTCTCAATCGTGTCATAGGGGGGCAAGAACTGCCCGTCTGCTGCGAGGCTGGCGGCTTTCTCTAAGTGCAAATCGGCGACAATCAGTGTTTTTTCATCAGGCCAGAACAATGCACCGCTTTGGTGTGGTTGGAGCAGTGCGCCGTTTAGCCTGAAGCGAAAGGGTGCTTGGCTCAAACTCTCATGTCCTCCGGCAGTTCGGCGGTGGCTTCTCGCAACAGATCTTCAGCTTCTTCATCAATAAAGTCGTCAAGGACATCAGAGTTGACACGTTCTTTGCCGATTTCAAGCATCACCGGCACAGCAAGTGGAGAAATCCGCTTTAATGCTACGTGTTGGATCCGATCTTGATAGCGAGTAAGCATCGCGTTTAAGCGTTTGATATCGGTGAAACCACCAGCAGCTTCAAGACGTGTGGCTTTGAGCAAGATGTGATCAGGCTCATGCTTGAGTAAGACATCATAAATAATGTCATTATTGAAGGTCACCTGGCGGCGGTTTTTTTCTGCGCCTGGCTGATGTTTTTCAATGAGTTGACTGACCAACGCACATTTTCGGAAAGTTCGTTTCATCACAAAGCTTTCCAACATCCATTCTTCAAGATCGTCTCCCATCATATCCACGTCGAATAAGTCGTTCACGTTTGTTACCGGGTTGAGCGACCAGACGCAAAAAACATAGTCCGAACAAACGTACCCAATCGGGCCAAAACCACAGCGTTCCATGCGCTTGGTCAGCAACATTCCTAATGTCGAATGTGCCAGACGACCTTCAAAGCAATAAGCGACCAAATAGTGCTTGTTGCCGCGCGGGAAGGTCTCAACCAAAAGCCTGTTTGGCGTCGGCAGTACGCTGTAATGGGCTTGCAGCTTAAGCCATTCTTCGACTTGCGGCGGAAAATGCTGCCATTGACTCGGATCACAAATCATGTCCCGAACCCGGTCCGCGAGGTGCGTGCTCAAGGGCATGCGGTTGCCGCCATAAACCGGAACGCTCGGTTCTGTTCTGGACGTGGCGGCGTTCCGGCAAATGAGGTTTGTGTCACGGATCTCGATGAACTCCAGCAACCGACCTGTGAACAGGAAACAGTCGCCGGGTCTGAGACCGTTTGCCCAATCCTCCTCAACGTCACCGAGCGTCTGTCCGCGACCAATTTTGACCTTTAACATTGGCGCTTCGACGATGGTGCCAACGTTCATTCGATAGCGCCGCGCATGACTTTCACTCGCGATGCTGAACGTGCTTGTCGATGCATCGAATTGAAGTTTTTTGAACCGATCATAAACACGTAAAGCGTAACCGCCGTCAGCAACAAAGTTCAGCGCCTGGTCAAAATCGCTGCGGGGCAGCTGACAATAAGGGGCAGCTGAGGTTACCTCAGCAAAAAGGTCGTCGGCGGCAAAAGGTGCTGCGCAGCTCATACCGATCAAATGCTGGCACAAGACGTCGTAGCCGCCTGGTCGCAAAAGATCTCCATCTAGTGTCTGAGCAATGATGCCATCGCGTGCCGCTGAGCACTCCAAAAGCTCAAATCGATTTGCTGGCACTAGAAGCGCTTTTGAGGGACTATCCAATCGGTGATTTGCACGACCAATTCGCTGAACAAGACGACTGACGCCTTTCGGTGCACCAACCTGGATGACCAGGTCGACATCACCCCAGTCGATGCCAAGATCCAAGCTCGCCGTTGCCACAACGGCCCTTAGCGAACCCGCAGCCATGGCCGCTTCTACACGCTGTCGTTGTTCGGGGTCCAGGCTGCCGTGATGCATGCCAATGGGCAAATTTTTGTCGTTGCGGCGCCATAATTCGTTGAAGATCAATTCTGCCTGTGCGCGGGTGTTCACGAATATAATTGTCAATTTGTGGGATGAAATTTGATCAAAAATAGCTTGTGCGGCGTAGAGGCCCATGTGGCCAGCCCAGGGCATTTCATCATCTGCGGCTGGGTGTTGAATCCTGACCATGGGCTTTGCGCCATCTCGTCCCATAACAAGCGCGACGTCATCTTTGACATGTCCAGCGGTCGGGCTAAGCCAAGCGCAAAGCTCTTTAGGGTCTCTGACGGTCGCGCTTAAGCCGAAACGCCGCGCATTTGGCGCAAGCCGCTTAAGACGTGTAAGCCCAAGCGCCAGCAGATCACCGCGTTTGTTGGGGGCAAGAGCGTGTAGTTCATCGATAATGATACTCTGGAGCGTCGCAAAAATTTCTGGACTGTCGTTGTAGCTGAGCAAAAGCGCCAAACTTTCTGGGGTTGTCATCAAGATATTTGGCGGCTTTTTCCGCTGTCGCTGACGGTGGGATGGACTCGTATCGCCAGTCCGGCTTTCCATACTAATCTGCAGCCCCATTTCCTGGACCGGTAGCTGGAGGTTTCGTTGGATATCGACGCTGAGTGCTTTTAAAGGACTGATGTAAAGGGTATGCAGACCTTTTCTGGCTGTACGATGTAAATCCACCAGACTGGGCAAAAAGCCAGCCAAGGTTTTGCCGCCGCCGGTTGGCGC
>CAXBRM010000114.1:0-6695 GCA_963978305.1 uncultured Rhodospirillales bacterium
TTTTGTCGCTGGAAGCTGACGCGACCTATGATCTAAGCGTTCTGGCACCAGGCGAGATGATTGCTTTTCAAAATGGCAACAATTTTATTGGGGTCGTCCATCGTAATGACGAACAGCGCTTGGCAGCGCAAAACAACGCCAGTCTCTCAGCTGCCGATGACGGTGATATTGTGACGGATGCAAGATTTTTGGTTGTGGATTTGCGCTGTCAGCATCGTGGGTGCCAAGTTGGTTATACTGGTGAAGCCGATGCGATGTTTGAATGTCCATGTCACCGGACAAGCTTTGACGCTGCCGGACGTGTTTTACCCGAAAGGGCAAAGACCGACCAGGATCTTACGCCCATTGCCCATCGCATCGATGGCCAACTTTTGCGCTTCATCTAGCGCTCCAATGCTGACGATACGCCTGCTTAATACCAGGCGTCCGGCATGTTTTCCGAGCGTTGCGCGACGTAGGCATTCAGCGCCTCAATCTTGCTGTTATCGTGGCTTGGGGCAAAATCTTGATATTGAGCCTCTAAATCTTTGAAGCGTTTCATCGCGCGCGCATTGGCGGCCTTACTGCCTTCGGCTTCCCATTGTTCGAAAGGCTTGTTGTCACTTGATTCTGGCTCGAAGAACGCAGTCTGGTAGTTAGCCATCGTATGGCTTGAACCGAGAAAATGGCCTGCTGGGTCTACCTCCCGAAAAGCAGACGCTGCTAAGGCGTTTGCGTCGGTCTCCAGTCCGCCCAAAAATTTAGCGTAGCCCTGGTTGCGATCGCTATCCATCACCAACTTCTCAAAACTGATCGACAGTCCGCCTTCAATCCATCCAGCGCTGTGCAGAACGAAATTCGCTCCAGCCAGCATGGTTGAATGCATGCTGTCGGCACTTTCATAAGCGGACTGGGCGTCAGGGACTTTACTGCTGGTTAATCCACCGCCACAGCGCAACGGTAGGCCCAAGTGTCGCGCAATTTGACCGATCGCATAGTTGCTCATTACTGGCTCAGGTGTGCCAAAGGTCGGTGCCCCTGTCTTCAAACTCATGGAACTTAAAAAATTGCCCAGGATAAACGGGGCGCCGGGCCGGATTAACTGACTAAACGCCGCGCAGCTAAGCGCTTCTGCGACAGCCTGCGCCAGGCTTGCGGCTGTCGTAACTGGGCCCATGGCACCGCTAAGGATGAAGGGTACAACCACAATTCCCTGGCCTTGGCCACAATAGACCTCAATGGCGTTGGCAACCACTTGATCAATAAGCATGGGACTGTTCGTGTTCACATTGCCCATGATGACTGTATTGTTAGAAAACGTCTCGTCGCCAAACCATATTCTGGCCATTTCGCATGAATCTTCAGCGCGGCTGCGCGCCGTGATGGCGCCAAGCACAGGCTTATCTGACTGTGTTAGCATGATCCGGAGCATGTCAAGATGTCGCTTGTTCACCGGCACGTCGACGGGCTCGCAGATCACATGGCCTAAATGGTGGATACCATCCAGCTGATGGGCAACGCGGACGAGCCGTTCAAAATCCCGGATGTTGCCATAACGCCTTCCTTCATCAAGGCAATGGACAAATGGTGCCCCATACATGGCAGCAAAAACTTGATTATTTCCACCAATTTTCACCGAGTTAACCGGATTACCCGCCAGCTGGGTAAATTCAGATGGACAGGTCTGGGCAAGTTGGCGGGCCATGCCTTTCGGCAGATGGACCATATCGCCTCTCACATCTGCGCCTGCCTCTTTCCAAATGGCCAGACTGTTTGGGTGATCAGCCCAGCGTAATCCGATTTCTTCCATCAACCAGTCGGCGTGCTCTAAAATTGTTCCGAGCTGATCGGCACTCAGAAAATCGTAGTAGGGAATAGCGCGGGTGATATAGTTCGGACGTGTCGTCTTCACCCGACTGCTAGTATTGGCGAGCCCAGAACCGCCATTGCGTTTCCGCCGCCGCGCACCCTTGCCACCTGATGTTTGACTCAAGGTCATTTTGTTTTTCCAATCGTTTTTCCACCTGATATGTTCGCTAGACTATGGGCGGATGGGCGCACTTTCTGATAAGCGTCATTGAAGCGACACAATCCATCGACCGGTTCTCGATATTATCCCTGGCAATTGTGGGTTTCTGTGATTGAGGTCGCCGTGGCGAGCATAGCGGGTTCACGAAAACGAATATGAGCAACTCTGGTTTTTTTGATGTAAAAGCTGACGAAGACGTGAAGATATAGTGATGTTGACCAGAGAGGTGTAACCCGTTGCCAATCGAAGACCACATGAACACTTGGGCACAGTCTCGAGCGAAGGCTGAGATTATCTGTGCCCGATCTGCCAGCTTGATGCGTGAGCATGGTGTCATGCTTCGTTATTTGGGACGACCACTGTTGGGTTATAGTTCTGCCCAACTTATCTCCTTGGTTGCCCGCACCATCCCAACCGGCCAACCAGCTGTTGATATCGACAGATTGCTGGAAATCGTCGAGGGACTTTGGTCTTTACGCGATCAAGGCCTGAACCCCTGCCGACTTGATATTGCCGCGCTCAGCAGTGGTCTGTATGCGGGTGCTGATATGGTTTCAGCGCTGCGCGCACTACCAAATCTCGTTGATCCGGAGCGTGCAAATGTCTCCCGTCCGCAGCGGGACGTTGTTTTATATGGGTTTGGTCGGATCGGTCGGCTACTCGCTCGATTGTTGATGGATCGGCACGGGCCAGGCACACCCTTGATCTTGCGTGCGATCGTTCTGCGGCCGGCAAAAATAGACAATGATTTGGAGAAACGCGCTGCTCTGCTTGAGCGAGACAGCGTCCATGGCCACTTTGATGGTCAAGTCGAAATCGACTCCGATGCTCAACGGTTGATCGTCAATGGTTGGCCAATCCAGGTTATCTATGCCAGCAAACCAGAAGAGGTCGACTTTGCCGAATATGGTTTTGAGGATCCGTTGGTGATCGACAACACGGGTGTTTTCAAAACGCGAGATGAACTTGCTCGACACTTAGGAGTTACAGGCGCCCGCCAAGTCTTGTTGACAGCGCCGGCGAAGGGCGATGTGCCGAATATTGTCTACGGGATTAATGAAACAGACATTGATGATAAAACAGCGATTAGCTGTGCGGCAAGCTGTACCACAAACGCAGCAGCACCAGTCTTGGACGTTTTGAACCGTGTGTTTGGGATCGTCAGCGGTCATTTAGAAACGATTCATGCGTATACAAACGACCAGAATTTGATCGACAATTTCCATAAAGCAGAGCGGCGAGGGCGAGCTGCGCCATTGAATTTGGTGATTACCTCGACTGGGGCTGCAAAGGCTGTCGCCAAAGTGATACCGCAGCTTTCTGGCAAACTGACGGGCAACGCCATCAGGGTGCCAACCCCGAATGTCAGCTTGGTGATTATGCACTTGGAGTTGAGCCGAGAGGTGTCAGGGCAAGAGGTTAATGATTTATTGCTTCAGGAAAGTCGCACCGGTCGCTATGCCAAGCAGATCGGGTTCACCCAAGACGCTGAAGTTGTCTCGAGTGACTTTGTCGGCAGCCGCGCCGCCGGCATTGTTGATGCGCGTGCGACCCTGAGCCACGGTCATCATATAACACTCTACGTTTGGTACGATAATGAATATGGCTACTCAAACCAAGTGCTTCGGGTCGCCGCCCGGTTAAGCGGTTCGGATATCCCAACGATCACAGCGGGGTAGAGCCTGGCAGTCATTTGCGGCCTGTCGTCATTTTTTGATATTTCTTGGTTCAGTCGACCCGACGGATATTGGGCCAGAGCGCCAGCATCCAAACGATGGTCAACAGACTGAGGCCAAAGCTGGCGACGATATTATAGCCAGCCATCGGGATGCCGAGTAAGCGCCACGCGGAACGATCACAGATAACAGTGCTTTCGTTAGAAATGTACTTTGATGCTTCTGGCATCGTATTGATATCACAAGCGCTGGAAAGATCCCAAACCCCGAGCTCGCCACCGGTGTGATAGATGCTCAGTAAGGTGCCGAACCAACCAGAAATAACGCACAAAGCAAGCAAAAAGAGCACCAGGACATCATCGTTTCGCAATTGCCATGCCATCAGGGCAAACAAAGTCGTGACGACATGGGGAAAACGTTGGATATAACAAAGTCGGCAGGGTGGCTCGCCACCCAAAAACTCGCTGGCAAGTGCAGCCAGGATGAGCAAAATCGAGACCATTGCCAGCGCAAGAGGACCGATTCCGCGATTTTGCTGGATTAATCGCGTCGTTTCATCACCAAGGATTTTCTGAATGTAAGCCGGTGTCATGATGCGCGTTTTCACCTTTCGGGTTTGGGACCAATGCGACGCCACTGTGTGATGTAATCGATCATGCTACCCAGACTTTTTTGCCCTTCGTCCTATCCCGACACCAACGTTTGCCGTCAATTTCTCTAAAACCTACGATCTATCTGTTTGCGAAAGTGACGCGGTCAAGTCATACAACGATGAACAGCCGTTTTCCAATGCACACGACCATCGGCACCGGCTTGTCTCTTTTGCCCTTGGCAACTGGTTTGTCGTCACTGGCTGGCAACAGCTTTGCCATGATACGGGATGGTATGGGATAGGGATAGAGTTGTGACGTTGCTTTAGGCGTTATTTCAAACCAGAGTCCTAAAAGGAGCCTTGGCAAGTGTCGTTGATGGGGTTATAGCAACGCCTCTCGTTTCGTTGCCCCTGTGGCGGAATTGGTAGACGCGCGTGATTCAAAATCACGTTTCTTCGGGAGTGCCCGTTCGAGTCGGGCCAGGGGCACCACCGGCTAACCGATCGGGTGTTAGGTCGCGATGTTGACAGCGAGCTTATTCAGCTATTTCATTGTGTGCCTTGGCTCTCTGTTGGTTGGCATTTTGGCGTCGTCTTGGTCAAAGGTGATTGTTGCCGGCGTGCGGCGCGTGGCGATGTTGGGCGCGTGGATGGCTGCCGTTTTGCTTGGCTTATTGGTCATTCAACAACTCTTATCTCTGAGCACAATTGCGCTGGGTATCGGTCAATCGCTGTGCCCTTCACCATTGACGTGGATTATCGAAACGGCGACGCCGGCACCAACGCGATCGGCTGGTGGCGTGCATCCCGCCTGGTGGCAAGAAGAATTGCGATTTATATCGGCGCTCATCATTTTTTTCCCTTTGTTAGCCGTTGGGCTCCAGGATAAGCTCCTGAGTGTTAATTTGACCCGTGGCAAGCGCGCTGTTGTTCAGATATTTGGTGGCCTGTTTCTGGCTGTGCCAATGGGATTTGTACTTTGGAATACTGGTAAACTGGCCGCCGTGCGTGCGATTGTATCACCAATGCGGGATTTAACTGACTTGCCGCCACTGGACCTGTGGGTGTGGCAAAGCAATGTCAACGCGGTAGGCTGGGGCCATATTTGGGCGTTTAAAGCGTTGGTACCTGCTTTCGGCTTGTTGCTCATCATCCTCGGCGCGGTTCATTTGATGGACGGTGCTGCTCGCTTCCGCGTCGGTAGGCGTGGGGAGGTTGAGTGATGTTTGGAGTCGAAGCAGCACTGCTGGTTAGCTTTGGCTTTTTGCTTTTTGCGCTGTTCAGCGGGTATCCGGTTGGATTGAGCTTGGGCGGCGTCGGTGTTGTCGGCCTGGTTTGCATTGCCGGGCTTATGAACCTTGGCGTGCTCGACCCACAGCTGATGCCGAGCCTGGATATCGCTTTCAAGAGGAGCCTTAGTGTTGTCCCAGACCGTTTGGCAAATGGGCTATTTGGTGGTGGAACAGCCACCATTTTCTTGGCAATTCCATTGTTTATTCTGATGGGCACTATGCTTGAACGCAGCGGTGTTGCGGTTCGGCTTTTCGACGCGGGTGAACGGCTGTTGTGCTGGATCATGCCTCAGTTTGCCGGACGGACGGTGTTGGTGTTGATGCTGGTTGCTGTCATGTTTGCCGCGACTTCTGGGGTTGTTGGCGCCAGTGTTTCGGCGTTGGCCGCGATTGCATACCCTAGCTTGCGCAAGCAGGGGGCAAGCCCGCAATTGGCATCAGGTTTGGTCATCGCCGCCGGTAGCTTGGGTCAAATCATTCCGCCAAGCGTTGTGCTCGTCATTCTGACCGTGGCGATAAATGAATTTTATGCGCCATTGCACCCTGGTCAGGTTGTCGAGGTGTTAGACATGTTTCGAGCGGCGCTGATCCCCGGCTTGTTGCTTGCTGTTCCTTACCTGGCATGGGGCATTATTCGGTGGCCGGCTGCCGACGTGGAGCAGCAGTGCCATCCGGGAGACCATCATCAACATCCCCCTTCACGACGAGATTTAGCTGTTTTTGTGAGCCCAGTTTTATTGATTGCAGCCATACTGGGGGCTGTGCTGACGGGCTTTGCAACGTTAACTGATGCGGCTGTATTTGGTGTTTTGGGCGCGTTGGTCCTTGGAATTGTTTTTGGTGATCTATCCCTGCAGATGATCTTCGACGCTCTGCTCCGAACCTCAAAGATGTGGGCCAATATTGCGCTCATCCTGATTGGGGCGTTGATCTTTACCATTAGTTTAAAGGCTTATGGCGGTGATCTGTATCTTCAAGAATTGTCGCGGGCTGTCGACCGGCCGATTGCTTTGCTCGCCCTGGTATTGCTGTTGTTTTTTGTTCTTGGTTTTTTTCTCGAATTTGTCGAGCTAACGGTATTGCTTATTCCCATTTTTGGTCCAGTCCTCTTTGCAAGTTCTCTCGAC
>CAXBRM010000115.1:0-6682 GCA_963978305.1 uncultured Rhodospirillales bacterium
AACCCAAATGAGGACCATCAAGGGGTTGGCCCGGTGCCCAACCAGCATGGGGCTTTGGATGCGCCGATATCGGCTTTGGGTATGGCGGTTTGAACCGAAAGCCCCCTGGCACCTCGACCGACCCTAACAAAAGCTGCAACAGGTGAATGGCTCTGCAGGTTTGAAATCCGTTACTGTGAGCGCTGATACCCCGCATCGCGTGCATGGCAATCGGCCGGCCTTTCATCGTCTCGTGGCGAACCCCATGCATGTCGGTCCAAGGCTGGTCAATTTCGATTGATTCATCAAACGCAACCCGTGCCAACTCCTGGGCCAATGCCTCAATGCGTTGGGCTGAAACACCGCAACGTTGCGCGACAGCTTTTGGCGCATAACTTGCATCAAGGTATTTTTCGATCATCAACTCAAATACCGAGCGGCCAACGCGGCCATCGCCCAAATCGACCTCACCGCGGAGCGTTGGCTGGGTGACAATGTTGCCGTCGGCATCGCGGGCAAATAACCCAATTTCCGCCGGTGCCCCTGATGTGATCACGACGGCGCTCGCATTGGTGTAACGCACCAGATATTCAACATCAATTTTACCAGTGCGCACCAATTCATGGACCAAAGCCAACACGAACAAGCCATCGGTACCAGGCGTAATCCCAACCCACTCGTCAGCGACGGCATTGTAGCCGGTGCGCACCGGATTAATCGCAATGGTTTTCGCGCCACGCGCCTTTAAACGGCCGAGCCCCATCTTGATCGGGTTGCTGTCGTGGTCTTCAGCCACACCAAAAAGCAAAAACAATTTGGTGTGCTCCCAATCCGGGCTGCCAAATTCCCAAAAGGCACCACCAAGTGTGTAAATCCCTCCAGCGGCCATATTGACGCTGCAAAAACCGCCATGTGCCGCATAGTTTGGTGTACCAAAACTTTGTGCCCACAGGCTGGTAAAGCTTTGTGATTGATCCCGCCCGGTAAAGAAAGCCAGTTTGTCGGGCGCCTCGGCACGAAGCGGCGCCAGCCACCGCGTTGCAATCTCAAGAGCTTCATCCCAAGAGATCTCTTCAAACTCGCCAGACCCCCGAGGCCCAACACGCTTCATCGGCGCCTTAAGACGGGCCGGAGAATAATGCTGCATGATGCCAGCTGATCCTTTGGCGCACAGCACGCCGCGGTTCACTGGATGATCTCGATTACCCTCAATGTAGCGAACCTTTTTGATTGTCTCGCCTGTGACGTCGTCAACACCGTCGCGAAGATGAACATTTATGCCGCAACGGCACGCGCACATATAACAGGTCGTCTGCGCGATTTCGTCGCTCACCACTGGCGAGGTGTCTAACGGGTAATTGGGCGCATAATCGTTCAAAGCATCATATCCTGTCAGCCCGCCTCGTCAGAACCAGACAACCCTTTGGTGTCTTGCGTTATTAATTGCACTCAGCAACCGACTTTTCAACATTTTACACACAGCGAGATCAAGCCAAGACCTGCGATGACGCAGAATCAGCCGGATCAATCCCCGCGACCGAAACGGGCTTCTTCATCGCATCGCGACGGAAAGGCTCACCCAGCTCCTGGTTCAAAACCACTTCAATAAAGGTGGTCACATTTTCTGCCATTTGCAGGCGAACACTTTCCCTTAATTCGACCTTCAATTGGTCAATGGTGGTCACCTGGACACCACGAACACCACAGCCATCGGCGATTTTGGCATATTCAACACCCAAGTTAAGTTCTGTGCCGACAAAGTTGTCGTCGAACCATAAAGTCGTATTGCGCTTTTCAGCACCCCATTGATAGTTCCGGAAGATCACCTGGGTAATTGCTGGCCAGTCGCCGCGGCCACAGGCCGTCATTTCATTCATGGAAATGCCAAAGGCGCCGTCACCCGCAAACCCAATGACTGGCACGTTCGGATTGCCAATTTTTGCCCCGAGGATAGCAGGCAAGCCATAACCACACGGACCAAACAAGCCAGGCGCCAAGTACTTGCGACCCTTCTCAAAAGTTGGGTAAGCATTGCCGATCGCACAGTTGTTGCCAATGTCGGAACTGATGATCGCTTCGTCTGGCATCGCCGCCATAATTGCGCGCCAAGCCATCCGTGGGCTCATGCGCTCAGGGTCACGGCTTCGCGCCCGCTCATTCCAGTTTGTGCCTGGATCATCATCTTCATGATCCATGCTGGACAATTGTTGCGCCCAGCGTGACTTGGTGGATGATATTTCAGCTTTGCGTTCATCTCGACCGGCATCACCCGCTGTCGGCGATAACCGCGCGGTCAGGGCTTCAGCTACCTGCCGAGCATCGCCTTGGATACCGACAGTCACAGGCTTGGTTAGGCCAATGCGATCCGCGTTCGTGTCCACTTGAATCAGCTTTGCATTCGTGGGCCAGTAGTCGATCCCGTAGCACGGCAGTGTGCTAAACGGATTGAGGCGCGTCCCTAAGGCCAGCACCACGTCGGCTTGGGCAATCAATTCCATCGCTGCCTTGGAACCATTGTAACCCAAGGGTCCGACACTGAGCGGATGGCTACCGGTAAAGGCATCATTGTGCTGGTAGTTGCAGCATACTGGCGCGTCGAGGCGCTCAGCCAGCGCAACACTTGCTGCAATGCCATTCGAGAGCACAACACCGGCACCATTGAGAAGCACCGGAAACTTCGCGGTCGACAGTAGCTCGGCCGCAGCATCCAAAGCATCTTCATCACCCGCATTGCGGTTGATTTTGACGATCTGGGGCAGGTCGACATCAACCACTTGGGTCCAATAGTCGCGTGGAATGTTAATTTGTGCTGGCGCGCTTAACCGGAAAGCTTGCGTGATCACGCGGTTCAGAACTTCTGCAACACGACTAGGGTCACGTACTTCTTCTTGATAGGCAACCATGTCTTTAAAAAGGGCCATTTGCTCAACTTCCTGAAACCCTCCCTGACCAATAGTTTTATTGGCGGCCTGCGGTGTCACCAGAAGAAGCGGCGTGTGGTTCCAATAAGCGGTTTTAATCGGCGTCACAAAATTCGTGATGCCGGGGCCGTTTTGCGCAATCGCCATGCTCATGTTGCCCGTTGAACGCGTGTAGCCGTCAGCCATCATGCCCGCGTTACATTCATGCGCACAGTCCCAAAACCTGATACCAGCGGTAGGAAACAGATCGGAAATCGGCATCATTGCTGAACCAATAATGCCAAAAGCGTCTTTGATACCGTGCATCTGGAGCACTTTAACGAAAGCCTCTTCGGTCGTCATCTTCATGGGGGAACTTCCTCGTCGATCGAAATGATAATTGTTTGGATTGGGTCTTTTGGTAGGCCGCGCGAACGGCCTTTGTAGGCAACCTCAAGTCTGGCCCCAAATCCAATACATCAGTCCGTCACGTTCAAGGTCAAAGGCGGTCACAACGAGCTCTTCACAACCAGTTCATGCGTTGACAATCCTTTACTGTGCTTAATCCGAAGCCAGTACTGTTGGCAAGAGACTAGCTGAGCAATCTGTAAATTTTACGCTGCCAACGGTCCGAGTCCCCGACCATCTGGCCCAGAATTTTCTTTGCGTCAGTTTTCGTTTGGCTGGGTAACTCAGGCGAACCAGTGTGCTGCCGAAGCAAAAATCGCAAGGCCAGGCCCAACGTCTGGTTCCCCCTGCTGAAGGCGACGGGCGTTCTCACGCCGATTGGTCCAATCGGGAAGTTGCGTAAACCGTATCGCCCGTTCTGGATGCGGCATCATGACCAGCACCCGGCCATCATAGCCCGTCAGTGCAGCAGTATTGTCTTGGCTACCGTTCGGGTTGTCACCATCGTAAACCAGCGCGGGGTTCAAAGGGTCGGTCGACACAAAGCGACCCTCACCGTGAGCAATTGGTAAGGAAAATCGCTCCGGAGCTTTAATAAACCATGGGCCATCCCCTGATCGACAATGAACGTCGACCCACCGGCAGATGTAAGTCCCACTATTATTCGCTGATAGCGAAACGGTCGCTTTGACCATAGAATCGGGTCGCTGCCACAGGCCACTTTTCACCAGAGCCTGGCAACCGTTACAAATTCCGATGGCAAGTTTATCCGGTGCGTCCATGAAACGAGCAAAGCGTTCAGAAAGTCCAGTTTGCAAGCGATTGGCCAAGGCTTTGCCGGCACCAATGTGATCGCCGTAGCTAAAACCACCCGGTACAGCCAATACCTGATAGGCCATCAAATCAAAATCGGGCGCTAAAACGTCATCAACATGGACAACGTCACCACGAAACCCAACGCGTTCAAATGCCAAAAGCGTTTCCGCCTCGCAATTCAGGCCTTGACCGGCCAGCACCAAGACCCGTGGCTGAGTTGATGTGGGAAATCTTGTCATAACGCCACCTGTAACCCTGAGCCGAACCGAGCCACGCCAGCGTCTGTTACCGAGCCAATGGCTTGCGCTGCCGGCAGCCTGGCGATCACCTCGCTCGCGAACTGGGGGTCAACACTCAACAAAAATTGGCCACCAGCTTCCCCCCACAGACAAGCATCATCCACCTCAACCTCAAAGCCCAAATGACCGGAACGCGCGCTGCGCACCAGAGCGTGGAACAGCCCACCCTGCCCCAAGCTTGTGACACTTGCCAGCTTCGCATCAATAAGAAGCCCATGCAGCGACTGAAGCACCCGAAGGTCGGTCAGCAGGTGTTCCTGAGGTGCTTGCCATGACCTTTTGAGGGATGCGCTTAATAGACTGCCTCCGAACTCGGTGCTTGGCACGCCGACCAGAATCAGCGTGTCGCCGCTCTGTTTAAAATCCATCGTCTGACAGTGGGACACTTGATCAACGATGCCAATGCTTGAAATCAGCAGCGTTGGCAGCGCGCTGATCTTCAAAGCACGGCCATCAGCATCAAACCCTTTGAAATCATTAAACATGCTGTCTTTGCCACTGATGTAAGGCGCACCAAAGTGTACCGCAGCATCGTAACAACCTTCGACAGCCTTTTTGAGCTGCCATAGCCGCTCGGGGTCTTCGGCCGAACACCAGCAGAAATTGTCCTGCAACGCGATTTGATCCGGATTTACCCCCACCGCGACCAAGTTGCGAATGGCTGTATCAACCGCCAAAGTTGCGCTGACGTATGGGGAATGCTCGGTGAGCCACGGGAAGACTGCGTGACTCATTCCGACCGCTTTTTCGCTTTCTGCTACCGGCGCGATTACACAGGCATCGCCACGCTGTCGACCAATACCCTGCAAGGGTTTTATCACGCTGGTGGCTTGGACTTCATGATCGTAGAGTTCTGCCACATCAACTCGGCCCTGAAGTGTTTTTGAGTGCAACAACGCTGCCGATGCCTCATGAAAATCAACGGTGGACCTCAACACTTTAGGCTGGGCAGGCCGTTGGCTGGACATAACTTTGCGGGGTGCTCCGTCGTGCAAAAACGCCATCTGCAACTGGCCGACAACGGACTGACCCCACATCAGGCTCAGATGACCATCATCGGTAAATGTCCCAACATCAGCCGCCAAAACGTCCCGATTTCGAAAAGCGGCCAACACGGTGTCGACATGCTCGGGCGGTACCGCCAAGGTCATCCGCTCTTGGCTTTCGCTGATCCAAATCTCCCAAGGGGATAGTCCCGGGTATTTGGTCGGCGAGCGATCAAGATGAACCACCGCTCCCCCCGGACCTTCGGCCATTTCGCCGATGCTGCTGCTTAAACCGCCAGCACCATTGTCCGTAATGGCGTTGTACCATCCTCGCTCCCTTAGCTCAGTGATCAACACATCGCTCAACCGCTTTTGCGTGATTGGATCACCGATTTGAACAGCAGTGGCGGGGCTATCGCTATCGAGAGCGACACTGCTGAATGTTGCACCATGAATGCCATCCTGGCCAACGGCACCACCAACCACAATGATATGATCACCTACCTGAGCGGATTTTTCGTGAGCTGGGCGCATCCGACCATCGGGTCCGGCAAGCATCATCGGCAAAAGACCGACGGTGCCTGCAAAGACCAGGGGCTTACCGCGAAATCGATCGTCGTAGGCGAAAAAACCCTGAGTTGTCGGAATCCCACTTTGATTGCCACCTGCTTCAATGCCTTCAACGACACCACGATCAATAGCCGCCGCACTTGGCAGCGGATTGGTGCGCGCCGCATCACGATACAGAATGTCTTGATTCTCAGGATCGGCAAGGCAAAAGCCATAGCGGTTTGCGATTGGCTGAGCGCCCAGACCAAAGCCCAAGCAATCTCGGTTGACACCGACCACGCCGGTCATCGCTCCACCATAAGGATCAAGCGCACTCGGCGAATTGTGGGTTTCTACTTTGTCGCTGATCATCCAGTGATCGTCGAACCGAATCGCGCCTGCATTATCTTTAAAAACGCTGAGGCAAAAACCTTCTTTTTCTGGCCGCGCAAGAATTTCGAATGTAGCCCGGGCAATGTAGTGCTTAAAAAGCCCATCTTTAATGTCATCCAACTCGCCGGCAAAAATTCGATGCTTGCAGTGCTCCGACCAGCTTTGCGCCAAGGTTTCAAGTTCGATGTCGGTTGGACTCCGCCCCTGTTGCTGGAAATAATTTTTGATCGCTTTCATGTCATCAAGGCTGAGGCCCAGCGGTCCACGTGGGCGACCATCTTGACCGACCACCCCCAGCCGAGATATCGCCATCAACCCATCGTCGGAAATCGCCAAATCAACAGTGATCGCG
>CAXBRM010000116.1:0-6653 GCA_963978305.1 uncultured Rhodospirillales bacterium
CAGCGCTTTCGGGATCCACCCGGGCCCGATCGATCTTGTTGACGAACACGATCGGACGCAGTCCCTGCTCGAGAGCTTTCTTCAGAACGAAACGGGTCTGTGGCATGGGACCCTCGTTGGCATCAACGATCAGCAGACAGCCATCCACCATGCCGAGCACCCGCTCCACCTCTCCGCCGAAATCGGCGTGACCCGGGGTATCAACAATGTTGATGCGGGTGTCGTTGTACGTCACCGCCGTGTTCTTCGACAGGATCGTGATGCCGCGCTCTTTTTCAAGCTCGTTGCTATCCATCACGCGCTCTTGAACCTGCTGATTTTCGCGGAAGGTGCCGCTTTGTTTCAGAAGACAATCAACCAGGGTTGTTTTGCCATGATCAACGTGTGCGATAATCGCGATATTGCGAAACTCTTTGGCCATGGGAAGGTGCCTTTAAGATGGGAGGCCTGGGGGTGTGGCCGACAGTAGCGCCATTAGCCCAGCCAACTTCCACCGACTAGCGCTATTCGCGGAGGGGAGCACTGACCATGAACAAGGGCTACAGCGCAAAATGATTGGCGCAAAGTGCCTTTGAGCAAGGTTCAATGCGCTTGCATCCAGTTATCGCCAACACCGCTATCTGCAATTAATGGGACATCCAGTGTCAAAACTGGCTCGCAGGCCCGTTCCATCACGCCTTTTGCGACAGCTGTTAAAGCATCAACTTCTGACGCATGACATTCGAATAACAGCTCGTCATGGACCTGAAGCAGCATTTTGCCGCTCAGACCAGCCTGTTTCAACGCCCCCGGCATTCTGATCATGGCCCGTTTGATGATATCTGCGGCCGTGCCCTGGATTGGCGCATTGATGGCTTGGCGCTCCGCAAAGCCCCGTCGCGCAAAGTTTTTGTCTTTGATACCAGGGACATGGATCCGGCGACCGAACAGGGTTTCGACATATTCATGATCAATGGCGAATTTCTTCGCCTCGCTCATGAACACCTTGATACCAGGAAAGCGCTCGAAATATTGATCAATAAAGTTTTTCGCCTCGGCGTTGCCAATGCCCAAATTGTTGGCAAGTCCATAGCTGCTGATGCCGTATATAATGCCGAAGTTAATGGCTTTAGCGTTGCGTCGGACCATTGGATCCATACCGTCGAGCGGCACACCAAACATTTGGCTAGCGGTGATAGCGTGGATGTCCAGACCATCATGGAACGCCTGCTGCAACGTTTGCTCCCGGGCCATATGAGCGGTTAAGCGAAGCTCAATCTGGCTGTAGTCGATGCTGACGATTTTACAGCCAGGCTCGGCGATGAAGGCCGAGCGAATTTTTCGGCCCTCCGCCGTGCGGACGGGAATGTTCTGTAAATTGGGATCATTGCTACTCAGGCGACCGGTTTGCGCACCGACCATGCTGTAGCGCGTGTGCACCCGACCAGTATTGGGATTGATCTGTGCGACCAGGGCGTCGGTATAGGTACTCTTCAATTTGTTGATTTGACGCCAGTCCAAGAGTCTGGTCGGCAACTCATGGCCTTGCGCTGCCAGGTCCTCGAGCACACTGGCGTCCGTGCTGTAAGCGCCGGTTTTTGGACTTTTCTTACCGCCTGGCAGGCCTAGCTCGCTGAACAGAATTTCACCCAGTTGTTTCGGGCTGCCAATGGTGAATTCTCGACCAGCCAGCTGATAAATTTCGTCCTCCAGCTGGGCACTGCGTTGGGCAAAATCACCACTCATTCTACGAAGCAGATTGGCATCAACCTTGATGCCGGCTGCTTCCATATCACTGATCACACCGATTAAGGGGCGCTCCAACGTTTCATACACGGTGCTCATGCGTTCTGTCACTAAGCGCGGTTTCAACCCTTGCCACAGGCGTAGGCTGACATCGGCGTCTTCAGCCGCGTAATCGCGGGCTTTTTCAACCGCGACCAGGTCAAAGGTGATTTGGCTTTTTCCTGAGCCACAAACCTCTTTGAAAGGGATCGTATCATGGTCAAAAGTACGCTTAGCGAGCTCGTCAAGGCCATGATTGTGCTTACCGCCATCAAGAACGAAGCTGAGCAAGCAACTATCGTCCACCGGCGACAGGCAAACACCGTAACGCCTCAGCACTTGGTAGTCATATTTCAGGTTGTGACCTATCTTTAAAATGGCTGGATTTTCCAACATCGGCTTGAGAAGGGCCAGGCCACGCTCGACCGAAACCTGCCGAACTTTCTCACCAAGCAATTCACCCTCGACAGGCTTGTGTGCCAAGGGCACGTAACAAGCTTCTCCAGCACCGACGGCCAGGCTGATACCAACCAGGTCTGCTTGCATGCTATCGAGGCTGGTCGTCTCCGTGTCAAAGCCCACAACACGGCTATTTTGACATTTTGCGATCCATTCCAGCAAAAGAGCTTCGGTATCAACCAATGCATATTGGCAAGCGCCCAAAGCTGACACTTCCGGCACAATCTCATCTTTGGGACTGGGCGTCACGATTACAGGTTTTTTTATTTCCAACCCCAATTTTGCGGCTAAACTGCTGAATTCCATGATTTCGAGGAAGTCGCGGAGTTTATCCAAATCTCGCTGGGGGTGAGCCAGGTCAGTGAGCGGCACGTCCAAGGGAACATTGGTCTTCAGGGTCACCAGTTCACGGCTAATCCGGGCTTGGTCAGCGAACTCGATAAGGTTTTCTCGCCGCTTGTTTTGTTTGATCTCGCCAGCGCGCGCCAACAGAGTATCCAAATCGCCATATTCGTTAATCAGAAGAGCAGCCGTCTTGACGCCGATGCCCGGAACCCCTGGCACGTTATCCACGCTGTCACCAGCAAGGGATTGCACATCAATGACTTTGTCGGGTTGGACACCAAATTTCTCGAAGCATTCATCAGCCCCCAGGGCCTTTTGTTTCATGGGGTCCCATAAGCCGATTCCAGGTTGGATAAGCTGCATTAAATCTTTGTCGCTGCTGACAACGATCACGTCTTGCCCCCGCGATACAGCCTGGATTGCGTAGGTCGCAATCAGGTCATCGGCCTCATAGCCAAGCTGCTCTACACACGGCAGGTTAAAAGCGCGGGTCGCATCACGCACCAAGGAAAACTGCGGACGAAGGTCTTCTGGTGGTGCCTCTCGATTGGCTTTGTAAAGGTCATAAATATTGTTTCGAAATGTATTGCCACTTGCATCAAAGATGACCGCAATATCATCGTCTGGGTGGTCATCAACCAAACGCAAAAGCATCGATGAGAAACCACGGACTGCACCGACAGGCGTTCCGTCCGAGCGTGTTAAGCTTGGCAAGGCATGGTAGGCTCGGAAAATATATCCCGACCCATCAACCAACATAAGGCGTTTCGACATTTTTTTCACCCTTCCCTGCTCTTTCACCCTGCCCTACGCTCAATCACTAAACCCCGTTGTAAGCGAAGCTGCGCAGAGGCGCACGACGGACTTTTCCACATTGTGGCCACCAACAAGGAAGATCCGACTGATTGTTTCTGTCCTTGCCGCCGCAAGCGTGAAAGTCTTGCTGTGCTCAATCGCGACCGCACAGACCATGTGCACGGTCGTCGACTGGACACCTTTAAATCAGAGCGACGAGCATCTTGTCCACTTCCAAAATTGCCCGGCTGGCGTCCTTGCCAATCTTCATTGGCCGCAGGATACAGCCGCAGAGCGGCCAGGGATTGTCCCGATCTTAGGCCAGGCTTTTCGGATCGATGGTCGGCACTGGCTTGTGACGCCGGAAGCGTGGATTATCGAACAGGTAGAGCAGAACGCTATCTGGCGTCCTACGCTCGATGTGCCACTGTCACAGCCAGCCCGCTTGATGCTGCAAGCGTTGACGCAGGAAAAGCCCAACATCGGCGCGATCGACACAGATGCTCTTTTGAATAAGCTTGGCAAATACACTCTGGTATCAGGGACCGTCCGACGTGTTGCGAAGGTTAGCAAACGCTGGTTCCTCAACTTTGGCGATGATTATCGAACCGACTTTACGCTCAGCATTCAAGGGATGGCCTCAGCACATTTTGCCGAACAACTTGGTTTGCCTTCTCACCTTGAAGGCACCCGAGTGACCGTCGGTGGCATTTTGGATCAGTATAACGGACCATTCATCGAAATTAACAACAGCTGGCAGCTTATGGTCATCGCAAGCCAGACCGAGACGACCCAACGCTGAAGCCTGCTTTTAAGTCCTGTGAAGCCACCGACAATTGCGACCTGACATCTAGACCAAGCGGCTGGCCATGGCTTAAATCACAAGTCAGAGACGATAAAGATATCAAATGTTCCAGAGGAAGTGGTGCCATTACCGTCGATATAACTCAACATTTCACCTCTGTTCAGATTAAAGTTCAACTCTGGGTCGACCCGGACGAGCGAACCCAATAATTGATCGGCTACAGCATCAAAATTTCCCGCTGTATTGCCACGGCCAGCATTGACCACCGTGCTTGCGAACGCCACTTGATCGCCAATTTCTAAGTTGGTCAGGGTCGCCCCGCGAACAGAGCCAAGAAAAATGACAACATCCCGGTCGTCATCGGATCCGACATCGACATTGGTTGTGCCAGGCGACATTTGAGCAGGGCTGCTTGAACCTAAGTCTGTTCCCATTACCAGTTGGTCAGCACCAGCGCCTAAATCAATCTTAACATCACCCTCATTACTCGCCGCACGGGCGCCAAAAGTGACAATATCAGCACCCTCTCCCGCTTGAAGATCGAAGCGACCCTTGGCATAGCCGGCTTTATCACCGATCAAAATCAGATCATCACCGCCACCACTTTTGACCGAAAATTCAGAACCTTCGCCTGCCCCGCCAAATTGTCCCACACTAATTATATCATTATCTTTACCAGTGTTAATTGACATGCTGGCTCCGTTTGTCGCTGCCTCTTGGCCTATCGTGATTCGATTTTCCCCGTCACCTAAACTTGCTGTGATTTTTTGACTTTCTTGGCGTGCTGCATACCGGCCAAGGGTTAACTGATCAGCACCGTGGTTTGCGGTGATTGCCAGGTTCAAAGTACCATAGCTCTCTTCATAGTTGCCCAGATCAAGAATGTTATCGCCAGCGCCCAAGTCGATTGTTGCTGGGCCAGCGTTCACATAAAGATCGCTTCCATCATAACGAATTTGATCGTCTCCGCCGCCGCCAATGATGTTGCCTGGATCGTTTGAAAGCGAGGTCAAGTTTAGGGCCATGTGAACCGTAAAGTCATTGGACAGCACCTCGTCCGCTGTCGTTGCTGTCGCGGTAAATGAAAAAACTTCTGGTGTTTTTTCGTCAATAAGATTGATGTTTCCAGTGATTTTGCCAGTGTGCTGGTCAAGGATGAGACCCCTTGGCATGGAATTACCGTCGGCAAGTGCAAAAGCATAGTCCGGTCCGGTTGGAAAGCTGGTGGCAATGGAAAAGCTTTCATCACCCTCAGCTGTTAATGTTGTCCCGTCGGAGAAGCTGACGTTTGTGTCTCCAACAGTAACTCTCAAAACATTGTTTGTGTACAAGTCGCCATCGGTCGCTTTAAAGGTCAGAAAATAAGTCTGATTTGGCTCCAGCGCTGCCGCTCTTGGCAACCAAAGTTTATTGGTCACGCTGTTGAAACGAAATGGACTATCAGAGCTATCCAATTCCACAGTCAGCGCATTAAAATCACCGTCATCACCAGCGACATGCGCAACAGCAAAGCCCGATGGGGCATCCATCGGTATGCCGATAAAATCGACAGGATCACTAAAGCTGGTATCTAAACTACGGTAAAATGAAAGCGTCGGTGGCTTATTGCCCGATTGACAGTCAGTGTCAGCATCCGCAGACCCGCCAGAGCCATTCTTGCAGTGATCGTCAGCACCCCATTCGGCAATAAACAGGCCCAAAAAAAAAGTTCCTGTTACGAGCCCTAAACCATGCCAAGGGAATGCTGCTTTTGGTGTGTCAGCTGGGTCTGTGCCCCCACCGTTCAACCACCGACCCGATTGGGCTTCTGCAATCACACCGGTCAGGCTGAATTCATAATCTTGGAGGTCGTCGAACAAGCGACCGTCGTCACCAACACCAGCGATATCCAAGCTAGGAGAAATTCGATTCTGAGATACTGCCGATGATGATAATGCGAGACTGCTCACCGCAATACAGCTTCGGAAAAAAAAGGAAGGATGGCCGAATTTAGGCAAACAAACAACACTGAAAAGTTGATATTTGAACATAAAAACATCCACCGAAGGCCAGCTCAAAAAACTGCGTTTCATGAGCTGACACTGAAATTAATCTTGATACAAAAAATTCTATAGAAATTTTATTTAAGATGATTTAAATGGAACTTAATGCCATGATTTTATTTATTTTTATTGTTTTTTTTGGAGGGTGTCACGCAAAGTCCATAGTTGGTGCTGTGAAGTGAGAAACTAGCTCAGTGTGCTCAACAACGCGGACTTCAAAATTCACGCGAATAAATAAATTATACTAGGAGCAAGCAAGACAGATGTTCATATTTCACGCGAACTGCAGTCGATGCAAAAGATCTTCGTACAACAACAAAACCTGATAGCGTTTTAATTGAGAGCTGTCAGCCTGAAAGGCATCGATCAGTGGCTCCAATCCAAGACCACCTTGCCCGATGTGCCAGCGAGCATGGCGTCAAAGCCGCGTTCAAATTTATCGA
>CAXBRM010000117.1:0-6622 GCA_963978305.1 uncultured Rhodospirillales bacterium
GCTTGATGAGGCTCGAGCGCAATACCACGCTGCTTTGTTCACGCAAGGCATGGCTGGTGTTGCTCAAGATGCAGAATCAAGCCGCTTTGGCCGTGGGCCACTTACTATTCAATTAAGGTAATTTTCAATGTCTGCATTATCTGATGTCGTCGAGCGTAAAGTGTTGGATCACCTGTTTGGTGGCACAGCAATGACGCAATATTCAAGTTTCAAGATCGCGGTTGGCACCAGTGCCTGGTCGGACAGTGCCGAGGGCACGGAAGTCACGACCAACACTGGCTCTGGCAACTATGAACGCCAATCAATCGCCTTCACCGCTGCGGCTACCAGTAGCGGCACAAGCAAGGTCGCCAACAGCGCACAAATTACTTTCCCGGCTGCGCCAAGCAATCTTGGCGCTATACAGTATTGGGCTATTTACGGCACCGCTGGCGGCACGACCGAGGTTGTTGCTCATGGTCAGTTTTCCGCTGCTCGCACGATCGCGACCGGCGACCAACTTAGCATCGCGCAAGGTGCCCTGGAAATCACGGCTGACTAATGGCTGGCCCACACGCTCTTTCACTCGCTGGTATCAGTACGGCCTTCCCGTCATTAACAATGGTGGGCATGGGCACGGCGTTTGCTGGCGTGCTCGCGAACCTGAGCGTGGTTGCCGGATCGCCGGCAGTAATTGGGGCGCAATTCGCAGCACCGCAATTTGAAAGCAGATTGGCCGGGCTTGATGCCACGGTTGGCATTAACTTTTCGCATAGTCCCATTGATGCTCTCGCGACCAGGTTCGTCAATGACAGCGTTGCCATTCGGTTTGACTATGATGTGACCGCCCAGGGTGGCGAGGTAGAGCTAAGTTCCAGCGTCACGACATTCTTTACTGTCAATGTTGTTGCCTTCAATAAAGTTGCAACCAGCGGCGCACTTAGCATTGATTTTGGCACCAGCGCCCGGACGCTGACATTTGCCACGGCAAGTCAATCTGCACGCTTTGGCGGTTTGATTGATGACCCAACATTTGCCGATTGGCAGTTTGTCGATGCAACCGGCGAGGCAGCCGATGTCGACTTATGGAGGCGCGTCGCATGAACCCCTTTGGCGAATGGCTGCCGGATCAGCCCGACTTCAACAATCCTGGCTTAATTAAGGCAAAAAATCTAATTCCCGCCGCAATCGGCTATCGGCCAATCAAGTCACTCAGTGAGATTTCTAACGGATTTGGCGAGGCTGACAATCGGATCCGTGGGATTATCACTTCTCAAGATGCTGGCGGCACATATACCATGTTTGCCGGCAACACCAATGAGGCGGGCGGCAGTGCCAAATTCAAAAAGCTGGCCTCAAGCGGCTCTTGGACTGATGTTAGCGTCGCGGGCATTTCGACATTTTCCGTTGGCGCAAAAGAACGGTGGCGTTCTATTCGTTTTGGTGACAAGACCATTGTGTCGTCTGGACATAGCCAAAGCATTTTTGCGATGAGTCCGGAAGGCACCAATGCCAGCATCCAAGATTTCACAAACCAAAGTATCACAAACCAAAGTATCACAAACCTGCCGCCGCCGTCGCCGCAGCACCTGGCGGTGGTTAAAGATTTCGTCGTCTGCGCGAATCTCAACAACAAACACAATGTCGTCAAATGGTCCTCGATCAACGATTACAGCCAATGGACGATCGGGACCAATCAGGCCGGTGAGCAAGCGATTGCCGACAGCGGCGATGTGACCGGCATCGTTGGTGGTGAGCTTGGTGTGATTTTCCTGGAAAAGGCCATCGCGCTGATGCAATATGTCGGCTCGCCGTTGATTTTTACGTTCGACAAAATTTCCAATGTCGGCTGCAAGTTTCCCAACAGCATCGCGGCGATTTCGACCAGCCAAATTTATTTTTTGGGCGAAGACGGCTTTTACTTGTTTGATGGTGCGCGGGCAGTGCCGATTGGCACGGAAAAAGTTGACCAGTATTTTTTTGCTGATTTTGATCCCGACAGGGCCGATCAAATCAACTGCATTGTTGACCCGTCCCGCCAGGTCGTGATGTGGTCTTACCGCTCCACTGATGCATCGGTTGACGTCGAAAACGACAGTGTGATTATCTATAACTACGCTGTTAATCGTTGGTCTCAAGCCAAGATAAGTCATGATTTTCTTGGCATCACACGATCGCTTGGCCGGGATTTGGACGCGCTGGATGCGATCTATCCCGGTGGCCTGGACTCGATGGGCATTTCGCTTGACGATCCGACTTTTAAGGGCGGTGTTTTCTTGCCTTGTGCCTCAAAATCTGGTAAAATCCACACGTTTTCAGGCACCCCCCTGGAGTGCGAGATCGAGACCGCTGAACTTGAACTTGCACCCCGCCTGAAATCACTAGTGCGCGGCGTCACACCGTACTTTACAACGGACGATCTGACCCCGCAGCTTGTGGCCTGTGTTGGCTCACGTTCCCGCCTCAAAGACCCTGTTGTTTTCACTGATCCGGTGACGTCGATTAACAGCGACAATTTTGTGCCACTGCGCAGTCATGGTCGCTACCACCGATTCAATTTGAAAGTCAGCGGCGCCTGGAAAGAGGCGATCGGGTTTGACATAGATGCAGCAGTGATGGGGCAACGATGAGTACACAGTATTCGCCCATCAATCCGACTGGTGGAACGCCAAGGCAGTTGGCGCATGGCATTAACCTGCTTTTGAACGGTCGCAACAATGCGGTCGGCAGTTTTACAGCAAGCGCTGGTTCGGTGGATGTTGCAGATGAGCGGATCGGCCCGGAGCGTGTGGTCTTGCTGATGCCGACCAGTGCAGCAGCGCAAGCGGCCACGATCGCTATTAGCCAAGTTGCTGGCGAGAAAAAAATGACTGTCAGTTTTCCCGTAGCCCCGAGCGGCACGGAGACATTTAAGTACGTTGTGTTTGGATGACATATAAAATTAAACCGGTTCATCCAGAGATTTTGCCACAAGTCTGGCATTTGATCGGGCCGATTTTAGACAAGGCAATTTCGCTGACACCCGAGCGAGTCAGCCTTGATGATATTTTAACAGAAATCCGCCACGGCGAATATTTGGTCTGGGCGGTTATTCGGGGCGAAGAAATAATTGCGGCGTTGACGACCAGGATTAGTCAATATCCGCAAGCGCGAGTGCTGGCGATTGATTTTGTCGCTGGCAAAAGTCTGAGGCAATGGATGCCACAGGCGCTAGAGATTTTAGAGAGGCACGCTCAAAGTTTGGGCTGCATCGCATTAGAGGGTTACGGGCGACCAGCCTGGGGCCGAGTGTTAGAAAAATTTGAGTGGCAGCCGTATTTCACGGTCTACAAAAAGGATTTGAAAAGTGTCGAAAGGGCCAAAGACAACCAAGGTCAAGCAAGACGTTCCTAAGTTCGTTGAGGATCAGATCCGGCTCGCGTTTCGCCGTGCCAATGAGTTTCAACCAGATGTTTATGAGGGCGATCGTGTTGCTGGTTTTACCCCGGACCAGCAACGCTATATGGGCGATGTTCGCGCTTATACCAGCGGGCCTTCACAATATGCCAGCGCCGTTGACGCTGTTAATCAAATTGGCTCAGGCCAGCTTGGCGCTGATACGAGCGGTTTAGCAGCATTGGCCAATGCTGGCGTCGATAGTAGTGGCATTGATAATATGATCGGTCGCCAGAATCAGGCGATCGGCATGATGCAAAATACGGATGTTGGCACGACGCCTTATTTGGAGCGGGCCTTGAGCGATGCCGCCAATCAGGCCACTGATAATTACGCATCCATGTTTGCGCGGGCTGGCCGACTTGGCTCTGGTGCGTTTGGCGACAGCCTGGGTCGCGGTGTGACCAATGCGCTCGCGCCGATTTTGCAAGCCAATTTACAGCAAGACGCCAACCGACGCTTGCAAGCGGCACAAAGCATCGGACAGTTTGCCGGGCAGGACATGGCGCGTGATTTAAGCGCTGCCAGCCAGATTTCACAACTAGCGCAAGCCGATCTGGCGAGACAGGCACAGATTGCCAATCAACTGGCTGGCTACAGCGACCAGGGGCTGGCCCGACGCATGGAGGCAGCGCGACTGGCGCCGGTGATGCAGGATATGGACGTTGCTCGCATGAACCTGTTGGGCCAAATCGGCGATGCCCAGCAAGGAATGGCGCAAGCGCAACTGGCCGCTGCGGCCCAGCAAATCGCCGATCGAAATTCAGCGCTGCAAACCAGACTGGCCAACATCGCCAACGCGACCGGCTTGGGGAATGTCACGGTTGGGCGGACGGAATCCGTTAATGATCCTGGCGCCTTTATGCAAGGGCTGTTGGGGATTGGTGCTGGCCTGGCATCCGGAGGTGCTTTTAATCCGTTGCTTGGTCGGGTTTTTGGGTAGGTTAATATGTACGGACAATCGGGACTGCCATCTTTAAACAGACAACAAAACATTGGCCCTAGCCAAGTTGCACCCTTTCTTACGCCCTTTCCTTTTCTTAACACTCCAATAAACGCAGCAAATGCTCGACAGGACTTGTTGCAAGCCCAAGAGCAAGCAAACTTATTGCGGCCACAACAACCAGCGCCAACAAATTTGTTGGGGCAACCAGCGTCAACAAATTCAACGCAAACCCAGGCAGCGCCGTCACGATTTGAAAATGATCAAGCTGTCCCGTTTGAGCTAAACAGATTTGATTTGGCCGACACAAGTATCCCCGCATCTGTGCGTTCGTATAACATCGGAGCGATTGGCGCCCGTTCCGATAATGCGCAAGATAGGTTTGGTGCGTTTGATTCGATTGATCTGCCCGCGTCTGACGGTAGCACACTGTCAACGCCAGCGTTTAGAACACGAGCCGGTGGCGCCGCGTATTACGGTCATTGGGTTAAAAATCAGGCGACCGACGAGCAAGGCAATACATCTATTGGCCAGATCATTCGCGCTTATGGCACAGGCAATCCAGACGATTATCTAAATTATGTGAGTCAATCGACAGGAATAAGCCCAAGCGAACCGATCAACATTAACACCAGCGCTGGCCAGGACAAGCTGCTTGATGTCATGCTGGCGCAAGGGCGCTGGGAAGCGGGCGCGACCCGAGAGGGCAGCCCAGGCTTTGACATCTTCAACCAGACTTATGATTTGAGCAATCCGCTGGTTGGCGATGAATTATTATCCGGATTATACGCTGGCGTAACAGGCGGGGATCTTCCGGATAGTGCAACCCGCATGGCCCCAAGATTTGCCAATGGCGTAACCATGTCACAGCTTGATGACGCGCCCTATGATCCACTTAGCAGTGCATTAGAGGCGCCACTGGCGTCACAGGTGATACAAAACGCAACACAAGTTGACGTGAGGCCAGAACAGGTTGCCGCGTCGCAAGAAGTAGAGCAGCAGATATTTTCGCCACAAACACGCAGCAGCGCTGACGCAGATCAGCCAGCGCGCAAGAGGGGTTTTGACTTTAATCCTGTCAGCATGGGATTGTTGGCTTTTGGTTTGGCACGTTTGACCGGCTCAAGTTCAGCAGAGGCGATTCAGCTTGGTTTAGGGCTATACCAAACAGCAACAGAACAAGAGCGGTTCAAGGCTGAAACGGAAGCTGAAAAGGCAAAAAAAGAGCAGCAAGAAGCAGCGTTTAGGCGATTGTTTAGCAACGCACCGCCAGAATTGATTGCAAACATTCAAAATCTTGACCCTGCCACCCAACAAATTGTTCTACAACAGCTTGCGCCTCAAGTTTTAGATCCTGTTAATCAGCGCCGGGTAACGGCTGATTTAATTGACTCAAATGAAATTTTCAGTCAGCTTAATGGGCTTGAAAATCTGTATAACGAAGCAGTGGCGGCTTATCCGGAAAATGCTGGGCCACTGACTTTGCAAGGTGATTTAATCGGCATTTTTGACCGATTTGTTGATACCTTTGGCGCGGTAAACTCAGAAACCGCACAAGGGTTGCGTAAGGAGTCGAAAGACCGCCTCAACTCGGCTGCAAAAGACTTCTTAAACAGATATGTGAAGTTCATTACCGGTGCTCAAATGAGCAACCCGGAAGCCATCCGAATTGCCGCTGTTGTGCCAAGCGCTGATTTTGCGGCTGGCCCGCAACAATTCTTGAACAGATTGTCTCAAATGAAAGATTTCTAGTACGCCCAAGCATCGCGACAACAAGCTGTGCTTGACGGCAGTCTGACGCAGCAAACATTTATGGACGACGAAGGAAACGCCCGATCAATTTTCACTGATGCCACAACAGGACAGCAAGTAAGTTTCATGGATGATGAAACATTAGCAAACTATGCCCGTCAAGGTCGCGCTGTTCAAGGTATTGAAACGGCTCCCGCCAACACGACTGCGCTGACCTCACAAGATAGACTCGATACGATCAATTCTATTTTAGACGATGCGACAAGGATTGAATAGGTATGACCAAGATTGACGATCTGAAAAAAGCAATTCCTGAGCTGCGACAATATTCCGATGGCGAGATTGCTGGCGTCTTGTTTGAGCGTCGAAAAAACAAAAACCTAAGTCGCGAAGAATATAACCGAAAGATTGGTTATTTCGGAGATGACGCGGGTGATACAGGAGGTAATGTTGCGCGGGCGGTTGCTCAAGGACTGACATTTGGATTTGGTGATGAGATTGAGGCGGGTGCCC
>CAXBRM010000118.1:0-6490 GCA_963978305.1 uncultured Rhodospirillales bacterium
GCCTTGAGTATGTGCCACCGCTTCAAGTCGATTAAGCGCGCGGCTCGATGCAGGTAATCTAACCTTGTTCTGCGGTGGTTGGCGGCGAAAGCGACAAGTTGTTGAGGGTTTTTATTCCCAAGCCACCCGGTCGCCGGGGCCAAAGCCAAGCCTAGCTGCCGTGCCCGCATTCAGTTCTAAAACATATTGCGCAGGGCTATTTGATGGTAGCGGTGTTGGGTCGAGTGGTATGCCGTTTGCAATCGACACAATATTGAACTTGCTATCAATGTATATAATATCGAGCGGTATCAAAGTGTTGCGCATCCAAAAGCTTTGTTCGCTTTCAACATCAAACAAAAAGATCATGCCGCGGTTAGCCGATAAGTATGGGCGTAGCATCAAACCAACCTGAAATTCTCTTGGCCGTGTTGCCTTTTCAACCACAAAGTTGCTGACGACCTGGTTGCCACCTTGGTCTCGATGAAAAATGCGCAAATCGGTCTCTGGTAAACCTTCCTGAGGGATACCTGCTTCTTCAAATTGAAGAATAACTTCAGGGGTCAGCGACGGTAGGCCAAAATCCATGAGTGCACTGCGATACATGCCTTGCGCTAAAGCTGATTTCTGCCAAACGGCAAAACCAGCAAAAACCAAGGCGGCTATGGCGAGCGACAAAATCAGTTTGTGATTGAATTGCATGATGGTTCCCATATCAACCTCAAGTCTTCCGACGTGGTGGTTTTGAATCATGGCAAGATTTTGCCCTTAATGTATCAGCAAGTTTCAAGCGTTGCAGCTATTGGTTGATTCCAAGTAGAATCGTTTCTATGATTAACAACTCCGCAGGGGAGCGCGCGGTAACGCGCTGAGAGGTTAGTGACGCTAACGACCCTTTATTCCACCTGATCTCGGTAACGCGAGCGTAGGGAGCGTTGTTTTTGGCTAAGTTGACCGCCAATCGCCCATCGATTAGTTTTTGGTTTCTGCCGACTTTTGTGTCGGTTGCTTTGCTGTTGGCAGTTTGGTTGTTTGCTATTGGTCCAGGAGGACTGCAGTCCTGGATTTTGGCAAGCCCAGAAGCCAGCATAGGTGCGGTTCTGGCTCAGCCAGAATACTTTTTTTTCCATGCAGGCGGCACGTTAACCGTTATTTTTTGGGCTGTAACACTAAGTCTTTTAGTCGGTGTTTTGCTTGGTGCTGTATCAGCCGTTTGTCGCCAGCTGAGCACGGCTATCTGGGCGGCCTTAGTGTTGGCGCAAGCCCTGCCAATTTTTGCGTTAGGACCGGTTGTTGCCGTTTTAATCGGTGCAAGTCTTTTAAAAAGTGTCGTGGTTGCGTCGCTGATTTTGGTGTTTCCAGTGGCGCTGAGCTTACACCGGGGCATGAAAGCTATCGATCGAGACTTAGTCGATGCCGGGCGGTTGGATGCCCCCAATGTAGCCGTGCTGTTCACCAATGTGCTGTGGCCGTTGAGCTTACCTAGCTTAATGGGTGGGGTGCGGGCGGCGTCAACGATTGCGCCGATGGCCGCGTTTATTGGCGAGTTAGCGGGAACTGAGCGTGGGTTAAGCCGGATCATCGCCCGGGAAATGAGCATGGGCAGAACCGATATGGTTTGGGGTGCAGTGCTCATCATGATTTTTATGGCGTTTGGGTTGTTTGCCGCGAGTGCCATTGTTGAGCGGCTGGTTGTGCCGTGGAGCTTTTTTGAAGAGGACAAATGATATGAAAAAGTTATTGGTTTTGGTGGTCAGCGGGCTATTTTTGGCAAGCAATGCACAGGCAGAAAAATTGACGCTGCTGTTGGACTGGTTCGTGAATCCTGATCATGGTCCCCTATACGTTGCTGAGGAGCTTGGCTATTTTGAGGAAGTTGGCCTTCAGATTACCATGATCGAACCCACTGACCCCAGTCAACCGCCTCTTCTTGTTGCGGCAGGACAGGCAGACCTGGCCGTCAGTTATCAGCCGCAATTACATTTGTTAGTAGAGCAGGGGATTCCGATCTCGCGCGTGGGCACGTTGGTAGCAACGCCACTCAACAGCTTGGTCGTTTTGGAGAATGGCCCGATTAAGTCAATTGCCGACCTTAATGGCGCGACGATAGGATATAGCGTTGGCGGCTTTGAAACCGCTGTTCTAAGCGCCATGCTGGAGCAGGCAGAATTAACCATCGATGATGTTTCGCTGGTCAATGTTAACTTTGCTCTTTCGCCGAGTTTGTATTCTGGTCGCGTTGATGCTGTCATCGGTGCGTTTCGCAATTTTGAGCTGAATCAAATGGACATCGAAGGCAAACCGGGTCGCGCCTTCTATCCAGAAGAAAACGGTGTGCCGCCCTATGATGAACTCATTTTGGTGGCGCAGAAAGATAATTTGAATGATTCAAGGTTTCCGCTGTTTCTCGATGCCATCGAACGTGCCACACAGTATATTATCAACCATCCTGAAGAGGCGTGGTCACTGTTTATCAAGGGGCGAGAAGGGGCATTGGAAAATGAGTTGAACCGCAGAGCGTGGGTCGATACGCTGCCAAGGTTCGCGATGCGCCCTGCGTCTATGGACTTCGGTCGCTACGCTCGCTTTAGCGTGTTTTTAAAGGAACAAGGCTTGTTGCAAGGTGAGATCCAAGATCCAGATGATTTGGGTGTTGATTTAGGCCGCTAAAGCGTCGATCTTGGCATTAGACAAAGTTTTATTCGGAGTTGCTCGTATGGCGATCAAAACCATCATTGTACATCTTGGTGACGATCCACAGGTTGAGACCCGCATCCGCTTCGCTACGCAATTGGCAGCGAAGCACGCTGCGTTTTTGACGGGCCTGTTTGTGATGCGTGACGTGGATATGCCCGACGCAATCGTCGGGCGTGGCGCAAGTTCGGTTGTATTGGAAAGTCGACTGGGACGCATTGCCGAGCGTGCGAACGAACTCGCAACGATATTTGATGAACACTGTGAAAAGATGGGGGTCCAGCACCGTTGGGTCCAGGAAGATGGCGAACACCTCAAAGTGCTTGCTAAACACGCTCGTGCGGCTGATTTGCTCTTGGTCAGTCAATTTGATGCTAAGGGATTAGATAACAAATTACGCCTCCATATTGCTGAGCGTTTGATTTTGACAGCCGGTGTCCCTGTACTGGTTCTACCATTTGATTTTGACGCTGAGACTGATTTTGAGCGGGTGATGATCGCTTGGAATAGCAGCCGAGAATCTGTCCGCGCCGTACGGGATGGTTTGGACCTTATCAAAGCGGCAAACACCGTTGTTGGGCTTTCGACTGGCTCGGCTGAAGAAACAGGCCGTGTGCCCTTGGAACAACTACAGGCCTTCTTGTCGCGTCATGGTGTGAACGTTGAAATCGAGCGTGACTTTGGTGATTCAAGAAATGCTGGCGATATTATATTGCGTCAAGCAGCAGACAATGGGGTTAATCTCATTGTCATGGGCGCTTTTGGTCGCCCGGGCTGGCAGGAGATTATTTTGGGTGGGGCAACCCGTCAGGTTTTGGAGAATATGGATCGCCCAGTGTTAATGAGCCATTAAAGGCTCAAGTTTGCCTCGCCATTTTGCTAGGATTTGCTACTGGGGCCTAGACTTAGATCTCCGTATTTTTTCGCATAGCCCCCATAATGAAGGTGTGACTTGCGATGGATAGCGCGTCGGCTTATATGCCGAGCGATAAACACACACACGGAGCCAAATACCTTGGTGCGGGTCGCTACCCGTTGTCGCTCTGTGGAGGCTAAACCTGGGGAGATGAAAACATGGCAGCGCCTTCTTTTACAATGCGCCAGCTCGTTGAAGCTGGTGTTCACTTCGGCCACAGCACCCGTCGATGGAACCCAAAGATGCAAGAGTACATCTTTGGCGAACGAAACGGGGTTCACATTTTGGACCTTCAACAAACTGTACCACTGATGTCCCGTGCGCTTGAGGCTATCAGCGCCGTCGTTTCCCGTGGTGGTCGAATCCTATTTGTTGGCACCAAGCGTGCCGCTAGTGAGCAAATCGCCGACGCCGCTGAAAAGTGCGGGCAATACTACGTGAACCACCGTTGGCTTGGTGGCATGCTGACGAACTGGAAGACGGTTAGTCAATCAATCAAGCGGATGCGCGAGATCGAAGAAACGCTCAATAGCGAACAGGCGGGCCTACTGTCGAAAAAAGAACAGTTGATGATGAGCCGAGATCAATCAAAATTGACCAAGACGCTCGGTGGCATCAGAGACATGGGCGGCCTGCCTGATATGTTGTTCGTTATCGACACAAACAAAGAACACTTGGCGGTCGCTGAAGCCAACGTATTGGGCATTCCTGTCGTTGGTATCCTGGATTCGAATTCAAATCCGGATGGCATCGAGTTTCCCGTGCCAGGCAATGACGATGCTCTGCGCGCCATCAATACCTATTGCGAGTTGGTCGTTGATGCAGTGTTAGATGGTTTGCAGGCTGAAATCAGTGAGTCTGGTGGCGATGCCGGAATGGCAGAAGATGCACCGGGGGAAACGATTGAGGTCGACGGCGCCGCTGAAATGACTGAGGCGCCGGCAGATCCGACGCCAAATGAAGAAAGCGTTGAACAAAGCGAACCGTCAGAGCAACCAGCCGCATAAACATTTAACAAAGGCGTAGTGTCAGCGCGCCCGTGCAACGCAGCCAAAGGCCTGGCACGGTTTATTTGCGCCGCCCCTTCGTTTACGTAGGCGGTGTCTTAATTTGGGCAGTGGACCGCCACAGTATTTTGGTTGCCAATTGCCTCCAAACTTGAAGGACCGAGGGTCGAACAATGGCTGAAATTACAGCGAAACTGGTTAAAGAACTCCGTGAAAAATCTGGCGTGGGTATGATGGACGCCAAGAAGGCGCTCGTCGAAAACAACGGCGATATGGAAGCTAGCATGGATTGGTTGCGCACCAAAGGCTTGGCGAAGGCTGCAAAAAAAGCGGATCGCGTTGCGGCGGAAGGATTGGTTGCCATCAATGCCACTGGCACCCGTGCCGCTGTTATCGAAGTCAACTCAGAAACGGATTTTGTTGCTCGAAATGAGCAGTTCCAGACTTTCGTATCCGATCTTGCGAGCATTGCGGCGGACGCTAATGGCAATATTGATGCTCTCGCTGGCATGACATATCCCGGGAGCGAGAAGCCAGTTTCTGAAGTCCTGACGGATAATATTGCTACCATTGGCGAGAATATGTCGTTGCGCCGCGTTGCAAGCCTATCGGTCGAGGATGGTGTGATTGCCACCTACATGCACAATGCTGTTGTGCCAAACCTGGGCAAAATCGGCGTTCTCGTTGCTATGGAGTCATCTGGCGACACCGCCCAATTGGAATTGTTGGGTAGCGATATCGCGAAGCACGTTGCGGCAATGAATCCAGCCGCTTTAAATCAAGACAGTCTTGATCAAAATGTCGTTGATCGTGAACGTGCTGTTCTCACAGAACAAGCTCGGGAGTCGGGCCGACCTGAGGAGGTCATTGCCAAAATGATCGAAGGTCGTATGGCCAAGTTCCTGAAAGAGGTATGTCTCGTCGAACAGCCCCTTGTAACTGATGCCGACGGACGTAGCGTTAAGGATTGCGTCTCTGCATTGGCCAAAGAATTGGACACTGATGTAACGCTTAAAGGATATGTCCGTATGCAATTGGGCGATGGTATCGAAAAGAAAGAAGAAAATTTTGCCAAAGAAGTGGCGGCGGTTGCTGGCCGCTAAGGCCAGGCAGAGCGTATGGCTTGATTGATGTCCCATCTCGCCGAAGGAAAACGAGGGGTGTTTCGATAGTCGAGCACTCCTTTTTTTATGCCGTTGTGTTGGGAAGGTCGTTGCTACCTCTTGCGACTCAATGTATGAGATGCCGCGGTGGCTGCTAAGAATGGTTATTCACTCGCCATAAATATGGCCGTCTCGTTGCAACATATTATTGCATCAATCCATGACGGGAGCGGCGCACGTGGCTGATATCGACAATGAAGTGCATCAACTAGCTGATTTTAGCGGACGTCGCGTGTTGTTGAAGCTAAGTGGCGAAGCCCTGATGGGTGACCGGGCCTATGGAATTGACCCCATTTACGTGCAAAGAATTGCCCGTGAAATCAAAACGGTGATCGCTGAAGGCGCGCAAGTTTGCCTGGTTGTTGGCGGCGGAAATATTTTTAGAGGCGTCAGCGGTGCCGCCGAAGGCATGGACCGAGCGGCGGCTGATCAAATGGGAATGCTGGCTACTGTCATAAATGCCCTTGCTCTAAAAAATGCTCTGGACGATGCTGGCGTGGATAGCCGTGTGCAGTCGGCCATCCCTATGGATAACGTCTGTGAGCCATTTATCCGGAATCGAGCGATCCGACATTTGCAAAAGGGTCGAACAGTGATTTTTGGTGCTGGTACAGGGAATCCCTTCTTTACAACAGATACAGCTGCCGCTCTGAGGGCCTCAGAAATGAATTGTGATGCCTTACTAAAAGGAACGCGTGTGGATGGTGTTTATGATTCTGACCCAGAAAAGT
>CAXBRM010000119.1:0-6461 GCA_963978305.1 uncultured Rhodospirillales bacterium
TCAATTACCTGGTTTGAAAGAATTAAAAGACAGTGGGCTGTTGGACCGAGCGCCATCGCTCGAGGAATTTGAAGCAATGGAGGACATCACGGCGATTGATACTGATCCGAGTGGCGACGTGGATGAAGATAAAAGCGATCCAAATCCAGAGCCTAATGGTCGGGTAGATCAAGAAGAAAAATCTAATGTGGTGCGAATGAATCCTTTGGCGGTCAACGAGTTATCTTCTTGATTTTGGTCCGTTAGCGTCCAATAAAAATATTATGGCTCAGTATAAAAATATGAAAATCAACCCCAAGCTAGCGAATACGCCGTTGGCTTTCAGAGATTTGCACCACGCTTATCCTTCAGTGCCGGGCAAGCGAGGCTTGGGCGCCCATGGCTCCAATGTTGGTTCGACGCAAGCTCTCGTAAATTTTTCGTTGAATTTGGAACAAGGCGAAATTGTTTGTCTTCTCGGTCCAAGTGGTGCTGGCAAATCTACTGCATTGCGTTTAGCCGCTGGCCTTGAGCGCGTACAAAGCGGGGAAGTTTTGCTCAGGGGGCGTGTTGCGTCTGCCGATCATACTCATTGGTCGCCCGAACATCGCGATATGGGTATGGTTTTTCAAGATTTCGCGCTTTTTCCTCATATGACGGCATGGCAAAACGTTGCCTTTGGTTTGCGGGGGATTGCCGACGCCAAAAAGCGGCAAATCGCCCACGACTGGATCGAACGAGTGGGCCTAAGCGGTCAAGCTGACCATTTGCCCCACGAATTGTCAGGCGGACAGCAGCAAAGGGTTGGTTTGGCGAGAGCGCTTGCACCCCGGCCAAGTGTTTTGTTGCTTGATGAACCTTACTCCGGTCTTGATCAAAGCCTAAGGGAGCGTTTGCGTGATGATACGATGCATTTTATCCGAAGCATCGGGGCCTCGGCGCTGATGGTTACCCACGACCCTGACGAGGCCATGTACATGGCCAGCCGGATTGCTGTCATTCGTGATGGTCGTTTGCTTCAAAACGATGTGCCAGATGAAGTGCTTTTTCATCCCAAAGATCCGTTTGTCGTTGCGATCTTTGGCGAGCCGAATCGCGTGCGCGGGCGCGTGCGCGACGGTACCGTCGACACGCCTCTGGGCCGATTTGATGCCCCGTCTTTCAGCGACGGTACAATGTTAGACGTGTTAATTCCCCCCCACGGAATCAAGCCATGTCCAATCGGCAGCTTCCAGATGGAAGCACAAGCTTGGGCAAACGCGGCCAACGGGGCTACACTGCCCGTTGGTCAAGTGATGGAAAGCCGATTGCTCGGTCGTAATAGCCTGATCCACATGTCGCTTGATTTTGGCGAGCGGGAGCCGATTCATGTTCACAGCAAAGTCGATGGGATCTTTTTGCCAGAAAACGGGTTGAGTTTTGCTTTGGGTGTTTCTCGAGATCTTGTTTTTATGTTTAAAGCCTAAACATTCATTGGTTCACCAACAGTGACGAATGATTATCATGCGTGGCCTATTGCGTCGCGGGCAGCTGTCACTTACATCGTAATATGTAGAACGACACAGACAAGGAAATTGCACATGCTTGGCAATTTTGGCTTACCTGGTTTATTGGTTATTGGCTTTGTCCTCCTTTTATTCTTTGGCCGCGGCCGGATCCCCCAGCTGATGGGCGATGTTGCGAAAGGCGTAACGGCTTTTCGCAAGGGACTGAAGGAAGACCCTGAAGAATCAGAGCCGACCGCCGACGAGGCAAAAACCATTGAGGCGAAAGTAGAAGAAAAAGCTTCTGAAGTGGTCGAACGCAGCAAGAGCGACGCTTGAATTAGACTGGAGCGGGACGACCGCCATGAATTTTTTCGGACTCGGTTGGGGCGAATTAATGGCCATCGCTGTCTTGGCTCTCATTGTTGTTGGGCCGAAGCAATTGCCATTGCTTTTGAAGCAAATGGGCGTCTGGTTTGCGAAGGCTCAGCAGATGCAGCGGGAGTTGCGTCGCGGGGTTGACGACATTGTCCGTGACACGGAACTTGACGAGATTACCAGAACAATTAATCAGACGCGCAATTTTACGCCAGTCGGTGCTGCCGAGCGGCTTTTGACCGGTAAGGAGCAAAATCCCACGCGCAGTAACCAGGATGAGTCGACAGACGGTTCTGGTAACGACGTCAAAAACCCTGATGAGTTGCGCGATCAAAAGGCGACAAAAAAATTTGACGCTGGCGCAGAGCAATCTCGCGTTCAGACCGATCGCGTGAAATCCCGCGAAACCCCAAATCACGATGCTGTCGTCTCTGGGTCGGCAGCAGAGGGCAGCAAACCGGCCCAAAAAAAACGGGTGAGCAGGAAATAAACGCGTGAAATGGCTCAACTACTTTAATCCCTTCTATGGCTTAAGCGCCAATGGATCTGGTGATACGGAAGATAGTTCTCGTGCGCCGCTGATCGCTCATTTGACAGAATTGCGCGGCCGTCTCCTGGCATTCTTTGCCGTGTTCGTTGTGTTGATTGTCTTCGGTTTTGCGCTTGCAAAGCCTCTGTATAGCATTGTTGCTCGACCGCTTGCCCTTGCGCTTCAAGCGAATGGGCAGGAACTTAATCTCTACGCGCTGTCTGTGTTTGAACAGATTTTCACCGATATGAATTTAGCGGTGTTCTTTGCGACGGTGATCAGTTTACCGTTGTTATTGATGCAAGTATGGGGATTCGTTGCGCCTGGATTGTATAAAAAAGAGCGCGGCGCGTTCGGGCCGTTCTTGATAACGAGTCCCATCCTGTTTTGGCTTGGAGTGTTGCTGTCCTATTATATAGTCATGCCAAACGCATATGAGTTTTTAATTCGCTACACCGTCGGTGATGCGACCCGCTTTGAAGCCATCGCTGAAGCTGGTCAAACGGACGCAAGCGAATGGACCAAAATAATGATTAACTCTGTGTCGGCTTACCTGCGCGAGACGCAAAGGATGATTTTAGCTTTTGGCATTGCGTTTCAAGTGCCAGTTCTGATGGCGCTGCTCAATCGTTCAGGCTTAGTCTCAGCAACGAATTTCGCCAATAACCGCCGCTATGCTATTTTGATTGTTGCCATTGTTTCTGGGGTGCTGACACCCCCTGACCCTGTGACCATGGCACTGTTGGCCGTTCCCATGTATGGTTTGTATGAGGGCAGTATTGTCCTTGCCCGATTGTTTGAGCGTCGCAATCCTCATCTTTTTGGCTTAGAAGACGACATTACGGAATACCAGGCGGAGCACAAGACCCAGAAAAGTAGGGAATAGGGGCGATGGTTTGATGCCCAATGCGCGTTGTTCGTTCGGCAGGTTGCGCCGTCACGCCGGGGGTTAGCCATGTTTAATTTGGTTTGGCTTTTGCTGGCTTGGGGCTAGCAACAGCCCTCTGGTTTGCTAAACTGTCGACACACCTGCACACAAACTGCAACCATGAGTTTATGTTCCATGCATGATATAAAAGCCATCCGCCAATCGCCTGAAGCGTATGATGCCAATTGGGCGAAGCGAGGCATTGCGCCTCAATCGGCAGAAATTTTGCGCCAGGATGAAGCTCTGCGCGCGGTTCAGACTGAACTTCAGGAACTACAAAATCGTCGGAATATCGTGAGCAAAGCGGTGGGAGAAGCAAAACGGGCCAAAGACGACGTAAGAGCCGCCAGCTTGATGGATGAAGTATCAGAAATCAAAGGTCGGGTGGCGACGTTGGAAGATGAGGAGCGCCTATTGGCCGCTGCGCTTGCTGATTTGCTCAGTCGTTTGCCCAACCAACTTTTTGATGACGTGCCTGTTGGAGAGGACGAAAACGACAATGAGTTGGTTCGCGCTTGGGGACAGCCGAAAACTTTTGATTTTGAGCCACGTCAGCATTTTGAACTCGGAGAGTCCTTGGGTCTGATGGATTTTGACAGTGCCGCGTACATGAGTGGTGCAAGGTTTGTCTTTCTCCATGGTGACCTCGCTCGTCTGGAGCGAGCACTGACAAACTTTATGTTGGACTTGCACACCCGTGAACATGGACTCCAGGAAACGGTGACGCCTTATCTGGTGCGCGAGCAAGCGCTGTACGGTACCGGGCAACTGCCAAAGTTTGAGCAGGATGTGTTCAAGACGCAGGAAGGCTTCTACCTGATTCCAACCTCGGAAGTGCCGTTGACCAATTTGGCTGCCAATCAAATTGTCGATGCTGAGGGCTTGCCGCATCGCTATACGGCTTTCACCCCATGTTTCCGCAGCGAAGCTGGCTCAGCTGGACGAGACACGCGTGGCTTGGTACGTTTGCATCAGTTCCACAAAGTTGAAATGGTAAGCATTACATCGGCCGATCAGTCTGAAGAGGAGCACGAGCGTATGACCGCATGTGCCGAGGCAGTTCTGCAGCAGCTTGGTTTGCCGTATCGCTTAATGAAATTATGTACGGGCGACATGGGTTTTGGCATGGCAAAGACCTATGATCTTGAGGTCTGGTTACCAGGACAGGGTGCCTACCGTGAAATCTCTAGTTGCTCGAACGCCCTTGACTTTCAAGCACGGCGGATGAAAGCCCGCTACCGTGCAGCCGGTGAAAAAGAAACAAAGTTTGTTCACACGTTGAATGGGTCAGGTGTCGCGGTTGGGCGCGCGATGGTGGCGGTGATTGAAAACTACCAGCAAGAAGATGGTTCGGTTCTCATTCCTGAGGTGCTGTTGCCCTATATGGCTGGAAAAACAATGATCGAGCCAAAGGTTTCGGCATAATGGGCAAGCGACAAGAGCGCGTCTTGATCATCAATGACGACGGTATAGACGCGCACGGCATTGCTATTCTTGAACGGGCAGCACGCCAACAATTCAGCGATGTATGGGTGGTCGCGCCGGCGACCCACCAAAGCGGGAAAAGCCGCTCGATTTCCTTGGGAGGTCATCTTCATTTACGCCGGCACGACGAGCGCCGTTACAGCGTGACGGGCAGCCCTGTCGACACGTTACTGACGGCATTGCACGCACTGTTTACGGATAAGGCGCCCGATATCGTTCTTTCTGGTGTTAATCAGGGCGGTAATTTGGGTGAGGACATCGGATATTCTGGCACGGTCAATGTCGCGATGGAAGCTGCGATGCATGGGATGCGCGCAATTGCCTTCAGCCAAGTCCGTCGCAAACGAACCGATAACTGGTCTGCAAGCGTTGGTCACCTTGACGAGGTGCTGGAGCGAGTGCTTGATTTGCCGGTCGGCCCGGAGTGTATTTTGAACGTCAATTTTCCGGCTGTCGATGCTGGGCAGGTCACTGGCTGGTCCGTGGCGCCGCAGGGCTTTAGGAAAACCTTGATCAGCTTGGTCGATCATCCCGATGGCGAGCGCAATACCTATGGGTTTGGGTTTGAACGTGATAATACGCCTAGTCGGCAAAGTAGTGATATTGCCGCTTGTGGGCGTGGAGAAATTGCCATTACGCCAATCCGTGTCACCCAGAGTCATGATGCCATATTGCCTTTTTTGATGCGGCGATTGGAAGATAAAATGCCAAAATGAGCCTTGTCGCCGGATAAATCGCTATGAGCACAGAGGTTGATGAAGCATTACAGGCGCGATTGGACGCCAGCCGTTTTCGATTGGGCATGCTGCTGCGTCAATCGGGTGTCGGGGATGCGAAAGTCCTGGCAACAATTATCGACCAGGTCCCAAGGGAACAATTTGTCAACAGGGCTTTTGTCGATCAATCCTACGATAATGTCGCTTTGCCTGCGGGCGAAGGACAGACGATCAGTGCGCCTGAAATTGTATGGCAAATGACGAGCGCTCTTGATGTCCAGTCTGATCATCGCGTGCTCGAAATTGGCACTGGCAGCGGATATCAAGCCGCAATTCTCAGTCAGCTTGCCAAAGCTGTTTTCACGATTGAACGCTTTGAGCGTTTGGCGTTATCTGCCAAAGAGCGTCTGGCGACGTTGGACATTTGGAATGTCCAGCAGTTTGTCGGGGATGGCACCCATGGTTTATCCCACCAGGCGCCGTTTGACCGAATTATGCTGACTGCGGCGCCAGAGGTCATCCCAGCGGGGCTGTTTGATCAATTGAAGGTCGGTGGCGTGTTGGTCGCACCCGTCGGCAAACAAGGTGAAGCACAACATTTGGTGCGCTGCATAAAGACCGATCAGGAAATAGCCACAGACGTGCTTGGCAAGGTCAAGTTTGTACCGCTCGTTGCAACAATGCCTCAGGCGTAAGAAAGTATTATGCCAAGACTCGCATAAATGACCCTGATGTCGACTGCTTGGCGAGCATGCGGTTCTTTATCCATCGATATTTATACAGAAGCAAAATCCTGCGCGCGCAACGACGCGTCTCTTAATTTCTAGGAGCAAAGGTAGGATTCATTTGAACGAGCGATGAGATATGGCTGATCATCTGACTTTTGGATCGTATTTTGGGTTTAACAGGGCTGGTAATGCTCCGGGCTTCGCCGGATGTCTTGCTTTACGAAAGGATGTTAA
>CAXBRM010000120.1:0-6406 GCA_963978305.1 uncultured Rhodospirillales bacterium
GAAAAATCTTTGTCGGCACACCCGCACCCATCTGACGGACGCACTCGGTCGCACACTGTGTATACCCTTGCATCACGTGCCAGGGCAGCTCAACATAATTCGCCCATGACGAATCCGACAGCAAAATGGCGCCCGTCTCTTGCTGTATTGCCTCGGCTTTCGCCATTGACTGTCCGTAATCACTGCCATGAACCAAAACTTTCGCACCGAAATTCTCCAGTCGTTGTTTAAACGCGTTTGGAACGTTTTCGGCCAGAATGATGATAGCCGTCGCGCCGAACAACCGCGCACCGGCCGCGATGGATAGGCCATGGTTACCAGCGCTGGCAGCCACATAGGTTTTGCCCTTTAAGCAGTCTTCCCAAGCAAGTTCCTCGTGCCTGCGTGCCGCGTCGGCTTGCTGGGCTATGGCAAAGGCCGCCCCCAAAGCCTTAAAACTGCCGAGGCCCATGCGTGCCGTTTCGTCTTTAAGCCATAGTGTAGCGTCAGAGGGAAAATTGTGCACAGCCAAGGCCGCTGTCAATGGGGTCTCATGGTGGGCGGGGCACTGTGCCAACAGTGCGCTGACGGCATCGTTGTTATCGCAGACCCAAGGATAGCTCTGCCAATTCGGGTCGCCGGATGTTTCAGAAGGAAGCCCTATACCAACATATTGATTTTCAATGAGCATTCGCCACCGCCTTTCTTACCAACTTTGACACGATGACCGTGTTAACAACAATTAATTTTAAAATAGCTTAGTCTGAGGGCAAGCAACATAGCAACGTTTCGCTCTTTTGTTCTAAGACTGCTTGTTCCCGACGACACCGACAACATCTCCAAAGGGTCAACAACCATTCTCCCAGCAAAAAACTGGTAAAATTTGCTCCGGCTGGCTGTTGCGAAAGCATCGAAAATTTGTCACCATAACGGCACTAATTATCAAGCATACGCTGGTTAAATCAGCAGCTCGTTTTTGTGCCAACCGAAGGTATTCTCTGAGGCATAGACGGTTTTCCCGAACGCCCGCGTTTCGCTTGCCAAATGTTTTCCGACCGACAAAATCCATCCATGAGCACGCCAATGGTTATTGAGCTTCTTTTTTCCACTTTTACCACACTGTTCGTCACCATAGACCCTGTCGGCGTGCTGCCATTGTTTGTCGCGATGGCTGCACCCTTGGGTCGCGATCAAGCCGTGCGGTTGGCGACGCGTTCTGTGCTGATATCGACTGGGGTTTTGCTGTTCTTTGCGGTTGCTGGCAACGCACTGTTGTCAGCACTTCAAGTGACGATTGATGCTTTCAGAATAGCAGGCGGCGTCTTGCTGTTGGTGATTGCCATAGAAATGGTGTTTGAACGCCGCGCAAAACGTCGGGCTGCCAATGCAAACGATGCCATCAATAACGGCAACACCGAAACTGGACAGGATTGGTCATCGTTAGCGATCTTTCCACTCGCGATACCACTCCTGGCGGGCCCCGGAGCCATGACCAGCTTGCTGTTACTTTCCGCAGACTACAGCTTGGGCAATGTCGAATACTGGCTCGTGCTAGCGATGGTCGTTGTGATTATGGGCATCACATGGTTGCTGTTCACATTGGGCGGTGCGCTCGCCCATTTCCTGACACCGCAGGTCATCCAAATCATGTCACGGATCTTGGGGGTCATATTGGCGGCACTGGCCGTTGAGTTCGTGCTGGATGGCCTCAAAGGCGCCTTTAATATGTAAAAAGGCAATGCGACAGGCGTCAGCGCTCTTAATACCTGACAGTGAATCTTAGTTGGCGGCATTTCGATACTTAGCGACGTTTGTCAGGGCGGCTGATGATCGGAGGTGATGTGGTTCAGCCCTGGTCTTCAAGATGAGAAAGCGGCAGATGGTGTGAGCATTTCATCTCCTTTAGTGAAATCTTTGAGGACATGGCATTAAAGTCAATTTTGTTGATCAATTTCTGCTGAAACGCGTCATAGGCTTCGATGTCGGGACAAACAATTTTCAACAGATAATCGGCGCCTTCTCCCGTTAATCGGTGGGCCTCGACGATTTGAGGAAATTGCTCAATCACAGCATTGAACTGTTTGGCATCGCCCGGCGTATGACGGCCAACCGTAATGGATAGAAACACAACAACAGACAAGCCCAGCGCTTCACGGTCAAACTGGGCATATTTACCAATAATGATTCCCTGCTCCTCCAAGCGTTGAAGACGATTCCAGCATGTCGTCTTGGATACACCAAGGCGCCGACTCAGCTCGGTCAGGGCCATGTCAGCATCCTTCTGAAGTTGCTTAATCAGCAACAGATCAATTTCATCCATTCCATAAATCCTAACCAAAACCGAACAATTTCCCGCATTGTATCAAAAAATCAAATTTTTAAGAACAAAAAGCAATTTAACGCTTGCTTTTCTGAACGTTGCACATTTTCCTCTGAAATACATTAATTCTTAATCAAGTTGTCCGTTTGTCGAGGCAGCGAGCAGAGGAAAGCAACTATGTCAGCTCCATCATATCATATCGAAACATCAGTTTTGCATGCGGGCAGCCATCGGCGCGATTTGGCAACAAACTCTGTCGCGGTGCCCATATACCAGACCACCAGCTACCAATTTGACAATAGCGAGCATGCCAGCAAGCTGTTTTCGCTGCAGGAGTTGGGGAATATCTACACACGGATTATGAACCCGACGACGCAGGTGTTAGAGGAGCGGCTGGCTGCTTTAGAGGGCGGCGCTGCAGCGCTTGGGGTTTCGTCAGGATCCTCGGCGATTGCATTGGCGATCCAGAACGTCGCAGCGGCTGGCGACAATATCGTCACGTCACCCCATCTATACGGGGGAACCTACAATCTATTCAACAATACGCTCGCCAACATGGGCGTTGAGGTCCGTTTTGCCGATCCGGCCAATCCAGAAAGTTTCGCAGCCCTAAGCGATGAGCGGACACGAGCTTACTTCGGCGAAACCCTACCAAATCCGAAACTTGTGCCCTTCCCGATTGCCGAAGTCGCTGAGATTGGCCGCTCGCGCGGCATTCCGCTGATCGTAGACAACACTGCCGCGCCCGTGACCTGCCGTCCGTTTGATCATGGGGCTGCAGTTGTCGTCCATTCATTGACCAAATTCATTGGCGGGCACGGCACATCCATTGGCGGTGTGATCATTGATGGCGGAAATTTTGATTGGGTCAAACATCCTGAACAACAACCGCACTTCAACCAACCCGATGGCAGCTACCACGGCGCGGTTTGGGGCTCGCTTGTGCCGGAAGCGCTTGGTGCGCCGATCGCCTTTGCTATTCGTGCCCGCGTCGTGCTGCTGCGGGACTTAGGCGCATCACTATCGCCCACGAATGCGTTTCACCTAATCCAGGGATTGGAAACCCTACCGCTCCGCTTCCGCGAGCATCAAGCCAATGCCTCAAAAGTCGCGGACTACTTGGCTCAACATCCTGCGATTGCGAGCGTCATATACCCAAAGTTTTTCGCCGGAGCGGAAAAATCACTGGCGGCAAAATACCTGACCAAAGGACAAGGCGCACTGGTCGGCATTGAATTGAAAGGTGGCTTGGAAGCCGGACAACAGTTCATTGACAACCTGAAGCTTATCTACCACGTCGCCAACATCGGTGACGCGCGGACACTGGCAATCCATCCGGCATCTACAACCCATTCACAACTCAGTGCCGAAGATCAACTGAGCGCGGGTGTGACGCCAGGTTACGTCCGTCTCTCAGTCGGGATCGAGCATATTGACGATATCATCGCGGATATCGACCAAGCCCTGACGAGCCTATAGCGCCAGCAACATGCCGGGCTCAATCCGGCGTGATCACATCGGTCAACGGGTTGATAAACGACTTCTAGACTTCTAAATCCTGGGCCTGATTTGGGCAGAGTTGCGTGGACTGGTTAAGCCAGTCCCGCCAGATCTTCAAGGTAGACGAAAGGTGCAAAATTATCCATTCCAAAAATGACGTGGCTTTCTTCTGTACCACTGTTGCCGATCAATATATCGCCAAAGCCGTCCTTGTTGATATCCCCAACTGACGAAACCGAAAAGCCGCTCTGATTTTTCGTATAATAGTTGTTTTCTGGGTTAGGACTTAAGATAACAAAACCCTTACTGCCGTCGCCATCAACAATGTCGGTCTTTAAGTCGAGGTCGGCAGTAGAGTGGTTGCTTGATCCAAACACCACATATGACACACCAGCGATAGAGAACAGCTTAAATGTCGTGCTCGGCGCCCCAATGATCAGATCATCGAGGCCATCACGATTTACATCGCCAGCATCTGACACGGAATAGCCTATGCGACTCATACCTAAATGCCTGTCCACGATCTCAGTCAGCAAGCCCTCTGAGGAATTGATGGAAATTTTAAAACCGGCGGGACCATTAGGATAAGATGTCATCAGCGACGCAAGATCCAAGGAAGGCGAAAAATCGCCATCCTCAGCAACGTTTTTTCCAAACACCACATAACTTGCGCCAATCCAGCCATTATGGGTGGGTGCGCCCACAACCACGTCGTCGATGCCGTCGCCGTTGATGTCGCCCGCAGATGAGACAGAAAAGCCGGCAGCATATGCATAGTCATTTTCACCTCTACTCTCACCATTAATCGCAAAGCCGTTGCGACCATCTAGTGCTGATAGGTCAAAATGAGGGTTGAACGTTTCACCGGCTGCGCTGTCCTTTCCAAAAACCACATAACTCTGGCCATATCCGTTGCTTGTGTTCGCTTTGTGCGCCCCGATGATGACGTCTGCAATATCGTCACCATTGATGTCACCAGCATACGAAACTGCAGATCCACTTTGATCGCCAGTGGCGATGCCATTAATCACAAAACCAGTACTGCCATCGCTATCAGGCGACGCCAGCGAAGCGAGATCAAAGCTGGCCGGGAAATCACCATCTTGGGCAGCATTTTTGCCAAAGACCACATAGCTCCTGCCGGCCGTGCCGTTATCACCCGGTGCCCCAATGATGATATCGTCGACACCGTCAGCATTGATATCACCCGCCGTCGAGACCGCGGAACCACTGGTCGCCAGGAGGCCGCCACCGTTTATTGCAAATCCATTGGTGCCATTAAGACCGTTGTTGACGTCCAATCTTGTCGGAAAGTCACCGTCGTCCGCGACGTTTTTACCAAACACCACATAACTCTTGCCAGCTCCACTGGTTCCATCGGAATCAGTGGTTGGACTGCCAATGATCAGGTCGTCAATGCCGTCTCCATTCACGTCGCCAGCGGTGGCAGTTGCAACACCATCTAAGCTGTTTTCGTGCTCAATACCATCAAGGGCAAAGCCCTCACCAGCGTCGAGTGATTGAAAATCAAAGTCGCCCGCGTAGCTCCCTTCTCTGCCAAAAATCACATAGGTTGTGGTTTCGTTAGTACTGAGTGCACTGGCGGAAACGATCCAATCATCAATTTGATCATGGTTGATATCACCAATTGAGGTGCCCGTTACGCTGACCCAAGCACCACCGGTCAGATCGATGTCAAACCCGGAGAAGACGTCAGGCCCCGGGGGCAGCGTGGGTTCGCTTGGGGGCCCGCCACCACCATCTGAGCCAAGCGCCAACAATCCTGTCCCGACGACAGCCACCGCCCCCGCGACCACTGGGATAGGGAGGCTGGTTGACAGCCCACCGGCTGCACCAGCGGGATCACCATTACTTTCTGCCCCCGTCAATGGTGACCAATAGCTCGCCTGAAGACGAAGAGATGCGGCATCAAGCTCACTGGGGGAAGATCCGTTGGATTGATCGGCATTATGACGAGGCTGTATTGCGCCGCTGTCGGCCTCCGAAACCTCGGGATGATAAGCTGCCGCATTATCCCTGAGCGCAGTGATCTGGGCGATGACTGACGGGTCAGTGAGCACCAGGTGCCCTTGTGCGTCGACGGCAAATTGCTCAGCACTTAACACCAGCGCCTGGCCATTTTGCAAGCGGACAAAAGCGTTACCACCATCAAGGATAACAAAATTTTCGGCAAGCACGGTCGGCAAGGCTGCCTGATCGCTGGGTTTGAGATCCGCTCGTGCTGGTTTTACGGCCGCCAGCGTCAACGCGCCGATGGCTGAAGCAGAAATAGGAGTGGACGTGCCGATACGAGAGGTTTTTGTGCTGTGGGCCATAATGAAACATCCAAAAATTTTCTCTAAAAAAGAGAATGAATTTAAAATCGATTTTATCCTATAGTTTTCAGTCATTTTACCTTGCTGGGAGTTTTTTATTATTATTTGTTTTTTTGCCCACATTTTACAATTTATCAATTGGTATCTCTTTAAGTGTTATCGGTCTAGTAATACTGATATCTAGATTTTTTGATGTCTTCTCAGACTTTTTAATTGGTTATTTAACAGAAAAAAGAATTATTTCAGGTCGTTCAAGAAAAAATCAAATTCT
>CAXBRM010000121.1:0-6364 GCA_963978305.1 uncultured Rhodospirillales bacterium
TACTGCGGCGATCGGTGGGTTGGCCTATGCTGGTATCCCAATTACTCACCGCACGACCAACAGTGCGGTAACTTTTGTGACGGGGCATGCCCTGACAGGTGAATTACCGGATAATTTAGATTGGCAAGCATTGGCTCGTTCAGGCGCCGTAATCGTCGCTTACATGGCGATGAAACATATGGGGTTAATGCAAGAGCAGTTATTGGCCGGTGGTCGAGATCCAAACCAGCCTGTGGCGATTGTCAGCGATGCAACAACCCCTAGGATGCGCGTGCTTGAGACCACGCTCGCCAATGTGGCGCAAGATGCCGATCGTCACGACATGGCAGCGCCAGCGATTATTGTTTTTGGGGATGTTGTCGGCTTGCGCTCAAGCATGGATTGGTTGGGGGCGCTCAATGGTAAAGAACTGAAGCCCCAATGAAGGGTCTGTTGATCAGCGCGCCCGGTAGCAACCAGGGCAAAACCATCGTCACGGCTGGCCTGTTGGCGTTATTGCGTCAAGAACTGGGCGATGAGCAGGTCGTCGGTGCGAAGGCGGGTCCGGATTATATCGATACCGCTTACCTCGGCGCTCGCTCGAATCTGGGCTTGAGCCTGGATCCATGGGGGATGCGCCCGGGCACAATTTTTGCGTTGCTTGCCGAACAGCCAGCCAGCATGCTGTTGGTAGAAGGGACGATGGGTCTGTTTGATGGCAGCGCCGATCGTGGCAAGGGTTCGAGTGCCGACTTGGCGATCCTGCTAGGCCTGCCGGTTGTGTTGGTTGTTGACGTCAGTGGCATGTCTCAGAGCATTGCCGCCGTGGTATCGGGTTTTGTTCAACACAATCCGGACGTCAATGTTGCAGGCGTGATATTAAATCGTGTCGGCAGCCCTCGGCATGAATCACTTTTGCGGGCAGCGTTGGCATCCATTGATGTTGCCATTTTGGGGGTGGTGCCTCGCAGCGCGGCACTGGCGATAGAGTCTCGACATTTAGGACTTATTCAGGCGGGTGAGCAAATCTCTGCTTACAAAGCCCAACAGAGATGGGCCGATGCTCTGCGTCCCCATTTGAACCTAAAGGCGATTATTGAATTGTTTTCAGTGCTTCGCAGAGATGACCGTCAACAGGCAGGGTTTTCATTGGCAAAAGATCGCCGGCTGGCGATCGCTTCGGATGCAGCGTTTCGGTTTTGTTATGGGCACTGGTGGCATGAGGACAGCTTGCCGTTTTCACCGTTGGCAAACGAGCCAATTCCCGGTGATGCCGAAGCTGTGTTTCTGCCGGGTGGCTACCCAGAGCTCCATCTTGATGTTTTGGCCCGCAGTGACCGGTTTTGGCGTAGCCTCAAAAACGCCGCGCACTCCGGTGTGCCGATCTATGGCGAATGTGGCGGTTACATGGTGTTAGGTGAAGGCATACAGGATGACGCGGGACAGTGGTACGAAGGCGCTGAGCTACTACCATTTCGGTCCAGCTTTCAGGCGCGCCAGCGGCACTTGGGGTATCGGCGCTTGCGGGCGTTAACCGACACGCCGTTCTTTGCTGCCGGTTCGGTATTCCGCGCGCATGAATTCCACTATTGTTCGATTGTACAGCAGCAGAACACAAACCTTTTTTCGGCAGGCGATGCTGCCGGTTCGATCCTGTCAGCACAGGGACATTTGCGAGGATCGGTCTTCGGTAGTTTTATGCATTTGATCGATCAGGATCAGCTTAACATGGTGTAACAGCGGCGAACGCGATCGTGGGTCCTCGCTTTCCCACGATGTTGTTCGCCGCCATTCTCACTCGGCAGCCGCCAGCACGCCGAGTGATTGGGTCAGGAAAACGTAGAGCTTTCCGATGTCTGCGGTCAGGAAGGTGGTGTGCACCAGCTTTGAAGAATCAGCTTTTGCAGCGCGCTTTAAAAGGTCTTCAAAGCCAGCGATGTACAGATCGACGCGTTCCTTAAATTTCCTGTCATGGCGATAAAGTTGCGCGATACGAGCCATGCTATCGTTATTGGTGCGACTTGCGAGCAGCCGTCGGACCGAAACGCCTCGGTCGCCTTGCTGGAATGCCTGAACAGTGGCGGGATCCAACTCGCCGTCAAGGATACTGTTCACGTCAATCGCCAGGCCGTGCAGACGATCAACAATACTCTCAGCCGATCCTAAAAACGCATCGCGTTGATCGTTGCGGATCAAACTCATTAATCTTTGGGCGCGGCTTTCGGCCTGTTCACCAACCTGTTGGAGGGCTTGACCATGTTCAGTTGCCAGGCCGCCGATGCTGTCCAGCAGGGACTTCAAATTGCTCGCTTGGCGGCTGAAGTCTTGGATTTGATGGCCGACAGTTTGACTGGTTTGGGCAACTGCCCCAACAGCGCTGTTGGACATATGGGTCATCGTGGTTAGGTTGTCTTCAGCCTGAGCCGTCAGTGATTCGATGTTGTTGGCAAAGGCCTGAGTAGCTGTTTCAACGTCCTTGGTGCCTCGATTTAATCGGGCATTTTGGTTCTCGAGGACACTGTCTGTCATTGTTGCGGCCTGCTGGAGTGCCGATGTGTTTTGAGCGATTTGAGTTAAGACTTTGTCGCTGGAAGCTTCAAAACTGTTGGCCTGAATTTCGACGTTTTGTGCGTGTGTCGCAATGGCTTGGGTCATGACGCTAAGCGCTTCGGTGGCGGCATCCAGGCGTGCAGGTGCCTGTGACAGGTAGCGGTGCATCAATTCCGTCGTTTGGCTGGTCTCATCGACGGTTTTGACAACATGCGCCAAGGTTGTATGCAGATCAGCGGCGATGTCACTAATGTCTTGGCGTGCCTGTCCAGCGGCCTCAACAACACTGGCGGCAAGTGTTGGTATTTTTTGCCCTGCATCCAGAATCGCGTCGCTGCTGGTCTCACTAAGGTGTTGAAGATTTTCTGCCGCCTTCGCGACCATGGCATGCGAGGTGTCCCGAGCGGTTTCAATCGCCGCATCCAATTTTTTACGCCATTGAGCGAGGCTGCTGTCCAACGCATTGCTCAATGTTTGGATACTCGCGTTGGCGTCTGTCGAATGCTCACGGACCCTGGCGTCCAGCGCCTCAATAAGGTCCCGGCCCAAGGCTTCAGCGGCATGACTTAATTTTGTATGGACGTTCTCGCTGGCACCCGAGACTTTAACCAGTCGTGCATCCAGACTTTCTGCTTGGGTTTCCAGCAAGTTCGCTGTAGCCGATGCCCGTGTCGACATTTGGGTGATGCTCGTCTCGCAGGCTTCGTGCAGATCGGTGATTGTTGAGGCTACGCGTTCTTTCAGTAAGTCAAGCGCTTCAACTTCATTTTGTGAAAGGCCAGCCACGTCCTCGTTAAGGGCTTGCAGCATAGCTGAGACCTGTTCGCGGTAGTTCTCCAGCGTTTGGGTTAGGGAGTCATTCAGGTTTGACACACTTTCGGCGTTGATCTGGGTTAGATTTTCAAGCACCTGGTCGCCACGGTTCAAGGTCTCGGTCAGTCGTTTTTCAAGACGTCGGGCGGTCCCTTCCATGTAGGTGCTTTGCGACTCGACGTATTGATTCATTGCCAGTAATTGGCCGTCCATTGTCAGCGAGAGCTTTTCAACGGCGATTTCTGTTTCCATGTTCAGTGCGTCCGCGTTCTTCCGCGCGTGCTCAACGACAATGTCACCGTAGGCACTGGCGGTCTGGCCTAAAGACGCAAGCTGGTGGTTTTGGTCTTCGATCGCTGATGAAATTTGGTGTATTTGGCCGCTTAGGTTATCGCTGACCATCCCCAGATTCTGCGCCTGCGCCGTGAACTCTTGCTGGACGTGGGCAATCTTTTTCACAGCTGTCAAACAGATGTCGTCCATGTTGGTGATATGGTCAGCCAAGCGAGTGGACATCGCATCAATGTTTGCCAATGCTGCTTCTGAGGCGAGGCGCAACGTATCGCTGTCTTGGGTCAATCGCTCCTGGACTTTCTCACTGGTGGCCAGTGTCGTCTGCTGATCCTGCTGAACCCTAGCGAGCCGTAAATCCAGTCGCTCTAGCTGGTCCTCCATATCGGCAACCACCGTCTGCATCGCCTGAGCTGTCTGGACGAATGGTTCTTCAACGTGCGCTTGCATATCCTTGACCAGCGAACGCATCTGGCTGGCGCTGGCGTTGACACGATCCATCAACAGATCAACACCTGCCGCTGCGTCGTCAATCATCTTTGTTTGGTGCTGGATTTGAGAACCAATGGCAACTGCGTGCTGGCTCACACGCTCGGTAAGCTGGTCAAGGGTCTGGTTCTGGCTCTCGACCTGCGCTGTCATACCGACCAAAACGCCAGAGAGATTGTCGATGACAGCGTGGAAGGTTTCCAGACGTGCATCAAATTCATCGGCGACCGTCGACATGTAGTGTGCCGTTTCACTGCCAGCAGGTTGCTTGACTGACGGGGTGACAATCTGCTGTTTCAGTTCTGTTTTTAAAAGCGTATGGAAAGCGCGCTTTTGAATGATACCCAATGCTACTGTACAAGCGAGAAACAACGGCAGACTAATGGCGATCACAACCAAAGCCCATTCTGTCCCCGAAAACTGACTCAAACTGTTTGTGCCACTTGACATCAAAACCAGACAACCGGCGACCCAGGCAAGGAAGAACAGCCCACCAACAGCAATACTCAGATAGGGCTTCTTTAGGCCCAGGAAATCAGCGCTTACTCGTGTTGTGCTATGATTATGCACAGCTTCCGGTTTTGGCCCTTGCACACCTGAAAACATCGGCGACGTCCAATCAAAATTGCTCAAATGGTCCCAGGTTCACGAGCCCAGAACATCAAATAAAATAGCCAAAGCGAAAGGGGCCAAAATAAACCCGCCCAACGGTTACATGCGAAACCGCTGCTTGCTTCTCATTATAAAATGCGCATAATTTTTCGCCGAAGCGAGGCAGAATTGGCTCAGCGAGGCGCATAAAGCTGCTGGGGTTGCTACATCGCCACAGGCAATGATTGGTCGGCCGATGAACTATGGTTTCAGCGCAACACACGCAAATGTTGGGGCAATCTCATATTCAGCGATGAGTTGGTTCAGTCCGTTTGGATTGAGGTGCCCGCTTTGTGCGGACACCAATTGTTGACCACGCAGGCCTGTACCAACCAATAAACAGTCAAGCGAAGCTGCTCGGGCACCCCTGATATCGGTCCGCATGCTGTCACCGATGCATAGTACTCGCTTGCTATCAATGTCTGTCAGCAGCGCGAGACAATGGTTGTAGACGTCCTGCCAAGGTTTGCCGAACCAGTAAACTGTCCCGTCACGGCGCTGGTATTCCTCAGCGATAGCCCCAGCGCACAGTTCTTCGATCTCTCCGCGCAAAACGGACAAATCAGGGTTGGCGCAAACCATCGGAATCTGGTTCGCTATGGCTTCTCTGATTAGTGGTTCGAACCGTTCAAGCGTTGTGACTGCGTCCTCAGGTCCGGTGTTCAGGATAAAGCTTGATTCGGCCACATCGTCGACGAATTCAACATCCAGTCCGATGCGCATGTTCGCGTCCTTTTCGCCAGCACCAAGGTGAAAGCATTTTTGTCCCAGGGTTTCGCGGCCAGAGTCTGAGTGGACCCATGCCCAAGCCGTTTCGCCGCTGGTGACGACAGCATCGTAGAGACCACGTGACAATCCAAAGCGATCAAGCTGTGCATAAACGCTGCTCGCTCGCCGGGGCGCATTGGACAAAAAGATAACGGCTTTGCCATCTTTTTTGGCTTGTTCAAAAACGTCAACGGCAGGTGAGAATAGCGTCCGTCCGTTGTGGGTGACACCCCATAAGTCAACGATCAGCGCGTCATATTGAGGCGCGATTTCCTGAAAGCCGGATATGATATTTGTGGTCATATTGAGCAACCCTAATGATGATCCTTACCGACCAACTGCCGGATATTGTTGATATTTTCGCGTTGCAAGATGGCGCTGAGATCGGCATTGATTTTTCTGACCAAGCCCGGACCGTGGACCGCCATGCCTGTATACAGCTGTACCATGTCGGCGCCGCATCGAATCATTTTGAGCGCTCGCGCCGCGCTGTCGATACCACCACAACCGACAACAAGCAGACGCCTACTGCTGGGCAGGGCTCGATTGGCTGACACCACGACCTGCAGCTTTTCGAGTGCCAAATTAAAAAGTGGGATTCCTGAAAGCCCACCGTTTTGCTGGGCATGTTGGGTCTAGGAGGCTTGCGCAGTTTTGAGAAATACAAGGGTTTGACCAGGTAGGTGGGTGGTCGTCTGGAAAGGTTGGTGAAGGCTATGGAGAGGGGTACTCAGTTTTACAAACCAAACAATGGATGACAAGATTGGTCCCACACCATAAGTAGCAAATCCACAGAAAGGAACTCCGCCATTGGTAAATAGAA
>CAXBRM010000122.1:0-6262 GCA_963978305.1 uncultured Rhodospirillales bacterium
GACAGATATGCTGAACGGGCGCAAGAATGACAGATTTTGAGAACCAGGGCCTCGCCATGGCGATAAAAGCATTTTCAGAAGGTGATCTTGATGGCGCGCGCAGCATTATTGAAGCCAGCCCAGGATTGTTCGGCAACAACGCACGGGCACAAAATCTCCTTGGCGCGATTTATGGCCGATTGGGAGACATTGATAAGGCCCATGAGATTTGGCAAGCAGCACTTATGATTGAGCCGTATGAGCCAACCAATGCTGCAAACACCTGGGCAAATTTGACCGGTTCGTTTTTAGCCAAAGGTGAATACGAAGAGGCAATCAAATCGGCAAATCGAGCCGTTGATGCAAAACCCGATCACATCAGCGCCATTCACAACCGGGCTTTGGCCTATCAGGCGACACAAGAATTTGAAAAAGCTGTGGCTGACTTTGATCAAGTTCTGGAGGCCCACCCCGACCATGCAAGCGCTTGGTTGGCCAAAGGCATTTGTGAGTTGCGCCTCAATAACCCGCATGCTGCCCGACAATCGCTGGAAACCAGCCTTGAGCTTCACCCGCTCAACCCAAGCAGCCACGCTCAACTGGGGGCAGTTTATGAAGCACTAGGCGATAAACTCATGGCCAACGATAGCTTCAAGCGCGCGTTGGAATTAGCCCCCAGCAATGAAGGCTTGCGACGCGCGATCGAACGTACAAAGGCTTAATGCTATGTCAGAAGCTGCCAATCGCCTGTTTTCTCAGCAAGGAAAAGCGCTGCCTGTTTTGCTGTCTGGACCCGAAAAAAAGCGGCGCTACGAGGAACTTCAGCCCTACCTTGATGGTTTATTGAGCGATCCCCACGCTTCGCCAATTGCGCTCATGTCGACCACATTGAGCCTTCTGCACAATGCGTTTGATACTTTTTTTTGGAGCGGTTTTTATCGTCGCGTCGGTGAAGACCTGCTTGAAGTCGGGCCAAACCAAGGCACTGTCGGGTGCACCATGATCCGTTTTGGCCAAGGCGTTTGCGGCACCGTCGCTGAAAGTGGACAGACAAAAATTGTCCGTGATGTACACGCGGAGCCAAATCATATCGGCTGTGATAACGCCTCGTTGAGCGAAATTGTCGTACCCATGTTGATCAACGGACAATTAGCGGCGGTTCTTGATGTTGACAGCCACGTCAAAGACGCCTTCGACAGCATTGACCAGCTTTATCTTGAAAAGTTTACGAAAAAACTCGGCGAGGCGTTATCTCAGCGTGACTTATCGGGATGCGTGACTTATCGGGATGCGTGACCTTCCCGAAGCAAACCACACTTTAAGGTTTTTGGCCGCTAACCCGCTCGCGCCACAAAATCAGAAAGCCAGCGCCCGCGATCAGAAACACACCGGGAAACAGCCGATCTATCGGAGCTTCCTGGAAAATTAGCCATCCGAAAAGGATGGCATACAGCAAGCCAAAATAATCAAACGGCGCAACTTTGCTTGGCTGAACCTCCCGATACCCGGCACTGATCATATAAACACCAAGACCACCACAAATGCCAACGCCGAGAAGAAACCACCAAGCATAAAGTGGCACACTCCAGTCAGCGTTACTGAAGATGACCACGAAGAATAATGACACAACAACGGCTGTCCAGGATGAATAGCTGTTGATGAGTAATGTCTTCACGCTTTTGTCGAATGCACGGACTGTCGCCAAATTCCACCCATAGCCAAGCGCGCCTGCTAACGGCAATGTCAAAACCCAATGAAACTCTTGCGTGAAAGGACGCAAGACAAGAAATACCCCAATAAAGCCAATCACAACGGCGCTCCAGCGCCAAACGCCAACACGATCACCCAACAAGACGACACTGAACATCGTGACAAAAAGTGGCGACGCATAGCCAATGGTTTGCGCGGTAGCAATTTCAATTTTGGTAATTGCGTAGAAGAACGCCAATTGAGCAATTGCGAGACTCAAGCCACGCTGAATACCAAGGGGCCATTGCCGCATACTAAGGTCGTCGACTCGCACATTAAACCGAAGCTGGCGTGCGAGCAAAAAGGAAACGAGAAGCGCGCCTACCGCGTTGCGCACCGCTGAAATCTGAAAGGCGTCAAAGTGCTGGGCTGCGAATTTGATCATGACGAGCATAATTGCAAAAAGCAGAACACCCAAATTTACGAACGCAATCGCCTTGTAGAGGCTGCCACTGTTTGTACTGGCTGTATTCACTGGGCCACGATATCGATGGTCACTGGATAAAACTGACCGTCGTCGGCAAGCCAGTGCAGCTCTGCCGAGCCAATCCCGAACCAGGCGCCATGCAGCTGCACGCCACGCTCAGCAATCGCCTCGGCAACAAAAGGAAAACCCGCCAGATTTGCGAGTGACTGGCGCACACCTTCATACTCCAATGCGCGTTGTAATTCGTCAGCTTTTGCGTTCGGATGACGGGCCAAGACGCGATCGCGGGCCGCATCCAGAATACTCACCCATGGTCCAACGAAAGAGAACGGTAGAGGCTGCGAGGCAGTACTTAAGCAAGCTGCGACCCCACCACAGCCACCATGACCAATCACGACAATATGATCGACGCCAAGCACGGTAACCGCGTACTCAATCGCCGCTGAAGTGCCGTGAAAATTCAATGCCTCGCTACCAGCAATTTGGTATGGCGGCACCAGATTTGCAACATTGCGAACCACAAACAACTCGCCGGGATCCGCGTCAAAAATAGCCCCAGGATCGACGCGGCTGTCAGCGCAGGAAATTATCATGAACCTCGGGGTCTGCCCATCAGCAAGTGATGCATACTTTGTCGACAAGACAGGCAAATCCCTCGTCTGAAACCGCTCGAAGCCCTGTCTTAAGGCGGCCGGCATCAACGATTGAGCGGGAATTGGAGCCTGATCGGAATTATTAATTGACATGGAAACCATTCGGGAGTTTTGGTGGCGCGACCATTCGGCCATCACCACAGAAGCTTTAAATCATTAACGTGAATAAAACCAGCAACCTTTGGCCATCAGAAAAGCGACCCACCCGTGTGCTATTGGGCATCGTTCTGGCAATATTTTCGGTTTTCTTATTTGCCAGCCAAGACGCGATCACAAAACCGCTGGTTCAAGATCTACCGATCACCACGGTCCTAGTGGTCCGCTATACAGCCTTCGCCGTGTTCGCGACCATCTTGGCGAGCGTCACGGTGAAAGGTGGTTTGCGGGCATCGGTTCAAACCAACAACCTCATCGGACAATGCTTCCGCGGCTTAATTCTCGTTAGCGAAATTTTTATTTTCGCAATTGGCGTGCGTCACTTGGATTTGAGCTTGATGCACGCGCTGTTCAGCGTTTTCCCACTCGTGATCACAGCACTTGCCGGCCCGGTTCTCGGTGAACGCGTCGGCGTGTGGCGGTGGAGTGCTGTGATTGTTGGCTTTTTTGGCGCCCTCATCATCATCAGACCAGGAATTGAGAGCCAAAGTCCTTATGTGATTGTGCCGATTATCGCTGCCTGCATGTATGCGAGCTATATCATTGTGACGCGGATCACAGGGCGTAGCAAAGATAGTTTTCAAACCTCGCTGTTGTACTTAGGCGTTGTTGGTTGGTTGGCTGTTCTACCGTTTGGGATTATGCAATGGCAGAACCCGAACGGGCATCAAATTTGGCTTCTGGCGTTTCTATGCTTCACAAGCATCGCTGGACACAGCGCACTAATTGGGGCTCTGATGTTCGCGTCGGCGAGCACAATTCAACCTTTCAATTACCTCTTGCTCGTGTTTGCAACGGGCATTGGCATGGTCGTCTTTGGCGAAAGCCTCCAGCTTTGGACATCGGTCGGCGCTGGGATCATTGTCGCCAGTGGCCTGTTTGTTTTATTGAGGGAACGCTTGCGAGCGTCGAAACAGTCAGCAAAAGCCGATCCCTGACAGTGCGGGCCGATTCGTGCCGCGCCAGGCGATTGCGGTGTGCATAAGGCTACCGAGCGCGCCTAAATGCATCAGTTCGTGATCAATAAACAGGATAATAGCGCAGGTTAGCCGCTTTTAGACTAGTCATTTGAAAGCAACATCGCTTACCCTGCCATCTCAGTGTTTGGTTCTAGCGGAACCGCACGCCCTGGTCGCTTTCCCTCCAAAACCCTGGCGGTTTTTGAGGCTCTTTGCTGTGGGCTGCGAGATTGCCGCAAATGCAAAGAGTAAAGCCATGTTTTTGAGCGTATTTGATGTTTTTAAAATTGGCGTGGGCCCGAGCAGTTCTCATACTATGGGGCCAATGGTGGCTGGCAATAGGTTCTTGGCCTTGTTGCGTATTTTAGACCGTCCACCAATCCGAATACAGGCCAGCCTGCATGGATCTTTAGCCTTTACCGGAAAAGGACATGCCAGCGACAGGGCAACCCTGTTGGGGCTCGCGGGTTTCTTGCCTGATCAATATGACCATGCGGCCGCCGAACAAACACTGCTCAAGATTGCCGAAACCAAAAAAATCCGCGTGAGCGGCCTACCGCCCATCCGTTTCGATCCCGACACGGATTTAACGTTCGATTACGATCAAATTTTAGAAGGGCATTCGAACGGCCTAAAGTTTGTGGCGCTTGACGAAAACGGAGCCGAATTAGCACGGGAAATCTATTACAGTATTGGTGGTGGCTTTGTCTTAACAGCTGATGAATTGGCAGCGCGCATAAGCGAAAAAGATACTGCCCAGGTATCCTTAGGCGTTCCCTATCCCTTTAAAACCGCTGATCAAATGATGGAAATGGCAAAGAACAGTAGCAAAAGCATTGCCGAGATGAAGCGCGAAAATGAAGCCTGGAGCTGCGAGGACAAAGATAATCTGTCTGCAAAACTAGAGCGGATATGGGCAGTTATGAAAGACTGTATGGATCGTGGTTTAAAACACGACGGCCGCTTGCCGGGCGGCCTGGATGTCAAACGCCGGGCCGCTGGCATATACAGACAGCTGTGTGAAGAAAAAGGCCTTAACGACCCAGCGCCACATGTAATAAACGATTGGATTAGCGTTTACGCCATGGCAATTAACGAAGAAAACGCGGACGGCGGCCAAGTTGTTACCGCCCCAACCAACGGTGCGGCCGGCGTCGTCCCGGCAACGATTCGTTACTATTTGGATCACGTGCCACACGCAACTGAAGACGCCATCCCAACCTTTCTGTTGACCGCTGCCGCCATCGGCGGCCTGATTAAGTACAATGCTAGCATTAGTGGTGCAGAGGTCGGTTGCCAGGGTGAAGTTGGGTCGGCAAGCGCCATGGCGGCGGCTGGTTTGTGTGCGGTTTTGGGCGGCACGCCTATGCAGGTCGAAAACGCAGCCGAAATCGCGCTAGAGCATCATCTCGGCATGACCTGCGACCCGGTTGCAGGCCTGGTTCAAGTGCCTTGTATCGAGCGCAATGGTCTTGGTGCGATCAAGGCCGTTAGCGCCGCTAGTCTCGCCTTACGTGGTGATGGCAAGCATTTTATCAGCTTGGATTGCTGTGTCGAAACCATGCGACAAACCGGTATCGATATGAATACAAATTACAAAGAGACATCGCTTGGTGGCCTGGCTGTGAATGCGGTCGCTTGTTGACCTGGCGCGTGTCCCTCTGTGCGCGCGGACGATACTAGCCAGCCAGAGGGTCGTCGTTCTCGTGATCTTGGCCGGTCAATTGCGACGCGGGCGCGACTTTTGGTTGTTTGTATACCCACTGTGCTGAGCAGTTGGAGCAATGCATATAGCACTCGCCGCCATCAAAATAGTCCGATGGGATCTGATATTCGGCAGCACATTGGGGACAACAAATTCTAAGCTGGGTCATAAACTGGCTTGATCGTTCGTGCTACCAACAATTGGGCAGCGAAGTGTTACAGCATCGTGCCAGTTTTCCCAAGGTCAACAACACAATGCCCCCAAATTGTCTTTCTTGTTGGTCTGTTGCTATGCGATAATCTGAACAGTAATTTCAACCCTTGGCCAAGGTGCTTTCTGTCGCAATGATCACGTTAAACCGTATCAGCCTCCGCTATGGGACGGCACAGCCAATTTTAAAGGACGTTTGTCACCAGTTTGATGCCGGTAGCTTCCACTTTTTGACGGGAGCCTCTGGGGCAGGAAAAACTTCTTTGTTAAAACTGCTATACCTTGGCATGCGACCGACCAGCGGTGAGCTGACCATATTTGATCGGGCGGTTAACGAACAATCACGGCAGTCCTTAGCAGAGAGGCGGCAAAAAATTGGTGTTGTGTTTCAAGATTTCCGTCTGATTGATCACCTGACCGTATA